>JBAXAO010000023.1:0-20771 GCA_037142435.1 Actinomycetes bacterium | reverse complement strand
GTCTGGCTATCCCAAAAACTTTCTGGGGGATCGGCTGCAGGTTCCAGACTTTAAGTTAGTCGATACACCAAGGCTGAGGAAACGGCCGACAGAATAATCACAATCGGAAATGGCACTTTTGCCAGGAGCGCCGCAAACGCAACGGCAATTCCGGCAGCGCGGTGATCGATTACCAATTTGGTTTTCTCGGTAAAGGATTGCACTGTTACCAATCCCATTAAGAGGACGATTGGTACGAATGCGTTAATGCGTTGCGCGCGTGGATGGTTAGTCCAACTTGCTGGGATGGAATGACCCAAATACTTAAAGGCATAACAAAAAAACGAAGTCCCGATAACGGTGATCCATTGCGCACTCATTCGCGCCACCCCACAATGATTGCTAAACCAATGGTTGCCATGATCGGAACGCCGGCAGGGGCAATCGGTGTCAACATCAGTGCCAGAAGCAAAGCTGAAATAGCTAGCGCCCAGGTTTGTTTACTCTTCAATCGATTCCAGACCAACCCTAAGAAAATGGCAGGCACGGCAGTATCTAGTCCCCAGGCCGCAGGATCGCCTAGAGCATTTGCGCCCAGTGCACCTAGAAGAGTGAAGATATTCCAGAAGATAAAGACGGCGGTGCCGGTGTAGTAAAAACCAGTTCGCGCTGCGGTTTCATCATCTTGGGAAAGTGCTACTCCCGTGGATTCATCGATCGTGATTTGGGCGGCGACAACACGCTTGAAGCCAGTTACGTGCAGAAGTTGAGCCATGCGCACGCCATACAGCCCATTACGAATACCCAAGAGGGATGAGGTTGCGATCGCGCTGGCGACGCCACCACCCGAGCCCAGGACTCCGATGACAGCGAATTGAGAGGCGCCCGAAAAGGTCAGAAGGCTGAGGGCACAGGCTTGGAGCACGGTGTAATGGGAGGCGATAGCGGCCGCCCCAAAAGCGCTGCCGAAGGCTCCGACTGTAATTCCGATGCTGAGGGAATCGCGCTTCACTGACACGCCGATATTCTGCCTTAATCCCAAAGAGCCCCATAACCACTAGATAAGGTCACGGCTATGAGCGATGCCCAGACCCCAGATTCTTTAGTAGCCCATGAAGCCTTTCCCATCGTTTTCCGTGAGGATATGACGGTTGAACTGGTTAAGCATGCAGCTAGCGATGCCGACGTGATTTGGGCGGCAAGGGTTTCAACCGCGGGCGAGAATTCCTTGGAAGCTGTGGGATCGGATGCTTCCAGGTCTGAAGGTTTGATTAACTATTTAGCTCGCGAGCGCCACGGAAGCCCCTTCGAGCACACCTCGATGACCTTCTTTATTTCGGCCCCCATCTTTGTATTCCGCGAATTCATGCGCCATCGCATCGCTTCCTACAACGAGGAGAGCGGTCGCTATCGCGAACTCCGTCCAGTTTTTTATGTTCCCAGTAAAGAGCGCAAACTCGTTCAAATTGGTAAAACTGGTGCCTACGAATTTGTAGAAGGTACCCAAGAACAATATGAATTAACGGTATCTACCATCAAGGCCAGCTGCACCTTTGCCTATGAAAGTTATCAAAAGATTTTGGCATCAGGTGTTGCCCGTGAAGTTGCCCGCGCCGTACTTCCTGTGACTTTATATTCTTCGATGTATGTCACCATGAATGCCCGCGCATTGATGAACTTTCTTTCCCTGCGCACATCCCGCGAAGGTTCGCATTTCCCCAGCTATCCACAACGTGAAATCGAAATGGTGGCTGAGAAAATGGAGGCTGTTTTTGCGGAATTAATGCCCATTACTTATGGTGCATTCGTAAAATCCGGCCGAATAGCGCCGTAAAAAGCCAACTTTTCGAGCTTTTATCGAGTTGCTCCCTGAAATAGTTAGGTATCACCCCCACGCCTCACGATAGAGTGAGCGTATGCATATTAAGCCGCCCTTTGGACGTTTGATCACCGCAATGGTGACTCCGTTCGACAAGGATGGGGCTATCGATTGGAATGGCGTTGCTACATTGGCCCTGCATTTAGTTGCTAATGGTCATGATGCAATTGCTGTAAACGGGACCACCGGCGAAGCACCCACAACCAAGTCATCAGAAAAATTAGAAATCATTCGCGTTGTCAAGGAAGCAGTTCCTTCTCACATCAAGGTGCTTACTGGCGCCGGCGATAACGAAACTGCCTACACCGTCGAACAAGCCAAGCGCTCGCAAGCCGCTGGTGCTGACGGTTTGCTGATCGTCACTCCTTATTACAACAAGCCTCCGCAAGCCGGCATCGAGGCCCACTTTCGTGCCGTTGCCTCGGCAACCGATCTTCCGATAATGATGTACGACATTCCTGGTCGCACCGGCGTCGAGCTCGAGCAAGACACCATCTGTCGCTTGGCGGAAGTCCCCAACATCGTTGCTCTCAAAGATGCCAAGGGAAATCCAGCGTCAACCTCTTGGGTGATTAAGCGCACCGGCTTACCGGTTTACTCAGGTGATGACATTCTTAACTTGGCGCTTCTTTCTCTTGGCGCCGTTGGTTTTGTTTCGGTGTGTGGCCATACCGTTGGCCAAGATTTGCGCGAAATGTTGGATGCCTGGTTTGCCGGAAACGCCGATCGCGCCCTTGAAATTCATCAAAAATTATTGCCGGTATTCACCGGAACCTTCCGCACCCAAGGTGCGATATTGACTAAGGCTGCGCTTACGATGCTCGGTCTACCTGGCGGAACTACACGATTGCCACTTGTCGATGCCACCGATGCGCAGAAAGCGCAATTGCGGGAGGACCTTCGAGCAGGTGGAGTCCACATCAACTAATGAATCACCCACATCCCGATTTACCCTATCCCGCGAAACTTGCACCTAAGACACTTCGCATCGTCGCTTTAGGCGGATTGGGGGAGATCGGTCGCAATATGACGGTCTTCGAATATGAAGGCCAACTCCTCGTTGTTGACTGCGGAGTTCTCTTCCCAGAAGAGAGCCAACCGGGAATCGATTTAATCCTTCCTGATTTTTCTTATATTCGCGACCGCTTGAACGACGTCGTCGCCATCGTCTTGACCCACGGACACGAAGATCACATTGGCGCAGTGCCTTATTTGCTTCGCGAACGCTCTGACATTCCAATCGTTGGATCTAAATTGACTTTGGCATTTACCGATGCAAAATTGAAAGAGCGTCGCATCACCGCACCAAAAGTCGAAGTTAAAGCCGGGATGACCCAAAAGTTTGGTCCCTTTGACATTGAATTCATCGCCGTCAATCACTCAATTCCGGATGCTTTAGCTGTTGCCATTAAGACTGAAGCCGGCGTCGTTCTTGCTACCGGTGACTTCAAAATGGATCAATTGCCCTTGGATGGTCGCATTACAGATCTACCTACTTTTGCCCGTCTGGGCGCTGAAGGTGTAGATCTTTTTATGGTGGATTCCACCAACGCCGATGTACCAGGCTTTACCACCGGCGAGCGCGAAATCAGCCCAGTTCTAGATCGCGTCATTAGGTCCACCGATCGCCGCGTCATCGTCGCTTCCTTTGCATCTCACGTGCACCGCATCCAACAAGTAATCGATGTGGCTCATACTCACAAGCGCAAGGTCGCTTTGGTAGGTCGCAGCATGGTGCGCAATATGAAACTAGCTCAAGATCTTGGCTATCTAACGGTGCCTGAAGGCATCATGGTCGATGCCAAGAACATTGATGATTATGGCGATCAAATTGTTTTGATCTGCACCGGCTCGCAAGGCGAACCACTGGCCGCGCTTTCGCGCATGGCCAATGGCGATCACCAGATCCGTGTGGGCAAAGGCGATACCGTCATCTTGGCTTCATCGCTGATTCCTGGAAATGAAAACCCGGTTTATCGGGTCATTAACGAACTCACGCGCTTCGGCGCCACCGTTGTCCATAAAGGCAATGCGATGGTGCATGTATCTGGTCATGCTGCTGCTGGCGAATTGTTGTATTGCTACAACATCGTCAAGCCCAAGAACGTCATGCCGATTCACGGCGAATGGCGTCACCTTCGTGCCAATGCCGAACTTGCCATCAAGACCGGTGTGCCACGCACCAATACCATCGTGGTCGATAACGGAATCGTTGTTGATATGGCCGATGGTTATGCCGATGTCGCAGGAGCTGTTCCCGTTGGATTTGTTTACGTCGACGGTGAAAGTATTGGTGAAATCACCGAAAGCTCCTTAAAAGACCGTCGCATCTTGGGTGAAGAAGGTTTTATCTCGGTTGTTGTCGTCATCGATTCCCAAAGTGGCAAGATCGTTGCTGGCCCCGATATCCATGCTCGTGGATTTACCGAAGATCTTGGCCTCTTCGAAGAAGTAAAGGGCATGATCGAAAAGGCGCTGGCTACTGCTGTGGCTAATGGCATTAACGGAACGCATCAACTCTCGCAGGTGGTGCGTCGTACGGTGGGCAGCTGGGTAGGGGAAGAGCATCGGAGAAAGCCGATGATTGTGCCTGTTGTGATTGAGGTTTAGCGGCGCGCCGATAGGGCTCACCGTAAGAACAATCTTTAGGCTTAGGTCACTATGGCCAAACGGAAGTCACGCGCTCGCGCGAGCACAAAAAAGTCACCTGCCGCCCAAACCGGGCGAGGGTTGGCCGCCGTCTGGCGCTTTTTTGCAAAGGCAATTGGCAGCGGAATCCGCTTCATCTTCCGCGGGGCTAAAGATTTAGACCCCGCCCATCAACGCGATGGCTACGCCTTTCTCATTTTTATTTTGGCTTTAGTTGCCGCATCTGGATCTTGGTTTCACATCAATAACTTCTTGGGTCGGGCAATTAATTCTGGCGTCTATGGATCGGTGGGACGCCTGGGCATTTTGATGCCGATCGTCTTTGCTTATTTTGCATTCCGCTTGTTCCGCACACCAGATGAAGCTAGAGCGACCGGACGGATCATCATCGGAACGCTGGTTCTGCTGACCACAACCACCGGACTGCTGCACATTATTAATGGCTCATCCGGTACTTCAGCCGAAGCTTTGCACCAAGGTGGGGGATGGTTGGGATATGCCATCTCGACTCCGCTAGTTGGTTTGGTCACCACAATCTTGGCTTATCCGATTTTGATTCTGCTCTTCATCTTTGGATTGCTCGTCGTTACCGCGACCCCAGTTTCGCAAGTTGCAGCCAAGATCAAGGCAATCTTTCACTGGTCTAGCGGCAAGGTTGCCGATGCTCGCGCGGCGCGAATTGATGATGATTTTGAAATCTCTGAAACTCCGGCATTTGATACGCCGCTAGTACGAGAATTCGACACTGCCCTTGATGAAGAGGAAGAGCTCGATGAGGGCGATTTCGACAAAGAATTCACCGTGGCTATGCCGCGCGAATCTCAACCTACCGTGGCGCTGCGATCTGAGCCCAAGCCCACTCAAGAGAAGCCTGCTCATCAGCTGATTGTTAATTCCGACAAACCTTACATTTTGCCGCCTATGGACCTGCTCCGTTCGGGGCCTCCGGCTAAAGCCAAGTCCAAAGCCAACGATGTGGTTGTTGCCTCGTTAACTCAAGTATTTGAAGAATTCGATGTCGATTGTCGCGTAACTGGCTTTATGCGTGGACCTACCGTCACTCGCTATGAAGTTGAACTCGCAGGTGGTGTAAAAGTTGAAGCAATCACTGCTCTTTCCAAGAACATTGCATATGCAGTTGCCAGCGGTGACGTGCGCATCCTTTCGCCCATTCCTGGTAAATCTGCTGTGGGTATTGAAATTCCTAATACCGACCGTGAAATAGTTGCTTTGGGCGATGTGTTGCGATCCTCGGTTGCGATCAATGAATCTCATCCTATGGTCGTGGCGCTTGGTAAGGATGTCGAAGGAAACTTTATCTGCGCTAACTTGGCCAAGATGCCGCACCTTTTAGTTGCAGGTGCAACAGGCGCTGGTAAATCTTCGATGATTAATTCGTTGATTGTTTCAGTCTTGATGCGTTCGACTCCAGATGAAGTTCGCATGGTCATGATCGACCCCAAGCGCGTAGAACTTACTTCCTACGATGGCATTCCTCATTTGATGGCGCCAATCATTACCAACCCCAAGAAAGCAGCCGATGTTTTGGCTTGGGTCGTGCGCGAAATGGATATGCGTTACGACGATCTTTCTAATTTTGGATTTCGCCACATCGATGATTTCAATCGAGCAGTGCGCGCTGGCAAAGTTACCCTGCCCGCCGGCAGCGAACGCATCCTTGAGCCTTATCCCTACTTACTGATTATTATTGACGAGCTTGCTGACCTGATGATGGTCGCAGCAAAAGAAGTTGAAGAGAGCATTGTTCGTATTACCCAGCTCGCTCGCGCTGCCGGTATTCACTTGGTGATTGCAACCCAGCGTCCCAGCGTTGATGTCGTCACTGGTTTGATCAAAGCCAACGTTCCTTCGCGACTTTCTTTTGCAACATCCAGCTTGGCTGATTCACGCGTTATCTTGGATACACCCGGCGCCGAAAAGTTAGTTGGTCAAGGTGATGGTCTCTTCTTGCCAATGGGTGCCAGCAAAGCTGTTCGCATTCAAGGTGCGTATGTTTCCGAACGTGAATCCGAAGCAGTAGTCAATCATGTGAAGACGCAATTGCAACCGGTGTATCGCATTGACCTGACAGCTCCGGTAAAAGCCCACGTCATCGAAGATGACATCGGAGATGACCTAGATCTCTTGCTCCAGGCAGTCCAACTCGTAGTCTCGACCCAATTCGGCTCGACCTCGATGTTGCAACGCAAACTTCGTGTCGGCTTTGCCAAGGCTGGTCGTCTGATGGATTTGATGGAGAGCCGAGGAATCGTTGGCCCATCCGAGGGTTCGAAGGCTCGAATTGTGCTCATCAACGCCGAACAGATGCCAGATGTTCTCGAACAATTGCAAGGAAACTTGTAATTCAGCGTATGTTCATTTGGCCGGCTTGATATACCAGGCGCCTAGCCTTTACCCTTTGACCCTCACGTTATCCATTCCCCACGTGTAAATAGTTGAAGAGGTTCTTCCCGTGTCTCTTGGTTCTGCATTACAACAAGCGCGTTTGGCCGCTGGTCTCTCCATCGCGGAAATTTCTGATGCGACTCGCATCCGCCAAAATGTAATCACCGATCTCGAGAACGATAATTTTTCCTCCTGCGGCGGTACTGCATATGCCCGCGGACATATCCGCACTATTGCCAAACTTGTTAATACCGACGCCGATGCTCTAATCGTCGAATTAGAAACCACCACAGGCGAACTCGATCGTCCGATGATTGATCTCTTAACTGAAAACTTTGCCACTCCAGCAAAAAGTGAAAAATCTGGATTCTCGTACAAGACGCTTTCGATGGTCGCCGCTGGTGTTCTGGCATTGCTAGTGCTTGTTCCAACTGTCAAAGGTTTTGTTCACACCAACACCGCCAAAAAAATTGCAACTGTTGCGCTAGCTGCACCAACGGTGTCAAATACTCCAGCTCCGGTAAACACTCCTTCTGATAACCCCGTTGTCGCCACCAAGACATCGGCGGTAACGGTTGTGGTTGACGCGAGCGCCGGATCCACATGGCTGGGAGTCACCGACAGCTCTGGAACTCAAGTATTTGCCGGCAAATTGTCTAAGGGTCAAACCCAATCATTTGAAAATAATCAGGCCCTTAATTTTGTAATTGGTAACGCTGGCGCCGTTAATTTAACGGTCAATGGCCAATTTGCTGGCGCTCCAGGTGCCACTGGTGAAGTTGTTCACCTGCAATTCGGTCCTGGCTCCTCCGCTCAAGGCTAAAGACAGGCGGGAAGACCCGCTTTCGATAAGATACCTCCAATGAGCACTCAAACCAGAACCGTTGCGTTGGTGACTTTAGGTTGTGCTCGCAATGAGGTCGATTCCGAGGAATTAGCCGGCCGGCTTGCTGCCGATGGTTGGACGCTCGTCGATGACCCAGCTCTTGCCGAAGTCGCCGTGATTAATACTTGTGGCTTTATCGAAAGTGCCAAGAAAGATTCAGTCGATGCTTTGTTGGAAGCACATTCGCTCAAAGGTAATGGGATAACCCAAGCTGTTGTAGCCGTTGGTTGCATGGCCGAACGCTATGGAAAAGAATTAGCAGATGCTCTTCCCGAAGCCGATGCCATCCTGGGCTTTGATGATTATGTCGATATCTCCAGCCGACTGAACACCATTATTAGCGGTGGTTCCGTAGCCGCTCGCGCCCCGCAAGATCGCCGAATTTTGCTTCCTATCTCTCCAGCCGAACGCCAAGCCGCCCGCATCGAAGTCGCTGCCGACGTTGCTCAGCCCTTGGGGCAGGGTGTGCGTATTTTGCGCAAGCGCCTAGAAAAATCTCCCGTTGCGCCTCTAAAAATCGCCTCCGGCTGCGATCGCCGTTGTTCATTCTGTGCCATTCCGATGTTCCGTGGCTCGTTTATTTCCCGTCGCCCCACCGAAATTATCGATGAGGCTAAGTGGCTAGCCGATCAAGGCGTCTCTGAGATCTTTTTGGTCAGCGAGAACACCACCTCGTATGGCAAAGACTTCGGTGATTTGAAAGTTCTCGAGCGCATGTTGCCTGACCTGGCCGCAATCGATGGCATCGAACGGATTCGTCTTTCTTATTTGCAGCCTGCCGAAGTTAGGCCCTCATTGCTGCAGGCGATGACCTCGACCGAGAAAGTCGTCCCGTACTTCGATCTTTCCTTCCAACATGCCAGCGCCACTACCTTGCGCCGAATGCGCCGCTTTGGCGATGGTGAAAAATTCTTGCACCTCATCGCGCAGATTCGCGCTTTATCTCCTGAGGCCGGAATTCGCTCCAATGTGATCGTGGGATTCCCAGGCGAGACCGAAGAAGAATTTCAGGAATTGGTTGATTTTATTTCTGATGCCAAATTAGATGCCATCGGTGTCTTTGGATATTCCGATGAAGACAAAACCGAAGCACTTACTCTCGAGAATAAAGTTGACGAAGACCTCATTCACTCTCGCGTTGAATCCTTGTCCTCGCTAGTAGATGAACTCATTTTCCAGCGCGCCGAAGAACGTGTTGGACAAAAAGTCCGTGTCCTGATTGAAGATGAAGAGCTTCAAGAAGGTCGTGCTGACCATCAAGGTCCTGAAGTCGATGGCTCAACCTTTATTCAATCGCGTTCAAAATATCGCGTCGGAGAATATGTTGATGCAGTTGTATCAGATGTGGCCGGTGCAGATTTAGTGGCGACGCCACTATGACGACTGCTAACCAAGGCAAGCTCGCCAACCTTCCTAACTTTCTCACCGTCCTTCGATTTTTAGCACTGCCCTTCTGTGCCTATGCTCTCTTTAAAAATGGGGGAGAAGACACCACATGGCGCATCCTTGCTTGGGTTGGCTTTTTCCTCGTCGGCCTTACCGATTTCTTCGATGGGCGTCTTGCCAGGTCACGTCAGCAAATCACTAGCTTTGGCACGCTGTTAGATCCCATTGCTGACAAGGCTGCGATCGGCACCGCCCTCGTTGGGCTGTCGATGCTGCATCATCTTCCTTGGTGGGTCACGATCATCATCATGGTGCGCGAAATTGGCGTGACGGTTCTGCGCTTTGCCGTTATCCGCGATGGCGTGATTCCGGCCAGCAAAGGCGGAAAGCTAAAAACTATGTTGCAAGGTTTTGGTGTGGGCTTCTTTATTCTGCCGCTGCCCCATTGGCTCTTTATTCCACGCGATCTCTTTATGGCCGCGGCCGTGATTTTGACGATCACCACCGGTTTTGATTATTTCAAGAAGGTGCTGACCAAATGAGCCCAAAAGCCATAGCTCCAAATCCACTGGCCGTTGAGATCGTCCGCATCCTCAAGCGAAAGAAGAAAACTATCGCCACGGCGGAGTCCATCACGGGCGGCCTGCTCTCTGGGGCGCTCACCGATGTTTCCGGTTCTTCGGCAGTCTTTTTAGGTGGGTTGGTCACTTACTCCGATCCAGCCAAGACAAAATTTCTCGATATTCCCAAGCGTATTTTGACCAAACACACCGCCGTCTCTGAAATTGTTGCCATCACCATGGCCGAATCTGCTCGCGCACAATTCAAGAGCGACTTCGCCATTTCGACGACTGGCGTGGCCGGGCCTGGAAGGGCATATGGGCAGAAGGCAGGTACCGTCTGGGTAGCCATCGCCAGCGCGCAGGGCACCACGGCTGTGCAATTAAACCTTTCGGGCACTCGCCACGAGATAAGAATGTTGACTATAGAAAGCGCGCTGGCCACCTTTGCGCGTATCCTTGCCCCGTGACACTTCTCCGCACCGCTGTCGGCTCAACGCTGCGCACTGCCCGCATGGATCAAGGGCGCACCTTGCGCGATGTCGCTAAATCTGCCCGAGTCTCCCTGGGATATCTCTCCGAGGTCGAGCGTGGACAGAAAGAAGCGTCCTCCGAACTCCTAAATTCCATCTGCACCGCCCTCAACCTCTCGCTCTCAAGCGTCTTAGGTGAAGTTCTCGTACATGTCCAGAGCCTGGAAACTCCTGTTCTGACTGTGGCCCGCGACGCGGCTTAACGTGTCGTCTTCGCAACCCATATACGCTCGCCAAATGGCAACTGGTCAACGATCGCGCACGGCCATTTTGGCTGGGGCCAAAATCGTTATCGCCAAAGTCGGTAGCTACGAATCCAATATGTTGGATATCGCCGAGGCTGCACAAGTTTCGCGCGCGACCGTCTACAACCACTTCAGCGATAAAGAAGAGATGCTCTTAACTTTGGTTGAATCTGAAATTCTTCGTCTAGCCGCAGTGGCCACTAAAGCGTCTACCAAAGCCGATGCGTTGTATGACCTTTCGCGCGAAATCGCTGGCGATCCGGCACTGCGTCGTATGGTCGTTACAGATCCACTAGATATCGCCAAATTTGTAACGCGCTCAAACCATCCGTTATGGACCTTAGTATCAGAATCCCTTACCCGGGCATTTGGCAGTGAAAATGCCGGATTGGTTTTGCATTGGTTGATGGGGCAAATTGCCTCACCTCTCAGCGAGACCGATTCGCGCACCCAAGCTGATCAAATTGCGCGCGCTCTTATTTAATATCTAAATATGCGGATTACTGAACTGCGCTCGCGCTTACACGATTATTTTTCTGATTCGGATACCTATGCGCGTGACATTGTTCATTCCGAACTTCGCGGTCGCACCGTTAATGAGGCGCTCGCTGCTGGTGAAGAGCCCGGCGATATTTGGAAAGCTGTGGTCAAGCACAACCCTGAGATGCCGGCAAAGTTTCGTTAACTAGTTCGACCAATTAGGACGTAATGGGTAATTACTTTTCCCTGAAGCAATCGCCGGGTCTCCCAAGAATTGATGAATCTGAATTCCATTGGTTTCAAAACCAATGCGGCTCATAGTCAAATACAGATTCCACAATCGGGCTCGGGTTAACCCGACTTCACCTACAGCTTCATCCCAGTGGTCTACTAAGTTTTCACACCACTTGGACAATGTCAATGCATAATGTTCGCGCAGGTTTTCGCTATGGCGCAATTCAAATCCATTGTTCGTTAGCGCCGCGACCACGCGGTCTGGTCCCGATAATTCGCCATCGGGGAAGATATATCGATCAATGAATGCCCCACTCCGGGCACGTAAGCCACCTCGCTGACGGGTAATGCAATGATTCAATAATCTGCCCTCATCGCTGATGCGCCGACGCAAAAGACTAAAATAGCCGTCCAACTCTTTATCTCCGACATGCTCGCTCATTCCCACCGAAGAAATCGCATCAAAATTATCATCGCTTACATCTCGGTAATCCTGCAGTCGAACTTCAATCTGGTCGGACAATCCCGCAACTTCAATTCGTTCGCGCGCCAATCGTTGTTGTTCGGTGCTCAGCGTTACCCCCAGCGCCGTAACGCCATATTCCCTGGCCGCATGAAGCACCAAGGTGCCCCAACCACAGCCAATATCGAGCAAACGCATTCCTGGTTTGAGATCTAACTTTTGGCAGATGAGATCAACCTTCGCTATCTGGGCGGCATCCAGGGATACTGACTCATCTTCAAAAAGTGCACAGGAATACACCATGGTAGGACCTAAAAAGTTTCGGTAGAAATCATTAGAGACGTCATAATGGTGATGAATTGCAGAGCGGTCACGATTGAGAGAATGAAGCGCCCCTCGGCGCCAACGCGGGGGAGCCTCCTCCTGTGGAATCTGCGGCCGAATAAAAGCAGTCGACCCAACGGCTGTGGCCAGTTTTGCCAGGCTAGCAAATTCGAATGGCTTTTTGATGTGATCCTTTAAATGCAACAGGGTTTGATAGAAATCGCCTTCGACCTCTAGATTGCTAGTGATATATGCACGTGCCAGACCAAGATCGCCAGGGTGGCTAAGGATGTAACGCAGCGCCAGCGGAGATTTAATTTCAAGAGCATCATTTGCATGAGGGTTTCCGGATGCGCTGCCATCGTAAGCGCGAATTCGAATCGGCAGTTCAGCGGTGAAGAGCGTGGCGACTTTTTCGGCAACACCGCTTCCGCGATCAAACATATCCACCACTCCCCGTGAAGATGGGGCGGCACTTGGTCGAGATTACTTTTTTGTCAGACCTCGATAGAGACCCAGACCGACAAGTGCTCCCACTATTTGCGCTAGCGCAAAGCCTACGAAAGATCGGGGCGCGATACCAGCAAAAGAATCAGAAAAGATTCGGCCGAAAGTTACTGCTGGGTTGGCAAAGGATGTTGAGGAAGTAAAAAAATATGCAGCAAAGATCCAAGCCGCAACCGTTGGAGCGACGACGGCTTCGCGATCTCCGAACTGAAGAATGACCCAAATGAGGCCAGCGGTTGCTACCACTTCTCCCAACAAAAGCGCGGAGCCTCCACGCGTATGTGAGGAAGTTTCAATGATTTTGTGATGAAACATCGCGTTGGCCAAAAGCGCACCAGTCCGCGCGCCAATCATTTGTGAGATGAGATACCCGAGAGCAACTTTCCAGGTCATCTTGCGATTGATGACGGCGATCAGCGAAACGACTGGGTTGTAGTGCGCTCCGCTGACTTCATATCCAATTCGAATAAATATAAAAAGGAATGCCACGACCGGGATTGCATTAATGATGAGCTGCACGCCCACATCCTGCGTCAAGTTTGTAGCCATTATTCCCGAACCCAGAACCACGCAAACAAGTAGAGCGGTGCCTACATATTCCATTCCTAGTGCGCGGCGTAGCTCAGTATTTTTCATTCGGCAGGGTGCTCCGTTTCGATAATTCGGATAGTTTTGGATTTAGAGCGCATAACGATGGATTGAGAATGTGCACCATGGTCATGAAAGCGGACACCTCGCAATAATTCGCCATCAGTAATACCGGTGGCGGCAAAGAATATGTCGTCGCCTTTTACTAGATCATCTGTTGTTAATACTTGATTCAAGTCGTGACCAGCATCCAGAGCGCGTTGGCGTTCTTCACGATCCCGTGGGTGCAGGCGTCCTTGAATGACACCACCCAGACACTTCATGGCGCAGGCCGCAATGATTCCTTCCGGAGTTCCACCGATGCCAATCATCATGTCGATACCTGTGTTGGCGCGCGCTGCCATAACGGCACCGGCAACATCGCCATCGGAAATGAATTTGATGCGCGCTCCGGCTGCACGAACATCGGCAACTAATAAATCGTGGCGGGGGCGATCGAGAATCACGACTGTTAATTCTGAGACGTGCATGTTCTTTGCCTTTGCGACTTTCTTTAAGTTGTCGGCGACAGGCGCGTTGATATCTACAACATCGGCTGCTTCAGGACCGACAACAAGCTTTTCCATGTAGTAGACAGCTGAAGGGTCATACATGGCGCCTCGTGCGGCGAGCGCAATCACGCTGATCGCGTTATTCATTCCCTTGGCCGCAAGCGTTGTGCCATCAATAGGATCAACAGCAACATCAACGTTGGGGGCAGAGCCATCGCCCACGTTTTCGCCGTTGAACAACATCGGGGCATTGTCTTTTTCGCCTTCACCGATCACCACGATGCCATTCATAGAAACGGTGCTGATCATTCGGCGCATCGCATCGACAGCCGCGCCATCGGCGCCATCCTTGTCACCTCGCCCGGTCCAGCGCGCTGCAGCTATCGCTGCGGTTTCGGTAACTCGAACGAGTTCCAGGGCCAAGTTTCGTGACGGCGGTGTCATGGGGCGAACTTACCTAAATCCCGTAAAGAGACGGGGCGAGCCAGGCAAACCAGAGGATTTCAGCGTGTCGGAATCCCCAATAGGGGTGACTTCGAACAGATGTTCGGATACTCTACTCATGCCCAACCAGAGCGGTTCCACACTTCCGCACGAGAAGCCTTCGTGCCGTCGGTGGTATTCCGTACCTTCTGGACCGAAGAGACGAACGACCCTAGAAAGGTTCTCATGGCTATCGATAAAGAAGATAGAAAAACCGCAGACCGCACCAAAGCCCTAGATACCGCCCTTGCCCAAATCGAGCGTCAATTCGGTAAAGGCTCTGTTATGAAGATGGGCGATCGCGGCCCACAGGTCATGGAAGTCATCCCAACCGGCTCTATTGCGCTTGATATCGCGCTGGGCATTGGTGGATTACCTCGTGGCCGTATCGTTGAAATTTACGGACCAGAATCTTCGGGTAAGACCACCGTTGCGCTGCACGCAATCGCTAACGCACAGAAGAACGGCGGCATCGCCGCATTCATCGATGCTGAGCACGCACTGGATCCCGAGTACGCCAAGAAGCTCGGCGTTGATATCGATGCCCTTCTTGTTTCACAGCCCGACACCGGTGAACAAGCTCTTGAAATTATGGATATGTTGATTCGCTCCGGTGCACTAGACATCGTCGTCGTCGACTCCGTCGCAGCGCTGGTTCCACGCGCTGAAATCGAAGGCGAGATGGGTGACTCTCACATGGGCTTGCAGGCCCGTCTGATGTCCCAGGCTCTACGAAAGATCACCGGAGCACTCCACTCATCCAATACCACCGCCATCTTCATCAACCAATTGCGTGACAAGATCGGCGTCTTCTTCGGAACACCCGAGACCACCACTGGTGGAAAGGCGCTGAAGTTCTACGCCTCGATTCGCCTTGATGTCCGTCGTATCGAAACTTTGAAGGATGGCCAAGAAGCAGTCGGTAACCGTACTCGCGTCAAGGTCGTCAAGAACAAGATGGCTCCGCCATTCAAGCAAGCCGAATTCGACATCATCTATGGCGTTGGTATTTCACGCGAAGGTTCGCTTATTGACCTCGGCGTTGAAGTTGGCGTCGTCAAGAAGTCCGGTGCTTGGTACACCTACGAGTCAGATCAATTGGGTCAAGGTAAAGAGAATGCCCGTGCTTTCTTGATCGACAATCCTGATTTGGCCAATGACATCGAATCCAAGATTCGCGCGCATTACGTGCCCGTTGCAATCGATCCCGAACTTGCCGCAGCTATCGATGAGGCAACCGCCGAAGTCGACTTCTAAGCCCCGTACTTCAACCGTTAATGGCCACTATAGATCTCGAGCCTAACTCTTACTCGGACGCGATGAGCATTGCCTTAAACGCACTTGCTCCTCGCGCCCGCAGTAGGGCCGAACTCATTACCCATCTAAAAAAGCGGGGGATTGATGAAGCAACGGCTCATGCCGTTCTCGACAGCCTGGAACTTCAAGGCTTAGTCAATGACCTCGAATTTGCCAAGGCTTGGATTGAATCCCGCCAGCGCCAAAAGAAATTATCTAAGCGCGTCATCTCGCAAGAGCTGCGCGTTAAGGGAGTCTCCGCGGACATTATCGATGAAACGATTTCTGACGTTGATGAGGATGCTGAATATCAAATGGCTTACCAATTGGCCGAAAGAAAATATCGTTCATGTTCACATCTCGACCCTGATGTTATTTATCGCCGGGTTCATTCTGTGCTAGCCCGCAAGGGCTTCGATCACAGCCTTACTAATCGGATTCTTCGTGAGATGGGATCAATGTAAAGCTCTTGGCTTTTTCCCCGACAACGAGTTTGAAGTTCTTTGTCTTCTTTTCGTTGGCGAATTTGTAACCCATATTGCGGATCACCGTAATAACTTCAGGGCCACCATTGTTGCGAACCTTGATCCGCAACCGTGAAATATGCGAGTTAATAATGTGATCAGTACCCGGACCTTCGCCAATGCCGATCGTTTCCAAAATTTGTTCGCGGGTGAAGACACGTTCAGCCTGCTTCATAAATAATCTCATAATTAAAAATTCAGTTGCGGTGAGCATGACTTGAGTTTGGTTCACAGTAAATATGTGCGTGATCAAGTCGAGCCTAAGGTTTTCGAATTCCAAGTGCTGAGTAGGTTGTGAAGATGCGCGTTTACTGCGCTCTAGCTGCTGCGAAACCCGCGCATAGATAATCTTTTCGCTCACCGGGCGAACGATGTAATCGTCAGCACCTGCTTCTAAGCCCATTTCTTCAGTGACATATGCGCTGCGATCGGTAACTAACACGATTGGCACCACGGATTGACTGCGGACCCATTTGCAAAAATCTAAATTGGGACTGGGAAATTTTGCGACGTGAATAAACAAAATATGAAAATTATTTTTACCAAAAAGCCTGCTCGCATCATCAACATTGCTGGTTACAGTCAGTTGGAAATTGCCTTCGGCTAACAACTTGCGGCATGCTGCTAGCGAATTAGGTTCCTCTTCGAGCAGGAGAATGTTGGTCGGAGAATTTTGATTAGTCATCTCTTCCCCTTCCCCTCGTGCTTCTACTTGCCACTACCCAATCTCACCGCAAAATCGCAGATTGCGCTTGGTTGCATTAGATGAACAAAAGAGAAATGGACGTATTTGGGCTTCGTGTCTGGACCTTTTGTCCATTTGGTAGGTTAAGGATATATCGGCGTGAGTTTGACGTGATGTTAGCCACCTATTTTCACCGCTATGTCTTCCCAAAAGAGGTACAAATCACATCTGGCCAGTCGGAGTGGCGGCAGCGTCACGATCGCAATCCTCTTGGTTTTGGTGCTCATTCCGCTTTTGGCCCACACCGTCCTTGGATTTCAGGTCTCACCCATCCCGGATGAATCCATGAGCCCTGCCCTAAAACCGGGGCAACTTATGGTCACCATAGGTAGCCAAGCCAGCTCACTCCACAAGGGCGACATCATCGTGGTTCCCGCAAGCGCTGGAAAGGCTCTGGTTGCCCATCGCATCGTCCTGGTACGTGAGATCAGTGATGAGATCCAAATTGCCACCAAGGCCGATAATTCATCAACCCTTGATCAACGGTTCGCACAATTCGAGCGTACGGATATGGTCCCCAGAAAAGTGGCTCTTTTGCCTTTTGTTGGCAGCCCGGTCAAAATTGTCGCCACTCATAGGGTCCTGACCATTCCGTTTTTGCTTTTCTTCCTCTTGCTCACTATCTCAGCTCTGAAATCATTGGCAAAGCGCCCCAAGAAGCCAACTTTCTCTCGCCCCCCGACGGCGCCAGGAATTGTGCAGGTTCCACGCTTAGATGATCCGCTCAATCACTTTTCTCAACTTTCAACTCGTATCTAGCCCCCTACTTCGCCAATCGTGCCAAATCTTCGGCACCCGGCTAGTGGCCACCACAAATCTATGAGCTGAGATCTGTGCGTAACCGTGAGAATCGTTCTGTAAATGCCAAAATCTTGATAGCACCGCCTTTTTCTTGATATTAGACCACATTGCTAGACACAGAGTATGTAATCGTGAGGTTCACGTGAGAACCGTCAGTTAATTTCTACTTATGACGATAGAAGCGATACGCAGCATCGAACCACAGGTCTCTAAGAAGGAGTCCAACAATCTCCTTTTCGGAGCTATGACCTTTTTGGCGCTCTTCTTGCCAGTCATGCTCCATTCCGCCCTAGGCGTGGCCTTCTCTCCAGTTCTCTCTAATTCCATGAAACCAGGCATGAGCGCTGGCGACCTCCTGATCACCAAGGAAGTCCCCGCCAGCACCCTCAAGGTGGGCGACATCGTGATCCTGCGCAATGGCGTCAGCTATGACCTCTTCTCACACCGCATCATCTCTATCAAGCGAGTTGGGCAAGAGATGGAGATTGTTACCAAGGGAGATGCCAACCCTGCCTCTGACGCCGGTATTGCCAAGGTCAATCCCAAGGCGATGATCCCTAAAGGTTTGACCCGCGCCCCATGGTTGGGCCGCCCCATCGTTTATTTCTCAAACCACAAAGGCAACCTCATCGGGGGATTTCTCCTCGTCGTGGGCATTGCCTTTGGACTCCTACGTTTCCTTGCTCGCCGATCGCTCAAGGCCGAAGCACGGATGATCGATGAACTTCAGGTGGATGAAGAAATCCACATGGAACCAGCGATCCAGCAGCAAAGCCCTGCCTCAGCCGAGATAGCCCGATTCGAGGCGCTCCTAGCTCAAATTGAAGCCGATAAAAAGGCTAAAAAGAAAGCGAAGAAGAAAGCCAAGAAGAAAGCTAAATCAGGTGAAAGCAAAAATGAGAAGAAAGACCAGAGCGAAAAGAAAACAGAGAAGAAAAAATCTAAGTAGTAACTACACCTCCGCTTGTTCAAGAACACCTAACAGAAAGTTATAAAAATATGAAGTTCGGAATCTCACCAGTGCTAGCTACCAAGCTCAGCTCAAAAGTTGTAAAGGTTGCGATCTTCGCAACTGCCGTTACCGGTGGCGTAACCCTGATCTCATCATCAGTGTTTGCATCACTCTCTGCGACCGCTTTCAATACCGCCGGTCAATCAGTATCCGTCGGAACATTGAAGTTGACTCAAGCAGCATCAGGCCAGACTGGCCTTACTGGTGGATTTACCACCGCTATCAGCGCAATGGCTCCTGGCGATCAGGTCAACCGCTTCATCGACCTTACTCAAGCAGGAACTCTGAACGCAGCAAGCATGACCTTCAAGGTTGCAGATGCAAACACCACCACATTGACCACAGATGCCACCAACGGTCTTCAGGTCACTGTTAAGGAATGTACCGTCGCTTACACCGCAACCACTGGTGCTTGTTCCGGAACTGAAACCACTGCACTTGCAAAGGGTTCAGCTAACGCTCTCTTGACCGACAAGGCATTGACCTTGATCGCCGCTGACCTCACCGGTGGCGCCAGCAACGTTGCTCACCTCAAGATCGTCGTTGATCTTCCAGCAGGATCTGAAGTCACCACCAACGGAACTTTGCCAGTCGGCACCGTCCAAGGCGTTTCTTCTTCACTTACCTGGACCTTCACCGAGGCACAACGCACAGCCACAACAACACAGGGATAATCAACAACCTGTGACAAAGACACGGACGGCACTCGTCGGGTTAGCACTTGGAGCGTTATTTATAGCGCCTCAAGTCAGCGACCTGGCGAGTGCTGCCGCGTCTGCAATTGCTGGTAATTCTCAAACTCAATCGATTTCAACCGCCAGTTACTTGGCTGCGCCCGTCTCTAGCACCGCAGCGTCAAATCCCAAGCAAGCACTTCAGATTCAACCAGGCAACTCGACCGCGGCCCAGTATTTTTATGTAAAGAGCTTTGGTACCGATTCCTTGACCGGCTTCACCTTTTCCGGCACAACCACCAGCGGTACCTTGACCTACAAGAAATGCCCAATCGGAACTACTTTCTCTTCATCCACCAGATGCTCAGATAGCTCGACTCCAACTACTGTCACCGCCGGTGCTGTTACTGCCGCGTTGGGTACCTCTTCCTATCAACCTATGTCAGTCACCCCTAGTAGAACTAACGTGACCATCACCATCACGGTTACCATCAATAACACGCAAGACCGAGCCGCCGTCACCTCGATTTCCTAGCAATAACCGCTTAATTGGGCGAGAAAATTAGCCCCCACTACGATTAAGCCCGTGCCAAACCCAGCCGAAACTCTCGAAAAGCCTCGCACCTTCACGGTCGAGACCTATGGCTGTCAGATGAATGTCCACGACACCGAACGCATCGCCGGCCTCCTCCTTCAAGCGGGTTACGTCCATGCCCTGGAAGGTTCCGATCCGGATTTGGTGGTTTTCAATACTTGCGCCGTTCGTGAAAATGCCGACAACAAGTTGTACGGAAACCTTTCATTCCTGGCCCCGCGCAAGAAGGCCGACCCTAACTTTCAAATCGCCGTCGGCGGCTGCATGGCCCAGAAGGATCAAGATTCGATCATCAAGCGCGCCCCCTATGTGGACGTTGTCTTCGGTACCCACAACATTGGTTCACTTCCAGCGCTGCTAGAGCGTGCTCGCATCGAAGAAGAATCCCAAGTAGAAATCAAAGAGAGCCTCGAACATTTTCCGTCCACTCTTCCCGCCCGCCGCCATTCTGCTTTCAGTGCTTGGGTCTCAGTCTCTGTCGGTTGTAACAACACCTGCACCTTCTGCATCGTGCCATCTCTTCGCGGTATCGAAAAGGATCGTCCTTCCGCAGACATCATGACCGAAGTGCGCGCATTGGTCGCCCAAGGCGTAATTGAAATTACTTTGCTGGGTCAGAACGTCAATGCCTACGGCGTTGATTTCGGGGACCGTCAGGCATTTGCCAAATTGCTACGCGAATGTGGCACCGTCGATGGCCTAGAGCGCGTGCGCTTTATGTCCCCACACCCACGCGACTTCACCGATGATGTCATCGCCGCCATGGCTGAAACCCCTAATGTGATGCCGCACCTGCATATGCCGTTGCAATCCGGGTCTGACACCATCTTGCAAGCCATGCGCCGTTCCTATCGCCGTGATCGCTATATGGGCATCATCGAAAAAGTCCGTGCCGCTATGCCAGATTCCACTATCACCACCGACATCATCGTGGGTTTCCCCGGCGAGACCGATGCCGACTTCCAAGAGAC
>JBAXAO010000022.1:0-21064 GCA_037142435.1 Actinomycetes bacterium | reverse complement strand
ATGTCTTGCAACATGGCCTTGCGACGATCGCCAAAACCAGGGGCTTTAACGGCGGCAGAGGTAAAGGTTCCGCGCATGCGGTTAACGACGAGAGTAGAAAGCGCTTCGCCTTCGACATCTTCGGCGATAATCAAAAGTGGCTTATTTGCTTGGGCAACTTTTTCCAAGATTGGAAGAATTTCATTGAGAGCTGAAATCTTTCCGCCAGAGATAAGCACATAAGCATCTTCAAGCACTGTTTCCATGCGATCTGAATCAGTCACAAAGTAAGGCGAGATGTAACCCTTATCGAATTGCATGCCTTCGGTGAAATCGAGTTCAAGACCTGTGGTCGATGACTCTTCTACGGTGATAACGCCATCTTTGCCGACCTTGTCCATTGCCTCTGCAATGAGATCGCCAATGGCCTTATCTTGTGCAGAGATGGTTGCAACATCTGCAATCTGAGACTTCTCGCTGACAGCAGTTGAGTTCTTGCGCAGCTCTTCTGAAATCGCACGAACAGCGGCTTCGATACCAGCCTTGAGATCCATTGGTTGTGCTCCGGCTGCAAGGTTACGCAGACCTTCTTTAACCATGGCTTGTGCCAAAACTGTGGCGGTAGTTGTCCCGTCACCAGCAACATCATTGGTCTTCTCAGCAACTTGCTTTACAAGCTGAGCGCCCATGTTTTCGGCTGGATCAGAGAGTTCAATTTCTTTAGCGATGGTGACACCATCGTTGGTGATGAGCGGGGCACCAAAGGATTTAGCAATGACAACATTGCGACCCTTAGGTCCGAGCGTAACTTTGACGGTGTCAGCAAGAATGTTGACGCCGCGTTCCATTGCTCGACGAGCGGTCTCATCAAAAAATAGGCTTTTACCCATGTGGCGCGTTACTTCTTCTCGATGATGGCAAGAACATCGCGTGCCGAAAGAACTAAGTACTCCTCGTTGTTGTACTTAACTTCAGTTCCGCCGTACTTGCTGTAGAGAACTACATCGCCAACCTGGACATCCATTGGCGTGCGAACGCCGTCGTCGAAACGACCTGGTCCAACAGCAATAACGGTGCCTTCTTGTGGCTTCTCTTTTGCAGTATCTGGGATAACCAGACCGGAAGCAGTGGTCTGCTCGGCCTCGTTAGCCTTTACAACAATACGATCTTCGAGTGGCTTGATGGCGACGGCCATGTGTGCGCTCCTTCTAGTAAGAATCTAAGTTGGACAACTTCAAACCCGCAGGGCTCCCTAAGGGTTTCCTTCACCTCGCACCTTTTTTGCCTATCGGCATATATCTGCCGAGTTAGCAGACTCGGGGCGAGAGTGCTAACTCAAACTCTAAACGGGGTTGGGGGTATGGTCAATTTAGAAAATCACACGGGCTAGACCCGGGCTGGAGTCGGCGCTGATGCCTATTTCCGAGGGCTTGGCCCCCTTTTCGATCGCCAATGAGCCCAAAATTGCGACCATCGCTCCGTTATCCGTGCACAGGGCGGGGCTGGGAGTGCTGAGTCGGATGCCTGCGGCGGCAGACCGGGCTTGAGCGAGTTGGCGAAGTCTGGAGTTGGCAGCTACCCCACCTGCAATCACCAAATTTTCGATCCCCGATTGAGCGCAGGCTTTCAGTGCCTTCGAGAGCAGAACATCAACAATCGCCTCCTGGAAAGAGGCGGCTACATCCGCCCGAACAAAGTCCGGGGTCTGAGCCAAATACCGAGCCACAGCAGTTTTCAGCCCAGAGAAGGAGAAGTCGAATTGGTGGGCTATTAGGTCATTTGCATGAGTGAGACCACGCGGAAAGGCGATCGCCGCCGGATCGCCAAATTTTGCTTCGCGGTCAATTGCCGGTCCCCCAGGAAAACCCAAACTTAAAATTCGAGCAATCTTGTCGAAAGCTTCGCCGGCGGCATCATCAATGGTCTGCCCTAAGACACGAACATCTCGAGTGATATCGCCGATCTGCAAGATTGAACTGTGGCCACCGCTCACAAGTAGTCCGATCGCGGGTGCAATGTCGCCGGTTGATTCCAGCGCATCTACTGCAACGTGAGCGGATAAATGATTAACGCCATAAAGAGGTTTGCCTTGACCAAGAGCCAGCCCAGAGGCAGCACTGACTCCCACCAAAAGTGCACCAATGAGACCAGGACCGGCAGTTACGGCGAATGCATCGATATCGTTAATGGAAAGTTTGGCATCCGATAGTGCCTGCGCAATAACTGATGGCATCGCCTCTAAGTGCGCGCGACTTGCTACTTCAGGTACAACACCGCCGAACCGTGCATGTTCTTCGACGCTAGAGGAAATCACATTGGCCAAGAGATGACGCCCACGCACAATTCCAACGGCAGTTTCATCACATGATGTTTCGATACCTAAAACAATAGGTTGGTCTTGGATCATGTGAGGTCTTTTCGCATAATGATCGCTGTAAGCCCAGGGCCGTAATAATTATCTCGATGTGAGATTTCTACAAAACCAAAAGCCAAATAGAGAGGTTCGGCCTCCACGTTTCCGATTCTCATTTCCAGCATCATCGCCGCAGCTTTTTGCGTTCGGGACCAATCGATGAGTCGGCGCAATAATTCTCGAGCGATTCCAAGCCGACGAAAATCTGGATGTACCGTCAGAGTTAATACATCAGTAACGCCATCGACTAACAACCCTCCGACGTAGCCCACCACCACGCCGCTTTTCTCTGCCACCAAATACCAGCGATTCTTACTGGCTAACTCTTCCTTCAATTGCGCCATCGACCATGAATCTTGAGAGTAAGAACGTTTTTCGATATCGAAAATTGTCACTAGATCTAGGACATTCATGGGGCGAAAGGTGACGTCCTTTGGGGCGGCAAAGGCATCGGGGCGACGGACATAAATCGGATTCGAATAATGGTCTTCATTTCGCGCGGCAGCAACCAAACCGCCCACCTTCGGATACGGATCATGTTCGGCATTCGACAATTCATATTTGATGGCGCCTTCCCCAAAAATAGGGATGTCCAGTAATTTCAAAGTTATTGGCGAACTCGTCTGCGCCGCGCCGATCCGCTGACCGTTTTCGTAACGTGCCCAAAATACTTCTTTGCGACGAGCATCAGTGGCCACCGCGTAATCCGTTATGTTCGCAGGTGGAACTATGGCATCCAGGGAGCAAATACCAATGCAGGGTATGCCGCGCGCTAACGCAAATGCTTGCCCGAAGGCGATCGCCACCCGAAGCCCGGTAAAAGGACCTGGACCCATACCAACGATGACTTCATCAACAACCGGGCACAGTGCTAACGCTTGAGCTACTAACTTAGGAAGTACTTCCCCGTGTGCAAGCGGATCGTCATGATGGAAATGTGCGACCTCGACGCCATCTTGAACGATACCCACCGTCGTGCGGCTGGTGGAAGTATCTAAAACTAAGGAAGAGGTCATAATTGAAATTCGCTCCACCGTTGACCGTGCGCTGTTGGGGTAATTGTTCGCTCGGTCTCACCTGCGCCAAATTCCAGGCCCAGCTCGAGATAGTCGTGCGACAAACGCTCTACGACTTCAGATCCCCATTCGATACAAACAATGCTGGTATCAAGCAAGGTATCTAGATCTAGATCGTCAAAAAGTGCCATCGGATTATCTAAAAGACGATATGCGTCAACGTGCACCAACGGAATAACAGCATGATGAACACGTGAGATGACAAAAGTGGGCGATGTAATGTCATGAATTCCCAAGGCTTTGCCTATTCCTTGAACCAATGCGGTCTTGCCTGCACCCAGAGGGCCAGTGAGCACAATCAAATCGCCGGCACGAAGTTGTTTTCCAAATTCTTCGCCCCACCGATGCATGGAAGCTGGATCAGAAATGAGAAGTGCCACGAGAGAAAGGTTAGTCGGTTGAAAAAGAAAACTGGCCCAGTGCATGCACTGGGCCAGCAATCCTTCTAACTATTGGTTATTCACCGTAGAACTTGAGCAATGGAGCACGGAACTTGGGATCAAGTGACAATCCCCCAGCCTTGCGCACCAATGTTGTCAGCGGTCCACCGGACTTAAGAACGCCAGTCTTTGCAGCAGTTCCCACCAAGTTAGCGATAGCGAGCATTTGCGCATCGGTGTAGTTGCAGTGACCAGTTCCATTTGCGCCAGGTACGGTCGTATCTGGAGCGCCGGTTGCCGTGAACTTGGTATAGGTATTTGGAGTTGGTGCCCAGATAGCTAGGAAGTTCTTGGCAGGTGCGGTGTATTCGTGAGTTGTGCGGAACTCCTTTAAGGCAGCTGCCTTTTGAGCCGCGTATTGCTCTGCATAGCGATCCGCCAACCACTGCACGTTTCCGGCAGGTGTTACTGGATCGGCCACGCTGGCAAGCGCAATCGTTGGAACGTTGATCTTTCCAGTGTGGGAAGCCAGTGCACGCATCTTTGTAACAGCTGCGGCATCTGCGCTCCAACGAGGAGCAGCAGGATTTGCTGGATTGAGGAAAGCCAACATTCCGGAAATTGCATCGCTTCCGCTAAGCGCGGCATTGAAAATTGCAGCGTCTGATTCAACACGAGCTGAATAGTCTGTCTTTGAATTATCAAAGACTGCTCCACCAGCTTGCTGTTCGACATCGTAAGTTGCCATGACTCCTAGAACTGCAGCATTTGCAATGTTCTCTAGAACTGCAAGCGCAGGACTAGCTGCCAATGCGAAGGAGGTATACGCCGCCGTGTTAGCTGAACCTGGGCCAGATGTTGCATCAAAGTGTGAGCTTTGAGCAGGTAAGCCAGCCATGAGGCCGACCATCAGCAGCGCTGATCGAGATGGAATCGAAGCAAGTGCAGTGCCAGCAGGACCGGCTGAATCTGGCCAAGCACCGGATGAAATTCCTGCTTGCAACTTACCGAGAACAGTGAAGACCTTTACGAGGTCGCCCATCGCTTCGGCATAACCAGCAGCACCGGCTGAGTAGTTGTGCGCCTTAATGGTGGGATCAAAGAATGTCTTCATTCCCCAAAGCACATCTCCAGCCATCGTGAGTTCAGCCTCGACTGAACCAATCGCAGGGCACATAGGTGCTGCTGCATCAACGAGTTCTGGATGCTTTTCAGCAAGTGCTTGAGTAATGAATCCACCTAGGGATGAACCCCAAGCAGCTACTTTGGTGGTCGCAGGGAATTGCTTGCGGAAGAGACCAATGAGTTCAACATTGCTCTTGACACCAGCATCTGCGTTCCAACCTTGGATTGGGAATGCCGAACCGGCAACTCCGTAGCCTTGCTTGAGCAAAGTACCGATGACAACTGCATCAGGTCCTTGTTGAGCAATTTTGACAACTTTGTATCCGCCGACGACCGGAATACCGGCAGGAATGTCGACCGGATAGCGATAACCATGGGAATACAGCATTAAGACGCCATTGAAATTGGCAGGTACTTGCATCACATAAGCAGCACCGTCGCTGGTTGCACCTTGGCAACTAGTGACGCCTCCTGCGGTGGCACAAGCAGGATCTGCGGCGCGAGCGGCCGTAGGCATTGCTGAGATTGCCAACGAAACTAAGGCACCTGCAGCTAATAGAGCAATCTTCTTACTTTTCGTCTGTTGCATGATTGAGGTCCTCATTAGTTTGTAGGCAATCCGTTAGCAGGAAGTGCTGGGCGCACGTATGTTGATTTCGCAATTGCGCCAGCGCCTGAATCTGTGGTGTAAACCGAATAATCGCCACCGATTGGCTTAAGTTCACCGGAAGAGTTGTAGCTTCCGAACCAATAGCCGTTGTAGCCGACATGAACACCCTTTGCGTAGTTCAATGGCGCCAATCCAGCACTAGCAAAGGTGGATCCTTTGCTCTCGAGCGCTGCGACCAAACCTTTTTGAGTTGGGTTGGCGCCAGCTGCGCGGAGGGCTTGAACTGTCATCATTGCAGTGTTCATGGCAACCAATACGTTGTTGTCAAAGACAGCTCCACCGTTGTACTTCGTGTTGATGCCTTGGAAGAAAGCAACGTAAGGATCGGAAGTGTCAGTAGGAGCAGGAAGGAAGGAAGCGCCGATGGCTCCGGTCAAGACCACGGCAGGTACGCCAACAGCCTTAAGAGTCGTGGCATCGCCACCCACTGAGCCAAGGATCCATTGGGCTTTGTAGCCCAACGCAGCAGAAGTCGCGAGCGCGGCCCCAGAAGCGGTAGTTACACCAAACATAACTACAACTTCAGCGCCAGCTGCCTTGAGTTTGCTTACCCAACCAGCTGCGGTCTGCGC
Source organism: Actinomycetes bacterium (assembly GCA_037142435.1). Lineage (GTDB taxonomy): Bacteria > Actinomycetota > Actinomycetes > Nanopelagicales > Nanopelagicaceae > CAIMZW01. The sequence goes on along the minus strand of JBAXAO010000022.1, from coordinate 14,849 downwards.
GCTTTGAGAACCAGATGCGTAGGAAACTTTAACTGCAAAGTTGGTGCCTGCTTGCTTAAAGCCAGCGAGAGCATCGGTACCGAAATCATCAGCTTGATAAATCAACCCAAGTTTCTTACCTGGGAATTTATCTTTCAAGTACTGGCCCATGATCTTTGCTTCCATAACATAAGAAGGAAAGAGCGAGAATGTTGTTGGGTACTTCTTTGCATCGGCAAATCCGCTGAAGCCGGTATTAAGGAAGAGATCCGGAACTCCGCGACGGCCCAAGTTGACCGACTTGGAAACTGCGATGTGGTTAGCAGTACCCAATGCGCCAATAACTGCGAAAACTTTATCTTTCAAAATTAATTCATTGGTTTTTGCCACTGCCAATGTAGGCAGATATGCATCGTCTTTTACGACAAGTTGAATCTTTCGACCATTTACTCCGCCATTGTCATTGACGTAATTGAAGTAAGCGATCATCGCTGCAGGAATCTTGCTATAACCAGGAGCTGCGCTTCCAGTTAATGGGATTGTGATTCCGAGCTTGATTGTTGTCGGAGTGACACCATCTGTGGTGTGCACATTGAACGCTTGGGCTGGGAGGGCGGTTACCGCCAGAGCTCCTGCAGCAAGCGTCGCCAAAGCGAAGATGTTGCGCTTTGAACGTCGTTGTCCAAACATATATTTCCTTCCATCGAGGGTAAGAGCGATGCAATTACTAGGCAAATGAGAAGTTAATGCGAACTCTTACGAGTTCTCTTCATGATCGCTTGCGGTCCATTGGGAAAGAGCAGGACTGCCACGATCAAGAGCACACTGGTCAATAAGCCTGGAAGGTTTGAAGTTACTTTCTCAGATCCACCTAGGTGCGTAGCCAGCGCTCCGGTGATCTCTGGGATTGCAACCAAAACCACTGCGCCGACAATGCTACCTGTGAGTAGGGTCACTCCCGCAAGTACTGCCCCGGTAACAATTGAGAAAGAAAGGCTGGTGGGAAAGGCGCTGGGGGTCACCAAGCTGATGGTCATGGCCAAAAGCGCCCCGGACAAACCTGCTAATCCGGAGCTGACCGTAAAGGCCAAGACTTTTGACCGGCCAACGTGAATTCCCATCAGTGCCGCTGCCGTCGGATTGCTGCGCAAAGCCCGCCAATTTCGCCCGTAATGGCTGCCCAAGAGATTAAAGCTGAGCCAGGTGACCATGAGGGCTGCCAGGGCACTAATCCAGAAAAACCATTTGTACTGGGTGAAATCCGCGCCCAGCCACGTAGGTGGCAACCCCACGTCATAGTTCAGCCCTTGCTCCCCGCCCAAGAAGCCAAATTGGTTGGCCAGGGAAGGCAGCCCAACCGCCAGCGCCAAAGTAGTACCGGCCAAATAGGGACCGGTTAAGCGACCTGCGGCCGTGCCCAAAATCGCGCCGAAACCTGCGGCGGCTAAAACAGCAACCACGAAAGTCAGAATGATTGGAAGGTGCCAGTACACCTGGCTGAGTACGGCGGCATAAGCACCAACGGCCATGAGCGCACCATGACCCAGCGAGATCTGGCCAGAGTAACCAGTCAACAAAATGATGGAGATGATGGCAACGACATAGACAGCGACGTTGGCACCTTGATAAACCCGTAATTCATCCACGCGATTGCTGATGATAAAAAGCACAACACCAATCACAGGGAAAGCAATGGCGGCCTTGAGGCGTCGACTCGAATGTCCAAAGAGATTACGCATGACGAGTCCGTTTCGCGCCAATCAAACCTGAGGGCTTGAAGAGCAGGACTGCTATCAGAACAACAAATGCAACGGGAAAAGCCAGTGAGCTGCTGATGTACTCAAGCACTAACGCCAAACTAATTCCAAGAATCAAACCGCCTACCGCAGCTCCTACCAAACTTTCTAATCCACCAATGACAGCCGCAACGAAGCCAGAAACCAATAAGAGGTCGAGAGAATTCGGCGAAAGATAATTAGTCGGAGTTACTAGCATTCCGGCGACAGCGCCCGCTGCTCCGGCAAAAGCCCAGCCGATTGTGCGCGTGAGATCTACTCGAATTCCGGCAAGACGTGCTATCTCTGGTTGATAAGCGGAGGCGCGTAGCGAAAGTCCCAGATTCGTTCGTTGAAAAATCAGAGAAAAAATTAACATGACAACGACGGTGGTCATGACGATGAGGAGATTTATGGGAGCAAATGGAATTGTGTTATGCCCGAAAGTGAATCCATGATTAGAGACAGGAAGTTTGAACTGCCGAAGATCTCCGCCCCAAATCATGCCAACTACTGCTCGGATTAATCCGAGTAAACCTAAAGTGGCAATCACGGGTGCAATTCCGGCAACGGGTCCTGAATGTGCTCGCTTCATCAAAGTGCGCACCATCAAGATATCGATGAGGGCACCAGCAAGCGCGCCAGCAAGAAGGGCCACAGGAAATGCGATCCAATAATTATTGGTATGGGTTATGACTACATAACCAATATAGGTCGAGAGAATTGCTTGGCCCGCTTGTGCAAAGTTAACTACTCGGGTCGAACGCCAAACCAGCACCAGAGCAAGGGCCATGAGGCTATAGATGGAGCCTCCGCTGACTCCAATCAGAATCGTGTTGAGTAGGCGCCCCATTAATACCCCAAGTAAGCAGCTCGAAGTGACGGGTTATCAATGAGTTCGCGAGCTGGCCCCGATGCGACCAACTTGCCTAAATTAATAATGATTCCGATATCTGCAATGCGAAGTGCGCCCATTGCATTCTGCTCGACAAGTACGACCGTCAAATTATGCCGATCGCGCAATGATTTAATTGCTTGGAAAATTTGATCGATAACTAGCGGGGCAAGTCCTAACGATGGCTCATCGAGCAGCAACAACTTAGGACGCGCAATAAGCGCTCGGCCGATTGCCAGCATTTGCCGTTCGCCACCGGATAACGTGTCCGCGCTCTGTTGCAGGCGCTCTCCCAGTCGCGGAAATAAGTCAATCGCCTCAGCCGTTGCTAAAGCAACATCCTTTTTATCCTTCCGCCAAATCCCACCAAGAGCCAAATTCTCTCTAACAGTTAATTCTGGAATTACAGATTTCCCGTCGGAGACATGCACAATTCCAGAACGAACTAAATCTTCGGGCTTCTTGCGCAGAATTGACTCGCCATTCCATTCGACGCTTCCAGAATGCGCACTTTTTAATCCAGATAGAGTGCGAAGAAGTGTGGTTTTGCCGGCTCCGTTAGAACCGATAACTGCTGCAAGTTGGCCTGGCAGTACCGTAAAGGAGAGATCGTTTACTGCGCGAATAGCACCGTGGCTGATGTTCAGTTGTGAAATCACTAGTCCGCTCATGATGAAACCGCTCCTGAGCCAAGATATGCGGCAACGACCGCGGGGTTTTGGCGAACTTCTTGAACCGCACCATGAGCGATAACTTCGCCGAAATTAAGTACGTAAAGTCGATGACAAACTGACATCACTACATCCATGTGGTGTTCGACTAACAAGATTGCACAATTCTCGCTGAGGTTGCGAATGAGGCCATTCATCCAATCGATATCTTGAGCCCCTAAACCGCCAGCGGGTTCGTCTAGGAGGAGAATTTTCGGCTCGCTAACCAGCGCTCGGGCAATGGCAACACGTTTAGTCGTGGGATAGGGCAATGATTCAACGGCGCGATGAGCAATACCTGCTGCATAAACTCTTTCGAGCGCGTTCATCGCGCGCGTGCGAAGTCTGGCTTCATCTCGGGCATCGAAGCCCAAGCTGGCGCGAATAAAACCACTTTCAACAAATTTGGTGGCGCCTAACATCACATTTTCCAAAACAGTGAGGTCAGGAAAAAGCCCAACGCCCTGAAGAGTGCGAGAAATACCGAGTTCTACTAGGTCATGAGGTTTGGGCCAAGGAAGATCCAGATCGTGTACCCGAAGTGATCCAGACTCGACATCGACTAAGCCTGAAACTGCGTTGAATAGAGTGGTCTTGCCGGCACCATTGGGGCCAATGAGCCCAACTACTTCGCCAGGATGAAGATCCAGTGAGACTCCCGAGAGCGCCTTAAGGCCACCGAAATTTACGGAAAGATTCTGGATAGAGAGCAGGGTGGAGTTCGATTCCATACCCACCTTTTCCACGTGGTTACTTAATCACACTAATGCAGGTAAATCCTAGGCACCCGTGAGCCTATTCGCGTAACGATCTCGTAATTAATCGTTCCAGCTGCCTGCGCCCATTCATCTACCGAACTTCCACCGTGTCCAAATATGGTGACCATATCCCCCGCTTTTGCGCCAGAAGAGATTCCCAAGTCAACTACGAATTGATCCATTGAAACACGACCAACGATGTAGGCGCGTTCACCGTTTACCGTCACGGCAGCGCCTGAATCAGTCCTTCGCGAGATTCCATCTGCGTATCCCATTGCCACTACACCTAATTTTGTATCGTGATCTAAAACAGCCGTTCCGCCATAACCAATTGCACTCCCTGCTGGTACATCCTTTACTAAATGCAACGTGGCTTTCAGAGTCATCGCAGGTTGTAATCCCCATTGAGAGACGTCACCGAGTGTTGAAATATCGGGAGATAGCCCATACATAGCGATACCGAGTCGAACAATATCTTTTTGCGCATCTAAATTTGTAAGAGTAGCTGCTGAATTTGCAAAGTGAATAAAAGAAGGGTTCAGCCCAAAATCTTGCAACTGCGCCAGTTTGATTTCAAAATCTGCAAGCGCTCTGACATTAGCCACTTCACCAGGCTCATCGGCCCGAGCAAAGTGCGACCAGAATCCAACTAGTTCAAATTCATTTTGATGCTCTTGTAATTCAGAAAGGAAAGAGTTCCAATCTTTAAGAAATCCACCACGGCTCATTCCAGTATCTACTTCAATATGGATCCGTGGTTTGATTGAAGCAACTTGTGCGGTAGCAAGAATTTCTTGAAAGATCTCTCGGGATGGCACAGACAGGTCTATCCCCTGTAATAACGCTTCCTTAAAGTCACTTCCCGGTGGAGTAAGCCAGGCAATAATCGGAGTCGAAATATTGGCTGCACGCAATAAAAGTGCCTCTTCGAGAAGGGCAACTCCTAGGTAACTTGCACCACCATCAATGGCGGCTTTAGCTACCGGAACTAATCCGTGGCCATAGGCATCGGCTTTAACTACCGCCAACACTTTTGCAGAAGTGCGGGCGGCGATGGTGCGAACGTTATGGGATATCGCACCTAAATCTACTTCGGCTTGCGCGCGCATCATTATTTGGTCTCGACAATCACCATGGCTGATGCGATACCGGCATCGTGTGAAAGCGATAGATGAACAATATTTTCTTTGAGACGTTCGCCAAGAGCGCCGCTAAATACAAAAAGAGGTTTCCCGCTAGATTCATTGATAATTTCAACTTCTTGCCAATTAAATGTGGCGGTCTTGGCATTGAGCGCTTTGGCCAAGGCTTCTTTTGCCGCAAAGCGTGCTGCCAGCGAAGAAATCTTTAAGTGAGACTCATTTGAGGTGAAGAGACGATTGCGCAACGCAACGGTTCGATCCAACGACTCTTGAAATCTCTGAATATCGACGACGTCGATTCCGATGCCGATGATCGCTGCCATTACGACGGTTGTTTCTTCGAAGGAATTGATCTATCGATGGCAATGATGAGCACTAAGAGAGAGGCACCCAAGAATGCTCCCCCTAATAGATCTGAGAACCAATGAGTGTCACGAATAAGCGAAACGATGCAAACTGAAAAAGTGATAAGTAGGGCTAACCACATCAAACGAATACCGTGAAAAGGTTCACGTTGGGTGTAGCGATAAATGAGGTAAGCCAACAATCCCCACGACAAGAGCGCGTTTGATGCATGCCCACTGGGAAAGGAAAGTCCACCACTGTGCAATTGGTCGATATGCAATCGTGGCTTGGTTCGCCCAATGACCAATTTACAAACACCTACAACGCCATTGAGAAATACTAGAGACAGGAGCGAGAGGTTAAAGGGACGGAAAGAACGAAAGCGCCAGCCGATAAAGGCGGCTGCAACCAATAAAACTGTCGCGGTAAACCATCGCAAACCCAGGTCATCGATGGCTAAAAGAGCATGGCTCGACATTCCCTTGAAGGTGTGATGGCGAAGCCCTTTGATTGTGTGGTCGAGCCGATATAGATAACCGCGGCTCAATACTTGTTGCGTAACAACGAGAAAACCCAGAAAGAAGAGAGCCGACCAGCGCAATGCGCTGCGCATCTCACTTTTTCGCTGGGTTACTGCTAATTCAGACATGTCATTCCACTGTTACGGATTTAGCTAAGTTTCTCGGCTGGTCAACATCGTTACCCCGAGCAATTGCCATTTCGTATGCAATTACTTGCAAGGGAACAACGGATAAGACGGGCTGAAGGAAAGGATGCGTGCTCGGTATACGCACCATGTGGCTGGCCGCAGGCACATGCCAATCACTTATTGCGATAACCACTGCGCCACGAGCCTTCACTTCCTGCACATTACTGGCCATCTTCTCTGCAAGTAAAGAACCTTCAGCGGGGATCATGGCAACTACAGGAGTGCCTTGATCAATTAATGCAATGGGGCCGTGCTTGAGCTCGCCACCGGGAAATCCTTCAGCGTGCATATATGCCAGCTCTTTTAATTTCAAAGCACCTTCGAGGGCAGTTGGATAGCCAACGTGCCTTCCCAAGAACAACATGGAACTGGCATCTTTAAATTGGCGGGTTAATTCGCGAAGTGGCTCTACGGTTTCAAGAACTTGCTCAACTTTGGCCGGTAGCTCTTCTAAATGTTCCGCCATCTCAGCGATAAATTCGGAGGTAATAGTCCCGCGGATCTGCCCTAGATGGAGCCCAATGAGGTACATGGCAATGAGTTGGGTAGCAAACGCTTTAGTTGAAGCAACTGCGATTTCAGGTCCAGCATGGGTGTAGAGAACGGCATCGGATTCGCGCGGGATGGTCGAACCGTTGGTGTTACAGACTGAAAATACCTGGGCTCCATGCTCTTTGGCATAACGCATTGCCATCAAGGTATCCATCGTTTCACCCGATTGAGAGATGGGAATAACCAGCGTGTGGCTATCAACGCGCGGTTCGCGATAGCGATATTCGGATGCGTATTCCACTTCTACCGAAATGCCACCCCATTGCTCGATTGCATACTTGCCAACTAGACCGGCATGGAAAGCGGTGCCGCAGGCGATGATGACAACTTTGTCGATCTTGCCAAAATCAATATTTTGGCTGATTTCTGCACCCAGTCCGTGGAGCCGCCCAATCAAAGTGTCAAGAATCGCCTTTGGTTGTTCGTAGATTTCCTTCAGCATGAAGTGGGCATAACCGCCGCGTTCGGCAGCGCTAGCATCCCACGAGATTTCATATTCATGATGGGGCAGAACATTTCCGTGTAAATCCGTGATGATAATTTCGGCTGGACTGATATCGACAACTTCATCTTGGCCAAGCTCGAGGGCGCGCTTGGTGTGGGCGATAAAAGCCGCGACATCTGAAGCTAGAAAATTTTCGCCATCGCCGACTCCGACTACTAGAGGTGAATTACGGCGGGCTCCGACAATTCGGTCTGGTTGATCAGCGTGAATAGCCAAGAGAGTGAACGAGCCCCGAAGTTCGGCACAAACTTCTCGCATAGCAGCGGCTAAATCTCCGTTATGGGCTTTACGAGCATCGGAAAGCAAATGAACTACTGATTCAGTATCGGTTTCAGATTTAAATACGTGGCCGCGTCGTTCAAGTTCGGCGCGAAGCTCGACATAATTCTCAATAATTCCATTGTGGATTAACGCCAACTTTCCATCGTTATCCAGATGCGGATGGGCGTTGGTATCTGTGGGGCCGCCATGAGTTGCCCATCTAGTGTGTCCGATACCGCTATGTGAATCAGGAGTGCCGCCCTCAAGAGTTTCTTCTAGATTTCCTAATTTGCCTGCACGTTTTTCAACCCAAAGTTTTTCGCCAACCGCAACGGTTAGCGCGATGCCTGCAGAGTCATAACCACGATATTCAAGACGACGTAACCCCTCTAAAACTGGAGCGAGTGCGGAATTCTTGCCGGTGTATCCAACGATGCCGCACATAAATTAGGGCTCCTCTAGTTAAAACTGGTGGGGACTATTGAGTTATCTCGAGTTCTGATCTTACTATTTCGGCCAATTTATGAGCGATTTGTTCGGCTTGGGCTTCACTTTCGGCCTCGACCATGACCCGAACCAGACTTTCGGTCCCAGATGCTCGGACCAATATCCGACCGGTTTCGGCGAGTTCTGCTTCCATGGAAATAATGTGGCTCTTGATAGTCTCGGAGGTTTCCAAGGCAGACTTGTTGACATTCTTAACGTTGATTAATACTTGCGGATAGCGACGCATTACTTGAGAAAGATCAGCAAGTGATTGCTTGGATGCAACCATGGCTTGCATCAGTTGCAGCGCAGTAAGTATTCCGTCACCGGTATTTGCGAACTTGCGCATGATGATGTGTCCAGATTGCTCGCCACCCAAGTGATGATCATCTGCCAACATCTTTTCTAGAACGTAGCGATCTCCCACAGATGTTGTCTCGACATTAATGCCATTGCTTTGCATTGCCTTGATAAAACCTAGATTGCTCATGACTGTACCGACGACGGTTGGTACCTGCCAATGCGCAGCCAAGATCGCCATAATGAAATCGCCATCAATGACATTGCCCTGGGCATCAATTGCTAAACAACGATCGGCATCACCATCGTGAGCAATTCCGATATCTGCGCCAACTTCTTTTACTTTGGCAATTAAGTTTTCAAGGTGGGTCGAACCACAGTTGTCATTGATATTCCAACCCGTTGGGGTGTTAGAGATAGCAATTACTTCGGCGCCAGCGCGCAAATATGCCTCAGGTGCAACCTCTGATGAAGCGCCATTGGCGCAATCGACAACAACTTTAAGTCCTTGAAGCGAAATTGATAATGAGGAGAGCAGATGGAAGAGATAACGTTCGGATGCGCTTTCATCTAGAACGACTCTGCCAACATATTCGCCCGTTGGACGCTCCCATGGCTCTTTAAGTCTGGCCTCGATGGCCGCTTCGAGCGCGTCATCCAGTTTGCCGCCGCCTTTGGAGAAAAACTTTATTCCATTGTCGGGCATGGGGTTATGGGAGGCGCTAATCATGACGCCAAGGTCTGCACCGGTTTCTGCAACGAGATGAGCAATAGCAGGTGTGGGCAGAACGCCAACGCGATAGACATCAACTCCAGCGCTAGCGAGCCCAGCAATAACTGCAGCTTCTAGAAAATCTCCGGATGCGCGTGAGTCTTGGCCGACAATTGCCTTTGCTCGGTGACCACTGAATGCGCCAGCTTCGCCCAAAATATGGGCAGCAGCAACTGCTAAATCAAGAGCGAGTTCGGCAGTGAGATCACGATTAGCAAGCCCTCGAACACCATCGGTGCCAAAGAGAGCCATCGTTAGCTACCGTGACCTTGAGATAGAAATAAGAAGAATTAACGCTTGCTGTATTGCGAGCGCTTACGAGCCTTCTTCAGGCCGTACTTCTTTCGCTCGATAACGCGAGCATCGCGACTAAGGAATCCGGCCTTCTTCAAAGCAGGACGGTTAGCATCGGTATCAATTTCGTTCAAGGCACGTGCAACACCAAGGCGAAGCGCACCAGCTTGACCGGAAGTTCCACCACCGTTGATGCGAGCAATAACATCATAAGCACCTTCAGCACCGACGGTGCGGAAAGGTTCGGAGACGAGTTGTTGATGAACTTTATTTGGGAAGTAAACAGCGAGTGGCTTTCCGTTGACGGTCCATTGTCCTGAACCTGGGATCAAGCGAACACGAGCTACGGCTTCCTTACGTCGACCAGTGCCACCACCAGGTGCGGTGATTGCTGGACGGTTAGTTGCAGCAGCAGGTGTGCTGGTGCTGTACGAAGTAGGAACCTCGTTCTCATCGAGATCGACGGTGGTATCAAAGTCAGACATCTATGCTCCTATTTACTTCGTTACGATTTGAGAAACTTGGTTGAATACAAAAGGTGTTGGGTTCTGGGCTGCGTGTGGATGTGTTGGGCCGGCATAGACCTTCAACTTGGTTCCGACAACGCGACCGAGCTTGTTCTTAGGAAGCATTCCGAGGATTGCCTTCTCAACAATTCGAGTTGGATCTTGGTTAAGAAGATCGGAGTAAACGATAGAAGTCATACCGCCTGGGAAACCTGAGTGGTGGTGAGCAAACTTCTGACCGGCTTTTTGACCAGTAAGAACAACCTTCTCAGCGTTGATGATGACAACGAAGTCGCCCATGTCGATATGGGGAGCAAAGGTTGGCTTGTGCTTTCCGCGCAATAGAACAGCTGCATGGGTAGCAAGACGACCGAGTACAACTCCTTCGGCGTCGATGACATGCCATTTACGACTCACGTCACCGGCTTTTGGTGAAAAAGTGCGCACGAGATCTCTCATTCCTAGTTAATAACGATTAACTAACTTCATAATTCGGTTCTGTCTTGGGCCTACCAGCTAAAAAACGCCTTAGTGAGCGCTTAGCAGAAGGGCAAGGTTACCCGTAATAACACACATGGGTCAAAAAAGCGGGCAGGCTCTCCCCTGATCCCAGAGGTAGCTAATAGTCCCAAACCGGTTCAGGAGACTCATAGACCTGGCCGTTGGCGGGAAAGATCAGATAACGATCAAATCCACGAGTAAACCAACGATCATGGGTCACCGAGAGCACCGTTCCGGCAAAGCCCGATAACCCCTGTTCTAGGGCTTCGGCAGAGGCTAGATCTAGGTTGTCGGTGGGCTCATCCAGAAGGAGCATCGTGGCCCCTTCTAGTTCCAGCAGAAGAATTTGGAATCGAGCCTGCTGGCCACCCGATAAGGACTCAAAGCGCTGATCGCCTTGCTGGTTGAGTTCATAGCGTCGCAGAACGCTCTTGGCCGGCCCCAGTTGAAGGGAATGGTGGCTCCAGAGGAGCTCGATCAAGGTTTTACCGATGAATTCCGGATGGGAATGGGTCTGAGCAAAGAAGCCAGCTGTTACCCGGGCTCCTAATTTGTAGGCGCCGGTATGTGCGACCGTGGCATCTCCAGCGAGCAGACGGAGGAAATGGGATTTTCCGGTCCCGTTCTTGCCCAAGATAGCCACCCGATCGCCATAAAAAAGTTCTAGATCGAAATTCTCGGTAAGCCCGGTCAGTGAAAGCGCCTCACACGTTACGACTCGAACGCCGGTACGACCACCCTTGAGTCCCACCTGAACATTCTGTTCAATCGGCGGCGCCTCTGGCGGCCCGACTTCTTCAAATCTGCGCAACCTGGTCTGCATTGCGCGGTAGCGGGAAGCCATATCTGGGCTGATCGATGCTTGGACCTGTAATTTCTTCACTAGGTTTACCAAACGCTCGTGTTCTTCTTCCCACCGCAACAGAAGTTCAGCGATGCGCTCTTGTCTGGCTTTGCGTTCATCATGCCAGGTCGCAAACTTTCCGCCATGGACCCAAGCGGTATTTCCATTGGCGCCGAGTTCGACGGTGACGATCTTCTCGGCAACACGATTGAGCAATTCACGATCGTGGCTGACAAAGAAAACTGTCTTCTTGGTTGCCACAAGTTGTTCTTCTAGCCAACGCTTGGAAGGAACATCCAGATAGTTATCTGGTTCATCCAACACAAGGACTTCATCCTCGCCACGCAATAAAGCCTCGAGGACAACTTTCTTCTGTTCGCCGCCGGACAAAGTGGTGACGAGTCGATGCGATACGTCATCAAAAGTTTTTCCTAAGGCAGAGGTGCAGCAGACATCCCACATGACTTCAGCTTCGTATCCCCCAGCATCGCCCCAATCAGAAATAGCTTGGGCATAGGCCATCTGGTCTTTCTCTGAATTCCGATCGTTCATTAACTTCTCGGCAGAAATGAGCTTTTCGGCAGCCACGCGAATTTTCGGAGGTGAGACTGAGACTAATAAATCCCTAACGGTGCTCTCGTCTCGAACTTGGCCAATGAATTGGCGCATAATTCCTAACCCGCCAGAAATTGATACTTTTCCACCGTGAGGCTCTAAATCGCCACAGATCATTCGGATGAGAGTTGTTTTGCCTGAGCCATTAGCACCGACAATGGCTACTTTGGCACCATCTCCAACTCGAAAGTTAATATCGCTGAGCAGAATCCGACCATCAGGCAACCAGTATTCGACATCGCTAACATCAATGTGACCCATTTATTCGTCCGAATCCCTGCGACCCAAAGTCATCGCAATGCGATCGAGCAATTGATCATCGGGCGGGTAGTCCACTTGAGTGAGAGTCAAACCTTTTGATGGGAATACATAGCTTTCAGAAATCCTGGTCTTGTTGGCGAGCATCTCCTCCATCCACTCTTGCGGAAAGCGTCCTTCACCAACGCATACGGCAGCGCCGACAAGGTTGCGTACCATGGAATAACAAAACGCGTCAGCGCTGAGCTTTGCGCGAAGATATCCATCTTCATCACGGCTCCAATGAAATTCTTGAAGATCACGAATAGTGGTGCTGCCTTCACGAAATTTACAAAACGCAGCAAAATCGCGCTGTCCTAGCATCTGAGCGCTAGCCAAATTAAGCGCCTCGACATCTAGATCGCGAAACCACGGCGCAACATCGAAGCGATGGAGAGGTGGCAACTGTCGGCCGCCATCCAAGATTTTGTAAATGTAATGGCGCTTAATGGCCGAGAAGCGAGCATGAAAATTCTGGGGAGCCTCAATTACTTGATTGATCCGAATATCTTGATCCAAAATTCGATTCAATCGATAGGCGAAATTTTCTATTTCAAGATCCACTTCGGGAACATCAACATGGATTATTTGATGAGTAGCGTGGACTCCGGCATCGGTGCGTCCGGCGACAATAGTCTCGGACTTATTGCGTACCACCCGTGAAATCGCACTTTCGATTTCCTCTTGGACTGTTCGCTGATCTGGTTGCTTCGCCCAGCCGGCGTAATTAGTTCCGTCGTATGCAAGATCAACCCGCAAACGACGAAACCCACTCTCGGGATTGAGAGTGGGTTCGGTCATGAGAATTTTTGAACTATAAGCGGCGCTTAAGCCTTCTTAGCAGCAGCCTTCTTCGTAACTTTTTCAGCAGCAGCAACAGTTGCCTTCTTGGCAGGTGTTCCTTCACTGAGCAGTTCGATGACAGCCATTGGAGCGTTATCTCCATGGCGAGGACCGATCTTGGTGATACGGGTGTATCCACCGTCGCGGCTGGCAAAGCGCGGACCAATTTCAGTGAAGAGTGTGTGAACCACGCTCTTGTTCTGAATGGTCTGCATAACGCGACGACGAGCAGCGAGGTCGCCTGCTTTAGCAGCAGTGATGAGCTTCTCGGCTACTGGACGTAGACGCTTGGCCTTGGTCTCAGTGGTCGTGATTTTGCCGTGTTCGAAGAGTTGTTCGGCTAGGGTGCCCAGCAACAATCTTTCGTGTGCGGGACCACTTCCGAGGCGTGGACCTTTACTTGGTGTTGGCATTTGAGTGTTCTCCTAGACCTATTCTGACTCGACGACTTCGTCGTCAACGCTGGTGCCGTAATTAGCATGCTTGGTTGGGTCAAAACCGATTGGGCTGTCCTTCAGTTGAAGGGCCATGGAGTGAAGTTTTGCCTTCACTTCATCGATTGACTTAGAACCAAAGTTTCGGATATCCAATAGATCTGCTTCGGAACGTCCTACGAGTTCGCCAACAGTGTGAATACCTTCACGCTTGAGGCAGTTATAGGAGCGAACTGTCAGATCGAGATCTTCGATAGGAAGAGCAAGATCGGCAGCGAGAGCAGCATCCTGTACGGATGGTCCCATTTCGATGCCTTCAGCATCGACATTGAGTTCGCGTGCCAAACCGAAGAGCTCTACCAAAGTCTTACCAGCAGATGCCATGGCATCTGAAGGCTTCATTGATTGCTTGGTTTCAACATCGACGATCAAACGATCGAAGTCGGTGCGTTGTTCAACGCGAGTGGCTTCGACTTTGTAGGTAACGCGAAGAACAGGTGAGTAGATGGAATCAACTGGAATACGTCCAATTTCTCCACCGGCTTGCTTGTTCTGGACCGCTGTTACGTAACCGCGGCCGCGCTCGACAGTGAGTTCAACTTCAAACTTTGCCGATGAATTCAAAGTGGCGATATGAAGCTCAGGGTTGTGAACTTCAACGCCTGCTGGACATGCGATATCTGCGCCAGTGACGACGCCTTCGCTGCCGGCACGGATGTAGAGCAAAGATGGTTCGTCGTTGTCGGATGAGAGCACGAGGTTCTTGATATTCAAGACGATCTCGGTGATGTCTTCCTTAACGCCTTCTAGCGTGGCGAATTCGTGAAGTGCGCCGTTGACTCGAATGCTGGTAACAGCTGCACCAGGAATCGAGGACAAAAGCGTACGACGGAGCGAATTGCCAAGGGTGTAACCAAAGCCAGGCTCTAGCGGCTCAATGATGAACCGTGAGCGGTACTCAGATACAACTTCCTCGTTGAGGGTGGGGCGTTGTGCAATAAGCACTTAGTTCCTCCGTAGGTCTCGAGAGATCCACTATTTGATCTCCGCTTGGCGGTTTTAAATTCTTTAGGCCGTTTTACCGGCTTTTCTACTGGTACTGCTTTTAATCTTTAAGGATTAACGTGAGTAAAGCTCAACGATGAGTTGCTCTTGTACTTGGGTGTCGATAATGGTGCGAGTAGGAACTGCGTGAACCAAGATACGAAGCTTGGAACCAACAACTTCTAGCCAGGCAGGAACTGCCTTCTCACCAAGTTCGGCGCTAGCAATAATGAATGGGGTGTTATCGAGTGACCCTGGAACGACATCGATGATGTCCATTGG
>JBAXAO010000021.1:0-21806 GCA_037142435.1 Actinomycetes bacterium | reverse complement strand
AGGTCTTAGGAACCTGTGTCTTCGGACGTGCGGGTTCAAGTCCCGCCTCCCGCACTCAGCAATTTTCTTACCTCTAAAAAACTTTTGAAAAAGCCTTAAGTAATAACCTTCAGCCATGGCTAAACAATCCCCCGCCAAAACCAAAATGCTGGCATCTCAAGCCAAGAAAGCTGCCGCCGCGAATCGGGCAGCAAAGCTGGCCACCTCGCAAATCGCTTCCCAGAGCGCTCCACCCGAAGATGACTACTTCGATCAAGACGGTTACTGGCGTGAAATCGGGTTAGCGGCTCCCGCCCGGAGAGCTTTGATCGACGAAGGCTTTTACCAACTCAGCGACCTTCGCAAGGTTTCACTTGCAGCCGTGAAAGATCTCCACGGAATGGGACCCAATGCGATCCGTCTCTTGGTGGCCGAAATGAAGAAGCAAGATCTCTCATTTCGAGGTTAGAAACTTTTTTGCGAAATCTGCGATCGCTACTTGTGCGCGGCGGCAAAACCCAAAAGTAAGTCGCGCTTTATATCTGAAATATCTTCCAGACCAATGCTAAGGCGAACCATTCCCGGAGTAATACCTGCAGCAATTTGTTCCTCGGGATTGAGCTGTGAGTGAGTTGTCGAGGCCGGATGAATGACCAAGGAGCGAACGTCTCCGATGTTTGCCACATGGCTAAAAAGTTCCAAGCCCTCCACAAATTTCTGGCCGGCTACTGATCCACCTGAAATCTCGAAGGACATCACGGCTCCAGCACCTTTCGGCGCGTACTTTTGCGCTTGTGCATGCCACTTTGAGGATGGCAAACCGGCGTAACTGACATGATCGACCCCAGGTTGAACTTCTAACCATTCAGCTATCGCCTGGGCATTTTCAATATGACGTTGCATGCGCAGGCTCAGAGTTTCTAAGCCTTGTGCCAACAACCAGGCATTGAATGGCGAAACCGAAGCGCCGATGTCACGTAGCAATTGCAGGCGCGCTTTAAAAATATAAGCCAGGTTGGCACCAAAGGAGGAACCGACGCCCAGAGTTTGGGCATAGACCAACCCGTTGTAGCTGGGATCGGGTTCATTGAAACCAGGAAACTTCTTGGGATTGGCAGCGAAATCGAAATTTCCAGAGTCGACGATTGCGCCGACCATGGCGCTGCCATGCCCAGATAAGAATTTTGTTGCAGAGTGCGTGACGATATCGGCACCATATTCAATGGGCTTAGTTATGTAAGGCGTTGCGATGGTGTTATCGACTACCCAAGGTACGCCTACTTCATGCGCAATCTTGCCGATACCTTCGATATCGAGGACTGCGCCTAGTGGATTAGAGATACCTTCGCCAAAAAATGCCTTGGTATTGGGTCGCACCGCCGCGCGCCAGGCATCGAGGTTGCTGGCATCTTCGACGAAAGTAAATTGCAATCCAAATTTGGGAAGAGTGTAATTAAAGAGGTTATAAGTTCCGCCATAAACATTTCGGCTGACAACCACGTGGTCACCAGCTTCAGCCACATTCATAATGGCATAAGCGGTCGCAGCCATTCCCGTTGCGACCAAGAGTGAAGCAACGCCTCCTTCCAACACAGTCAGCCGTTGTTCGACCGCATCCTGTGTTGGGTTGTTAATGCGGGTGTAAACATTCCCGGCTTCGGCAATGCCAAATAGGTTGGCGGCATGTTGGGTGTCGCGAAATTGGTAGGCCGTAGTCTGGTAAATCGGAAGAGATCGGGACCCCGTAACTGGGTCTGCTTTCTGTCCTGAGTGAATTTGCTGGGTATCGAATGACCAATCTTCTCTATTAACCATGCGCGCAACCCTGTCGCACCTGCGGGCCAATATCAATAGGCCAAACGCGGCATAAGTGTTATCGCTCGCTGAGGGCGCGCATCCATGCGCAAACTTAAAGGACTAGAAAATAACCTTTTCGGTGGTATCAATAATTGCCATTCGGCCAGGCAAGGAATAGTTCAAAAAGTTCTGATTAGTTTCATCGACGATCACCGAGGCCGGAAGTATTCCTGAATCCCATTGGCTGTCAGAAGTCGTGTGCGCATCCTCGACCAGCGTCACGTCGTAACCGCGCTCGAGAGCGGCATGGGTTGTGTGACGAACGCAGTTATTGCTTTGCGCGCCTGATATGAAGAGATGCTCGACCCCCAGCTCGGCAAGAACGCTCTCTAGGTTGGTCTCCTCGAAGGAGCTTCGATAGCGCTTGCGAATATGAGGTTCGATCTCAAGCGGATGAAGTTCGGGAACGATCTCCCATGCGGGGCTCCCAATAGCCATCCCTTCATCTGAATGTTGGACCCAAATAATGGCAGTACCAGCGTCGCGCGCCTTCTCAACCAAAGTGTTGATATTGGCGATCACACTTTCGCGATTCCAGGCGTCGGAAACTACGTCGTTCTGAACATCGATGACGAGAAGGGCGGCATTATCACGGTCAGGAAAATTGCTCATGCCTACAGTTTATTCACAAAGGCTCCAGTATTCTCATCCGCATGAAGAGAATTATTTGGCTTGCCATCTCGGCCTCCTTGGCATTTAACGCTCTGTTGCTTTTAGCATCCTCCACAAATGCCCACTGGGTGCTTTCGCATGTGGCCGGCGGTCAATATAAGTCCCTGCCTGTTGGCATTCGATTCTCTAACTTTGTGGTCGCACTTTTCTCACTTTACTTAATTTATTTCAGCCACTTACTTGTGGAACGAAATGGCGCTTGGTCTAGACGCGTTCTTATTCTCTCTCGCGCGGTAACCGTTCTCTTCGCCCTCAGCACACTTGTGAATGCAATGTCACGGAGTTCCAACGAGCAATGGAATGCAATTCCAGCGTTGATTATCGCAATTGGTATTTACCGACTGAGCGGAAAAGATATCCCGCTTCACTAACGTTTGGAAAAGTCAGTTCAAGCGCTAGTTACTGAATCCCTAGCGATCTCTTCGTGATAAGACTGGACAGATTCCTTCTCGATAACTACTTGAGCTTCATACTCGGCAATGGACTTCTTCTTAGCAGAAGCGCTCCAGCCCAAAATCGGACCAATGATCTTTGCGATTTCGGCAGCGACCCCAACACCGTGATCGGCCATTTCGAATGCTAAACGGGTGCGGCGAGAGATGACATCGCCAACGCTCATGGCACCTTCGGCGCTGGCTGCATAATGAATTTCAGCACGTAAGTAAGGCATCCCATCGGCCAGAGGTTTAGCTAGAGAAAGATCCGCAGCAATGAGTTCGGCTAATGCAGAAATTTCGGAGCCATAGCGATCAAGTAAGCGGATTACTTGCTCGCGAGAGATTCCCATCTCTTCGGCAATAATCGCGGCACGGTTAACTAACGCGTGATATCCGACCGCGCCCAGAATCGGTAACTCTTTCGTTCCAGATTTTTGAACGAGACGAAGTAAATCGGGAGCCGCGTGATCAACAGCATCTTCGGCCATAACACGATAAGTCGTGTATTTGCCACCGGCTACGCTCACAAATCCAGTTTCAGGGTGGTCGACAATGTGTTCGCGTGAAAGTTTGGTGGTCGAAGAATTGGCATTGCGAGAAACGAGTGGACGCAAACCGGCATACACGCCCAAAACATCAGATGGCTTTAGTTTTGGAGTTAAAACTTTGTTGGCTTGTTCGAGGATGTAATCAACATCTTCGCGGGTAGCAAGCGGTCGATTGCGATCGCCAGTAAATTCGGTATCTGTCGTGCCGACAATCCATTTATCGGCCCAAGGAATAATGAAGAGAACCGAGACTGCAGTCTTCAAGATAATTCCAGACTTGGAACGGATTGCAGATTTAGGAACGACGATGTGTGTCCCCTTGCTCATGCGCACTTGATAACCCGGAATGACGCCAAACTTTTCATGCATTTGATCGCTCCAGACGCCACCAGCCATGATGGTGACCGAAGCCGAAACATCGATGGTCTCGCCAGAGAATTTGTCCAGAACGCGAGCACCAATAACGCGCTTGTTCTTACGAATTAAAGATTCAACGCTGGTGTAAGTCGCGATTTGCGCTCCGTACTGGGCGGCCGTGCGCGCGATCATCATGGTGTGTCTGGCATCATCGACTTGAGCGTCGTAATACTGGATTCCACCATTAATGAGATCAACGCGAAGAGAAGGTGCGACTTCATGAATGCGCTTTTGGCTGAGGTGACGATGGTTAGGAAGTGCTCGTTGAAAACCGCGTAACGCGTCGTACAGAGCCAAACCTGCGCCGACGTAAGTGCGCTCCTTGACCTTCTCGTGTAATGGATAGAGAAATGAAACAGGTTTGACCAAATGTGGAGCTTGAGTGGTCACCATAAGTTCGCGCTCTTGCAAGGCTTCGCGGACTAGTTTGAAGTCATACTGCTCGAGATAACGAAGCCCGCCGTGAATTAACTTGCTGGACCTTGACGATGTACCCGAAGCCAAATCGCTAGCCTCGACCAAGGCAACTTTGAGTCCGCGAGAAGCGGCATCCAAGGCCACACCAGCACCTGTGACTCCGCCTCCGATAACGAGAACATCAAACTTTTCGGTGGCCATATTGGCGAGTGCGACCTGACGTTGCTCGGGGTTGAGTACTGACTTCGCGCTGGTCATGCTCTTAGGATAGGGGTTATGCGCTTTATAGGTTCGCTAGATCAGGGAACGACCAGCACGCGTTTTATCATTTTCGATGAGACCGGCTCGATAGTCGCCCAACACCAATTGGAACATCGCCAGATCCTGCCCCAACCCGGATGGGTAGAACACGATGCCGCTGAAATTTGGACCGCCACCCAAGAAGTTATCCAGGGCGCCTTGGCCAAGGCCAGTATTACCGGCGAAGATTTAGCGGCCATCGGAATCACGAATCAGCGGGAGACCACCCTGGCATGGGATAAAGAAACTGGAACTCCCCTACACAACGCAATTGTCTGGCAGGACACACGCACCCAAGAATTTCTTAATACCTTGTCCGATGAAGAACGGGCATTTATTCGTCAAAAAACTGGTCTGACTATTGCCCCCTATTTCTCGGGGAGCAAGATCAACTGGTTGCTAAACAATTGCCCCGAAGTAAAAGCTGCAGTTGCCCAGGGCCGGGCGCTAGTGGGCACGATCGATAGTTGGCTGGCCTGGAATCTCACTGGTGGCCATAACGGCGGTATCCATATCACCGATGTCACCAACGCTAGCCGCACCTTGTTGATGGATTTAGAGACCCTGGACTGGGATGAACGATTACTTGAGATCTTGAAGGTGCCACGTTCCATTCTCCCCACCATAAAAAGTTCTTCCGAAATTTATGGCACTACCTCGGCCGGAGGACCAGTAGGAGCCAGTGTTCCATTGGCCGCGATTTTGGGCGATCAGCAATCGGCGATGGTGGGTCAAGTATGTTTTGAAAAAGGAGATTCGAAGACCACATACGGAACGGGCAACTTCGCCTTGCTTAATACCGGCACCGACATCGTTCGATCCGGGCATGGGTTACTCACCACGGTTTGCTACAAACTTGGTGATCAACCGGCTCGATATGCGCTCGAGGGATCGGTGGCCGTGACCGGCTCTGCGATTCAATGGCTGCGCGATCAGTTGGGCATCATTTCTCATGCCTCAGAAATCGAAGCTCTCGCCGAATCCGTAAGTGACAATGGCGGCGTCTATTTCGTTCCGGCCTTCTCTGGACTCTTTGCGCCTCATTGGCGTAGTGATGCACGCGGTGCGATCGTCGGGTTGACGCGCGCCGCCACGAAGGCTCACTTGGCCCGGGCCGCTTTGGAAGCCGTTTGCTATCAAACCCGGGACGTTATCGATGCCATGGCGGAAGAAACCGGAATCACACTTTCGGAAATGCGGGTCGACGGTGGCATCACTGCCAACTCACTCTGTATGCAGATGCAGGCCAATATTTTGGGAATTTCCATCACTCGGCCGGTCGTGAGCGAAACCACCGCGCTGGGCGCCGCCTATGCCGCCGGGCTCGCCGTGGGATATTGGGCCAGCACCGATCAGTTGAAAAAGCAATGGCAGGTGTCCAAGCGCTGGGAGGCAGAAACCGGCAATTCGCTGCGAACTTCTGGCTACCAGACGTGGCAAAAAGCCCTGACCCGCACCCTCGATTGGGCATGACTTTCTCTTAACGCACTCCCCGCCTTAGAATCCCATCACGCCTTGAGCCATCTCAAGTGCGCGAATATCAAAGGCTATGAAGGTTTGGGGCGATAAATGAGCGATAAGAATTTTCTCTCATGGGTAGGTTTTAAAGGCGAAGACGAAAAATCCACCACCCCTACTGGTAATGCTCTAGATCGCATTCGTGACCTCGAAGCTCAACTTGCCGATCTCCGTTCACGTCGTGATATCACCAGCCTGACCAAAGAAGAATTTGAAATTCTGGCCACCGAAACGGCCATGACGATCATCAAGTCGGCACAGGGTCGCGAATCAAAGGCTGCTGCCCTGGCTCAAAAAGTATTGAACGAGAGCACAAAGACCGCCAAAGAAAATGTCGAGACTTCAGAAGCAAAGGCGCGCCAGATTTTAGCTGGAGCCGAAGCTCGCGGACGAAAATATATTGAGACGGCAGAAAGTGAAGCTGCTGAAACGAAGGCCAAGGCAGAACGCGATGCTGAAGAACTGATATCTAGTAAAAAACGTGAAGCCGGACATGTAACGGCCAATGCCAAGCGTGAAGCCGACAAGATGATTGCAGATGCCACCATTGAAATCGCCAACTACCGCACTTGGTTGACCTCGGCCATCTCTGAATCTGAACGTCTTTATCGCATTCAAACTCAATCTCTGCAATCTGCCGAACAAGCTATTACTCAATCTCGCGCCAAACTCAGCGGCGCCTTTGAAAAATTATCTGGATTACAAATCGATGTCGATGCCAACCTGACTCTCAACAATCACCCACAAACTAAAACCTTTGTGCGTGCAGCCGATGTTGCTGCCGCGACCTCTGTCGATTCACTGGTGGATTCTGTGGTTCCAGAAGTCCCCTTGAGTAAGGCGCCGGCCAAGCGTCCTGCACGTTCCTCCAGTCGAGCCGGAACTAAAAAGCCAGTAAAGCGCACCGCTGCTAAACGTAAGTGAACGCAGAGAGAGTTAAAACTCGCTACATAGCTCCTATCGATGGCTTACGGGCTATCGCAGTTTTTGCTGTTCTTCTTTACCACCTGGGCATCAATTGGGTTCCAGGCGGATTTCTCGGTGTCGATCTTTTCTTTGTAATTTCCGGTTATGTGATTACGCGTTTAATTCTGGATTCGATCGAACAATCAAGCGCCCTTGATCTACGCGAGTTTTATCGCGCTCGAATGCGGCGCCTACTCCCTGCTGCTTTGGGATTAATTGTTTCGACCACAGTAATCAGTGCCATCTGGGCTCCTGAAGCAATGCGCAGTTTTCTCTCTGATATTCCATATGCGCTGACCGGAACGATTAATTGGCGGCTCGTGGCTAAGCATCAAGACTATTTTGAAGCCATTGGCCGCCCACCACTCCTTCAGCACATGTGGTCCCTGGCGGTAGAAGCCCAGTTCTATCTGATTTGGCCACTCATCCTGATCCTGATTTTAAAATTCATGGGCAAGAAAAACATTGCGCCAGTTGCGTTAGCAATCGCCAGCATCTCGGGTATCGCTCTCTTCATCTTTTCACTGCGCGTTGATAGCGCCAGCACCCAGAAGATCAGCCACATCTATTTTGGAACCGACACTCATAGTCTTGGTCTCTTCCTTGGCGCAGCGCTAGCGGTCAGTTGGATTCCGCAGAACCTAAGTTCTCAAATATCTAAAAGAGCGCAAGATGTTGTGGATGGCATTGGCGTTCTCGGTCTCTTCGGTCTTCTCAGCACATTTCTCTTTATCTCTGAATCGAATCCAACACTTTATAAATTAGCTTTTCCATTGGCTGGAATCTTTGGTTGCCTGGTCATTACCTCGATTGTTCATCCTGCATCACGTTTTGCCCCGATAATGAGTTCGCCGGTGTTGCTCTGGGTTGGCCAACGTTCTTATGGAATTTACTTATGGCACTGGGTAATTTTCCAAGTGACCAGACCATCGGTTGATTTGGCCGGCTCGGCCGTTGCGGTAAACCTTGCTCGCATTCTTTTGGTTCTCGCTTTAGCCGATATCTCTTTGCGCTGGATCGAACTACCTTGGCGTCGCGGCGCTATTCAAAATTGGTTCCGCGGAATGAAATATCGTCGCAAAGTAGTTCAGCGCAGACAACGTGGCTTTGTCGTGGGTGCGCTCGTGACGTTGATGGCTATTACTTCCACAACCGCCGCTTTGGGAATCCACCGCGCCGATCTCGCGATTCAGAAGAACGCGCCATCGCAAGATTCCTCTGTCGATTACTCAGCCTTTCCCAGCCCTAGCAATCAGGCAAGCTCCGGACCTGCTGGTTTGTGGGTCACGGGCGATTCGGTCATCTTGGGCATTCGTGCCAAACTTGAAAGCCACTCTCACATAGCTTTGATCAACGCCAGAGTCGGGCGACAAATTCAAGAGTTAACGACCGTCGTTGCAGCTGATCGCGCCCACGTGGTGGGGGCAACCGTCATTCTCGATTTGGGAAACAACAATCATTTGACCGAAGAATCTGTCGTTACGCTCTTTGAACTTTTGAAGGATCAGCCCCGCATTATTTTGGTGGATACCGCGGTCCCTCGCTCCTGGAGAGATGACAATAATCGCATCATTCGTAAAGTCATTAAAAACTACCCACAAACCACTTTGATTGATTGGAATTCGCTCTCTCAGGGCCACCCGGAGTTCTTTGCCCCCGACGGGGTTCACCTCTCTGATGCTGGCAGCGACGTGTATGTTGCGGCAATTTTGGACGCCTTGCAAAAGAAATAAAGCCGAACCAGTAAAGCTGGTTCGGCTTTAGATAATTACTGTGAAGTGATAGTTCCGTTAGGCAAATTGGCCAGGAAGTCCAAAGACCTTTCCGGCGATAGTTTGCGAATCAGAATAAACGCTAGAGACGCGGAATGATGTCCAACCGGTGGAATCTCCCTTGGTCACATCTAAGGAGAGTTGTGACGACGGAACTGTAGAAATCAATTTCCAAGCTCCGCCACTGGATGCAATTTCAATGTTGTAGTTGGTCAAGCCATCAGAGGCAGCAGGCGTCTGCCAAAAGATGGTGGCACCTTTTGCTGTGTAATGAGCAACAATTCCGACAGGCGCTTCGTGTGCACTTGTGGTTGCTGCGGTTGCTGAAGCAGACTCAGTTGGAGTTGCCGACTCGGACGGAGTCGCTTCAGAAATACTTGAAGAAGTTGAGGTAGAAGGAGTCGGAGTTGCGTCGGCGCTTTTAGTGGTCGAAGAATTGCGCGCTACGACAATGATGGCAAGTAGCACGATTCCGACAATGACGGCGGCAACAACCTTATTTGAAGAAGTTTTCTTTGCAGCAACAGTTGCAGCCGGGGCAGCAGCGATCGGTGCTGGAGTCGATGCCACATTCTTTACCGGAGCCGAAGAGCTCCCGAGTGGTACAGCAGGAATTTCAACCGGGGCCAATACTGGGGCAGAAACAGAGGAAGCGAGAGTCTTCTTCGCGATCGACTTCTTGGCAGCAGACTTCTTGGCTGGCGCCTTTTTAGCAGATTTTTTAGCAACGACTTTTTTGGCAACTGCCTTCTTGACTGTGGCCTTCTTCGCCGAAGCCTTCTTGGCTGGCGCCTTCTTCGCAGGAGCTTTTTTAGCCACGGCTTTCTTCACGCTGGCTTTTTTGGCAGCAGGCTTCTTGGCTGCGACCTTCTTTGCGGTCGCTTTTTTAGCAACTGCTTTTTTGGCAACAACCTTCTTAGCTGAGGACTTCTTCGTAACTGCCTTTTTAGCAACGGCCTTCTTGGCCACGCTCTTCTTTGCTACTGCCACTTGTGAACTCCTTGAACTAGGTCGGTCGTGTAAAAACGGGAAATACTGGGGCGATTTTGCTCGGACTTCAATCGCTTCTGCAAGCGATATTTAAGCAGATCTCCCAACGGGCTCAGGGTACCCCAGTGCCTAGATCAATTGGTTTAAATCGGGGGCCATCAGGCGGAGGGCTTTTCCACGGTGGCTGATGCGGTCTTTCTCACCGTGCGCAAATTCACCCAGAGTCAGAGCAAAACCCAAGGGCTGAAAAATAGGGTCATAGCCAAATCCTGCGCTGCCTCGAGGTTGGTCAACGATCTCTCCAACGAGTTCGCCATGGCGGAGGACTTCCGAGCCATCTGGAAGATGGAGGGCGACTGCGCACCGGAACCTGGCGCCACGTTCGGAGGCAGGAATTCCACTCAGTTGGCCCAGCACTTTCGAAATATTGGCAGCGTCATCACCGTGTCCACCGGACCATCGCGCCGAATAGATTCCAGGATCGCCACCCAGAGCATCGACGCACAATCCACTGTCATCGGCTAAAGCGGGCAAATGTGCAAAAGCGCTCACTTCACGAGCTTTCAAAAGCGCATTCTCTTCAAAGCTCGAGCCAGTCTCATCTACATCGGGCATATCTGGAAAATCATTAAGCCCCAGAACTTCGATGTCTGATGCAAAGTCAGCTAACAGGCGTTCGAACTCTTTAATCTTGCCAGCATTGCGAGTGGCGAGAACAACTTTTCGCATAAAAGTGGAAACTACTTTCCGAGGGCGGCTGCTTGCAAGCCAGCAAGTTGGGCGGTTCCGGCAGTTCCAAGATCAAGCAGACTGTTGAGCAAATTCCGATCAAATGGTTTTCCTTCGGCAGTTCCCTGAACTTCGACGAAATTTCCATCACCAGTGCAGACAATATTCATATCGGTCTCGGCAGTTACGTCTTCCTCATAACAAAGATCCAGCATCGGGAGGCCATTAATTATGCCAACGCTGACCGCAGAGACAGATTGCGTCAAAATTGTTTTGTGAGGCGCAACCAGGCCTTTCCCTTTTGCCCAGTCGATGGCGTCCACCAACGCAACATAAGCTCCGGTAATCGCGGCTGTGCGAGTTCCGCCATCTGCTTGTAGAACATCGCAGTCGATTACAATCGTGTTTTCACCTAAGGCTTGCATATCAACAATGGAGCGAAGTGAGCGACCAACCAGGCGCGAAATTTCCTGGGTGCGACCACCAAGTTTTCCTTTGACACTTTCACGATCTGAGCGAGTATGAGTCGCACGCGGCAACATGGCATATTCAGAGGTGACCCAGCCTTTGCCGGAACCATGTAGCCAGCGAGGTACTCCTGCAGTAAAAGATGCCACACATAAGACGCGGGTATTGCCGAATTCAACCAGCACCGAACCTTCGGCATTGTTTAACCAAGAACGAGTAAATGTTATGGGACGCAATTGATCCGGCGTACGACCATCGATTCGTATTACTGACATTTAACTTTCCCCTTTATTGAACTCGGCACTTTTTCTTCTCTGCACGTTGATGTTGCTGTATGGCTTTAAAGCTTTGGAATTGAATTACAACTTGGGGCTCACGCTAACAACTTCTGGGCCAAGAAATCTTCGAGCTAGTTTGCTGAATCCTTCAGAATCGCCGGTAGCTACAAACTTGTAATCGGGAACCTTATCTCCACGCAACATCTCGCTTTCGACTAAGACCCGATACAAGTCTTTTGCCGTTTCTTCAGCGCTGGAAACCAATGTGACTTCATTGCCCATGACATAAGAGATAACACCAGTCAGCAATGGGTAATGAGTACATCCCAGCACCAACGTATCAATATCAGATGCAATGAGAGGTCGGAGGTAACTCTTTGCAATCTCGGTAATGGCAGCTCCAGAAGTTTCTCCGCGCTCGACAAATTCGACAAAGAGCGGGCAAGCCACAGAGGAAATTTCTAATTGAGGTGCGGCCGCAAAGGCATCGAGATACGCGCCTGATTCGATGGTGGCGTTTGTTCCGATGACACCGACTCGACCAGATCTCGTAGCCGATACCGCCCGGCGAACTGCGGGTTGGATAACTTCAATGACGGGAACCGAGTAACGCTCACGCGCATCCCGAAGCATGGCGGCGCTGGCGGTATTGCAAGCAATCACAAGTGCTTTGACGCCGGCGTCAACGAGATCGTCGAGAATTTCTAGAGCGAAAGATCGCACTTCGGCAAGCGTTCGCGGACCGTAAGGACCTCGAGCGGTATCGCCGACATAGATCATTGATTCATGTGGCAATTGGTCAATGATTGAACGAGCAACAGTCAGACCGCCGACTCCAGAGTCGAAGACTCCAATGGGCGAATCGGCCGATATCTGCATCGGACTCATGCTCGCGGAGTTCACGAGATAAGCCTACCTGCAGCGAGCCCAGCATTGGCTTTGCAAACTAAGCCCAGAGTTGGCCGTCCAAGCTTTCAGCATCGCCTTCGGCGCCATAGATCCCAGTAGATAAGTATTTCCAGCCCGCGTCGCAGACGATAAAGGCAATATCAGCAGACTTTCCGTCACGGATACATTCTTTTGCGATACCCAATGCAGCATGCAATATGGCACCGGTCGATATTCCAGCAAAAATGCCTTCAACAGCGAGGAGTTCTTTTACCCTTCTAACCGAATCTTCCGCACCAACGGAAAAGCGTCTCGTAATTACAGAGGCGTCATAAAGTTCAGGAACAAAACCTTCGTCTATATTGCGCAGACCATAAACCAATTCGCCATAACGGGGCTCGGCCGCGATGATGGAGATGTGAGGGTTCTTTTCGCGTAAATATTTTCCAGCTCCCATCAAAGTGCCGGTGGTTCCAAGTCCGGCTACGAAGTGGGTGATAGTTGGTAAATCTTCATAAATTTCTGGACCCGTGGTCTCGTAATGTGCGCGAGTATTTGCGGGGTTTCCATATTGGTAAAGAAAAACCCAATCGGGATTCTCGGTTGAAATTTCTTTAGCAACGCGAACAGCTTCGTTAGAACCGCCAGCAGCTGGCGAAAAAATAATTCGAGCGCCCCACATCTCCAGTAGCTGTTTGCGTTCTGGCGAAGTGTTCTCGGGCATAACGCAGACCAATTTATATCCGCGGACTTTTGCAACCATTGCTAACGAAATTCCAGTGTTGCCGCTGGTGGGTTCCAAAATCGTGGCGCCTGGTTTAAGTCGGCCGCTCTTTTCGGCATCTTCGACCATATACAAAGCGGTGCGATCCTTTATTGATCCAGTGGGATTTCGATCTTCGAGTTTTGCCCAGAGGCGCACCCGAACGTTTGGATCTTCAGATTTTGGAGCGAGAGTAGGTAATCCAATCAGCGGCGTGTGGCCAAGAGAGGCTTCCAGCGACTCGTATCGAGTCACATTCGACCGCCGGCTACTGCGGGAAGAATTGTTACTGAATCTCCTGCCTTCACTGTCGCGCCGAGTGAGCCCATGAAACGGACATCCTCATCGTTGATGTAGATATTGATAAAGCGGCGCAGTTCGCCCTTTTCCAATAACCGTTCACCTAATCCGGCATAGCTTGCATCCAGTGATGCGATGACTTCGGCCAATGTGCTTCCCGTAGCTGTTACAACTTTTTCATTCTTGGTATAGGGACGCAAAATTGTGGGAACTCGAACTTCGATTGCTGGGTTTGAGGATTCAGTCATGGTTCTATTATTGCCAACTTTGCAGAATGAGACGAATTAAAGGATTTCCACTGGCTCTTCGGTCACGATTCCATCGACGATTCGGTATGAACGAAACTCAATTGCAGGTGCAATCACCTCGCGGGTGGAGACCAGCACATAATGGGCTCCTGGTTCGGAAGCGTAAGAAATATCGGTACGGGAGGGATATGCCTCTGTTTCCGTGTGGGAATGGTAGATAACGTGAATTTCTTCCTCGTTATCGTCGATTTCGCGATAGAGAGCTAACAGATCTTTAGAATCGAATTCGTAAAAAGTAGGCGAATGAGCGGCGTTTACCATTAATTTGAGTCGTTGGCCTTGGTCTGCTGCCAACGGAGCAAGGATTACGCCACACGCTTCGTCAGGGTATTCATCGCGCGATTGTTGAACGATGGCATCAACATGTGCTCGTAGGACCTTAAGTGTCATAACTTATTGTAAAACCCCAAGCAGCTTCTCTTGCAACCAACCCAGCCAAAAGTAGACCGCAAAGACTGGCTTGTCCGGATCTTCATCAGGTAATAATTCAAAAACTTCAAAGCTGTCGGCATGCACATCCAAACGGACTGAAAGCGCCAGGCGCAGATCGTTGAGCGCTGTTAACCATGAATCAGGTTCCAGATCTTCAACCGTGCCACCATCTTCCGAATTTTCAAATATCACCAACAAATCCTCACGCACTTTGCGCAATGCCCGTTGTTTGCTACCCCGCAGCGCAGGTTCGGTATACCTTCTGAAATCTGACGCGGCCTCTGGATCTGCATAGGCATTTGGCAAGAGCCGTTTCAAAACTGGATCTTCGGGTGCTTCAATTTCGTCTGGTAATGCAAGCAGTTGTGCAAGTGGATCATTCACGTCGTAATGATGGAAGAAATCACCTTCGCCCAACAATTCCAAAAGTTGTTCCGTCAGATTAATGAGAATCTCGATCTCATCGTGCGTGACGAGTAAAGATACTTCACGACCGTGACGTTCAAAGGTGGACACTAAATCTTGTCATCTCTTTGAAGCGTCGCCCAAAGCCCGTGTTCATGCAAGCGTTGAACGTCTCGTTCCATCTCCTCGCGCGTCCCAGTAGAAACCACAGCGCGGCCCTCGTTGTGGACGGCCATCATTAATTCATGCGCTTTTTCTGGTGAGAAATTAAAGAGCTTGATAAATACATAAGTGACATATGACATCAAATTTACCGGGTCATCCCAAACGATGGTGACCCATGGCCGGTCCAGAAGTTGGTGGATGCTGATCTCTTCATGGGTAATCGTGTCAGTCATAGGAGAATCAACGTACTAGTAAATAGGAATAGGCGGTCAACGAAGCGGCATACTTATCATCTGCGGCGATGCTGGCTCTGATCCGTTTGATCCCAGAAGAATCAGCTTTCACAGTAAAAATAAATTGACCATTGGCATCTGTCACCGCAGTTGGGGCTGAAGTTCCCTCAAGTGCAACGGTTACGCCCGCGACCTTAGGTTGAATAGTTCCCGTGATGCTGAAGGATGAACCTTCCTTTACTGCAGTGGGCAGAGTCCACGAAATAAGACGCTTAATGGATATTCCGAGCGGAGTACTGAGCCCCTGCAATCTCTCCCAAGAACCATCGGAAACCACACGGGCCGAAGTTATTTCACCCAGCAGAATTGGAGTGCTAATCCGTCCATCAGCACCGGTCGTGCCCGTAAATACGGTGCGCCAATCCCCCAATGAATTCTTTATTTGCAAACTGGCGGCAAGTCCAGCAATGGGACGACTGTCGGGAAGGGCGAATTTGCCAGTAAGAGTGATGGCGCTACCTAAGGTTGTTGCTATTGAATTGGCAGCCACGGTGGCTATGACAACATCTGGTGCAATGGATTTAGCCACGGTGCGGACAGCTGGCATGGCAAAAGAATCTTCCATTCCTAGAGTCCAAGCGGTGATTCCGCCCAAGCGATACTTGCCGACGAGATTGGCCCGCGCGGTGTAACCCTGCGGATCCTGGAACCAAGCAGTTCGGGTTGCAGTGCATTGAGTACCAATGCCTTTCGATGTCAGGCCGTTATAAACTTTTTGATAGGTAAAAGTACTCTCGGCGTATTTCGGCGTATAAACCGGCACTACTCCATAACTAGCCGCCAAATTAACTGCATCTCTCATAACAAAAGTTGCAGCTTTTGCCTTTGTCGAAATGACCGATGCAACGTCAACCGGACAAACTCCGCTTACCGCTGTCACCCAGTCTCGGCCATATCCGGCTACCCCGATATAAACCTTGGAAGCGGGGAGAACCGCGACCGCATACTGAACAGTTTGTTCCACCCATGTGATGGGACCAATCGGTCCTGGAGTGGAAGTTGAATAGTCATACGTCATGATGCGAAGGCGATCAATCATGCTTGCGATCGATGACCACGCATAAACGTAGTAACCCTTTTTGCCGGAGGCAGGATCAAAGAGAACTGGCGTCGTAACGGATAAAAGTTTGCCATTGAGATGCAGCGAAAGCGATAAGTCGCTGATGAACTGCACCCAATTGGGTTGAGTAGCCGCCCAAGAAGCGGTGCCATCGACGAAAGCAAAGTTTTCGAAATCTAGATCTATGCCATCGTAATTATTGGTGAGAACTAAATTAAGAATAGAAGAGACAACTTGGGCACGTGTTGTCGGGTTGGCCAACAATCCCGCCAAAACTAGTTTCGTTGTACCGTCAGTAATCGTTGGCAAAATAGTGAAGTGGCTGCACTGCAATATTTGTAGCGGCGAAGATGGATTCATGTCGCATGTTTGCGATGGGGTAGATAGTGGAATGCTGGGATTTGCCGGCGTATATAGATCCGTAATCTTGGTGGCGCTTTTTAGCGTGTACCAAAATGGCGAAATATCTTGAATGAGATCCGAGTTAATGATGGCCGAAGGCAATCCAGTTTTCATGCCGTAGTACGGCAACCAACCCGAGAGAATCTTGCGTGGTGGATTTCCTGAAGTCGGCGGTACGGTGGATGCCGATGTTGGATCAGTAGATGTTGGGCTGGGCGATGTGCCAGGCGGAGTACCCGACGGTGTTGTCGTTGTTCCGGAGGGAGTTGGCGTTGCGGATGAACTGACAGGTGATGGCGAAGCTAATGGCGTTGTCGGAGCGGGCGAAGGGCTAGGAGAAGTGCTCGCAGCCTGAGATGGCGCGAGCGCAGCCAGGTTGAGAAAAATTGGCGCCGATAAAACCAGAAGCGCTGCTAATAGAGAGGTGCGCGAGCGCGCGCGTCTACTCAGTGGCTCCATATTTTTAAGAGTAACGCCTTATTCCTTCTTGAGCCCTTCATAAATACTCTTGCAGGTCGGGCAAATTGGGAATTTTTCTGGGTCTCGGCTGGGAACCCACTTCTTTCCGCATAGAGCCTTGACTGGCTTGCCCGTTACAGCGGATTCGACGATCTTCTCTTTACGCACGTAATGGGCAAAACGTTCGTGATCGCCATCTTCGTGGGAGAGCTTCTCTTCTTCTTCCAGCAGGTCGGAGAAACGTTCATCGCCAACTGTGCCGATATCTCCAGGCTGGCCCTTGCGGGTAAATATGCCCATGGCCGAATCCTACTTCACGAGATGTAAACCGCGCCTTTCATCTCTCATCACCTACGATTAGCCTTTTACTGGAGAGGCAATGATGAAAGATTTACTTCGCACTGAAGACTTGAGCCCGGCCGATGTCGAGTTATTACTAGACACCGCGGCCGACTTTGCCAAGCAGCCGCTTCGCTCGACTGATGCTTTAGCCAACCGCACGGTCGCCATCTACATGACCAAGCCTTCAACGCGAACCCGCCTTGCCTCCGAAACCGCTGTCGCTCACCTAGGCGGCACGCCAATATTTATTCGCGGCGACGACCTGCAAATTGGTCGCGGCGAAACAATTGCCGACACGGCGAAGGTTATAAGTGGCTTTGCCTCTGCGTTGATCATCCGCACCTTTGCGCAAGCCGATGTCGATGAACTTGGGTTGCACGCATCCATTCCAGTTATCAATGCCCTCACCGATGCCGATCACCCCACTCAACTTCTGGCCGATTGGCTGACCATCCGCGAAGTATTTGGCAAAGACGTAGCTGGGAGAAAATTCACATACGTTGGCGATGGCAACAATATGGCGCACGCCTGGCTCACCATGGGAGCAATCATGGGTGCTCACGTCGTTGTGGCCACGCCGCCAGATAAATGGGCTCCTGCCGCAATCGCCATTGCGACTGCTCAAGCGATCGCCGCCAAGACCGGCGCGAAGATCGAAGTTCTCAACGATCCCGAAGCCGCGGCGAAGGATGCCAGCGTTCTCTACACCGATGTCTGGATGTCTATGGGCGATCCTGAAATAGAGCGCGAAGAAAAGTTGAAAGCTTTAGCCCCGTACGCCGTCACGCCAGAACTCATGTCCCTCACTGCCAAAGATGGCATCTTCCTGCATTGTCTTCCCGCTCACCGCGGCGAGGAAGTGAGTGCCGAAGTCATCGATGGGCCACGTTCACATATTTGGCGCGAGGCCTATCACCGCCGAACCACTATCCAAGCGATCCTGTATCACTTGGTGCGCGGTGAACTGAAGGGCAATTACTGACCTATTAGTCCTATCTGGGTTTGGTTTTGAATATGGCCCCTGATTTATCGGCGAGTTGGCCTTGTGAGACCAGTGAGGTAGAACCCAGCCCGAGGAGAGGGCTAGCCCTATTCAATTTCGCAAAGAACCCATTTACTAAGGGTTTGGGCGTAATTCACATGCTACTTGGCAAAAATTGGTCCTAGCCCCCCATAAAGTTCAATCATGTTGATTGCCGTAGCTAAAGAGGTCCGGCCAGGAGAGAAACGTGTCGCCCTGGTTCCAGACATCATTTCAAAACTAACCCGAGCGGGACTAGAAGTTGTCATCGAATCTGGTGCAGGAATTTCTGCGCAATTTTCTGATGAACAGTTCACCGCTGCGGGCGCCACTGTGAAGAGCGGAAACGTCATCTCTAATGCAGATGTCGTTGCCTCCGTTCAACCACTTTCACCTGATCAAATGAAAACTTTGAAAAAAGGTGCCATAACTATTTCCTTCCTATCCCCAACTACTGCCGTTGATTCGATTGAAGCAGCAGCAAGTGCAGGCGTCACCGCAATCTCACTCGAACTGGTTCCGCGTATCTCGCGTGCTCAGTCGATGGATGCGCTGACCTCCCAGGCGCTTTGCGCTGGTTATCGAGCAACTCTGGTCGGCGCTGAACTTTCTCCTCGCTTCTTCCCATTGTTGATGACCGCAGCTGGAACCGTCACACCTGCGCAGGTTGTCATTCTGGGTGCTGGTGTTGCCGGCTTGCAAGCGATCGCCACATCAAAGCGTTTAGGCGCTGTTGTTAGTGCGTATGACGTTCGACCTTCATCTGCTGATGAAGTGAAGTCGATGGGTGCAAAGTTCATTAACCTGGAATTGGAAGCGTTGGAAGGTTCTGGCGGATATGCCCGCGAGATGACTGAAGATCGCGCTGCAAAGCAACGTGAACTTCTCACACCTTATATTTCTAATGCCGATGTCTTGATTACCACCGCGGCCGTTCCTGGTCGCCCAGCTCCACGATTGGTCACAGCCGACATGGTTGCAACCATGAAGCCAGGTTCAGTTATCGTCGATCTCGCTGCTGAAACTGGCGGCAATGTTGAAGGTTCCGTAGCTGGTGAAATCGTCATCACTGCTAATGGCGTCAAGCAATGGGGCGGGAAAGATGTCCCTAGTCAACTGCCATATCACGCATCCATGTTGTTCTCACGAAACGTTGTAAATCTCTTGCTCTTGATGACGAAGTCAGTTGATGGCAAGCCCACCGGAGATGTCATTCCTGACTTCGCCGATGAAATTATTGATGCCGCCACCGTCACCATGAACGGCTCCCGTAGAACTCCAGAAGGGAAGAAGTAACCATGACCACAGTATCTTCGGTCGCCGTAAGTATGGCTCCAATGGCAGTTCTGACCATCTTCCTTCTCGCGATCTTCGTGGGATTCGAAGTGGTTTCCAAGGTCTCCACGACCCTCCACACACCATTGATGTCCGGTGCCAACGCTATTCACGGAATTATCTTGGTCGGCGCGATTATCGTCGCCGATAAAGCAACCTCCGGCCTTGAGACGACGCTTTCGATCATTGCAGTCGTACTCGCCACGATCAACATGGTCGGCGGATTTGTTGTAACAGATCGAATGCTCGAGATGTTTAAGGGCAAGCCAAAGGTTAAGAAAGAGGAGGTCGCTAAGTGAACAGCACAATTTATGACCTTCTAGGTCTAGCCAGCGCCGTCTGCTTCATCCTTGCTCTCAAAGGTCTTTCAACCCCAAAGACAGCTCGACGTGGAAACTTGATTGGTGCTGGCGGCGCAACGCTTGCCACCATCATCGTCTTCTTCGCTCCTCAAGCATCGGGCGAAAAGCATCACAACACGCTTTTGATTTTGGCCGCTATTGCCTTCGGTGTTCTTGTTGGCGTTCCTGCCGCTCGCAAGATTCAGATGACGCAGATGCCACAACTTGTTGCGCTGTTCAATGGTGTTGGTGGTGGCGCAGCCGCGCTGGTAGCAACAGTTGAATATCTCAACCTAAGCCAAGATGGAAAGCCATCAACAGCAAATCTCATTGCAACTGTCTTCACCGTTATCGTCGGATGTACTTCCTTCTCCGGTTCAGTCATCACCTTCATGAAACTTCAAGAGTTAATGACTACTCGTCCCGTCGTATTCCCTGCCGGTCGCTTCGTTATAGCGGCCACTTTGGCTGGAACCTTGGGCACAGCTGGTTGGGTAATCAACTCCGGTGGAAACACTCCCCTGCTGGTTATGGGCGGATTAGCACTTCTCTTCGGTGTGCTTTTCGTACTTCCAGTTGGTGGCGCCGACGTTCCTATCGTTATCTCACTCTTGAACGCCTTTACCGGCCTCACAGTTGCAGCTAGCGGTTATGTATTGCAATCCACGCTCTTGATCGTCGCCGGTACCTTGGTTGGTGCTTCCGGAACAATCCTGACGCGCTTGATGGCCGCAGCTATGGGTCGTTCACTCTTCGGAACTCTTTTTGGTGCCTTTACGGCTAAGCCGCAAGAGGCTTCCGGCAGTACTGAAGTTCGTTCCGTTAAGTCCGGTTCTGCCGACGACGTCGCGATCTTGCTTAACTACGCACAGCGCGTGGTTATCGTTCCTGGCTTCGGTTTGGCCGTTGCCCAGGCACAACACACTGTTCGTGAATTGGCTGACATTTTGGCCGCAAAAGGCGTCGATGTTGCTTATGGCATCCACCCCGTTGCAGGTCGTATGCCAGGACACATGAACGTTCTTCTAGCTGAAGCAAACGTGCCTTACGAGCAATTGGTTGAAATGGAAGAGGTCAATCCGACCTTCCCACAGACCGATGTCGTTCTCGTCGTTGGTGCAAATGACGTTGTAAACCCAGCAGCCAAGACAACACCTGGTTGCCCCATTTATGGAATGCCAATCTTGGATGTTTCCGAAGCTGGAAACGTCATTTTCTTGAAGCGTTCGATGCGACCAGGTTTTGCTGGAATCGAAAACGAACTTCTCTACGATCCAAAGACAACTCTCCTTTTCGGAGATGCTAAGGATTCGTTGACCAAGGTAGTTAACGCGCTCAAGGCTCTGTAGTCGCAGTCAAAGCTCAGTCGGCTCAATCTCTCGAAGAAAGGCAAAGCAATTTCGAGAGTATTGACCGACTGAGCTTTTTAGTGGGCGGACTTACATCGCGATAAGCGCACTCAGAGTTCTGAAGGTCGAGCCAATCCGGGCTTGATGCCTGGCTACTTAATTACTGCTTGGCACGAATGAGTTGCGCTGGCCAGTTAACTTCTTGACCGAGAACCTTGGCTGCATGCAATGGCCAACGAGGATTGCGCAAGAATTCACGCCCCATCATGACGGCATCAGCTTTTCCAGAAGCAACGATCTCTTCGGCCTGTGCTGGGTCGGTAATCATTCCTACGGAAGATGAAGAGACTCCACCGAGATTCTTAATAGCATCGGCAAATTGAACTTGGTAACCAGGACCGGGTGTGATTTTGGCATTGTGCACATTGCCACCGCTGGAGGCATCGATTAGGTCTACACCCAGCGCCATAAGTTCAGGAGCAAGCTGTACGGACTCATCGATAGTCCAGCCACCTTCGGTCCAATCAGATGCGGAGATGCGCACGAAGAGTGGCATTGTTTCCGGCATAACGTTGCGAACAGCGGTAACAACTTC
>JBAXAO010000020.1:0-23976 GCA_037142435.1 Actinomycetes bacterium | reverse complement strand
GGATTTATGTGGGAATTCTGGGATCACGGAATCGAGCAACACCTGCCTGATGGATCCAAGCGTTCGGCATATGGTGGAGATTTTGGCGAAACCAAACACGATGGCAACTTCTGCTGCGACGGGATGGTCTTCCCAGATCGGACGCCAAAGCCAGCCATGCAAGAGTTCAAAGCAATTGCCGCACCACTTGATTTCACCGCGGTTTCACTTTCGAGCGGCAAATTTTCGGCCTTCAACAAGAATTTCTTCGTCGATTCATCTTCTTACGAAGTTCGTTGGGAAGTGTCGGCCAATGGCGATGTCTTTGCTTCCGGAAAAGTTAAACTGCCGAAAATAGGACCTCGTAGGAAAGCAACATTTACTGTTCCAACCGGCAAGTGGAAGAGTTCGCCACTGCACGGTGAAAAATTCATCACCTTCATGACCGTTAAAAAGAGTGCAACCGCTTGGGCTCCCGCCAATGCCGAAATTGGCTGGAGTCAATTTGCTCTCACCTCAAAGGCGTTAGTTAAGCCAAAGCGAGCCAAAGAGAACAACTTGAAATCCATCATTGATACCAATGGCGATATCCATCTGCCTCATGGTGTGGTGGCGCCGCAGTTGACACTCTTTCGCGCTCCAACAGATAACGATTGGATTGGCCATATCGCCACGCGCTGGTTCCGATGGGGCCTGGACGCTTTGAGCAAGAAGAGCGTCAAGGTGACCTACGGTGCCAAAGCCACCACTATTCGCACAACATGGGCAACCCGAACCGGTTTTGAAATTAAGCAAGTTCAGGTTATCGAGCAAGTGGTCGGCGGACTTAAGATTTCTGAGTCAGCCACTCTGCCTAAGGAACTTAATGACGTTGCTCGAGTTGGAACCGTCTTTGAAGTTGATAGCTCTTTAACCAATCTGGATTACTTCGGAGCAGGTGCGCATGAGAGTTATCCCGATCGTAAAAAAGGCAAGCTTGCGCACTATGCCTCAACGGTCTGGGATCAATACATCCCTTATGTGCGACCACAGGAAAATGGCGGACACAATGGCGTCCGCTGGATCAAGCTCACTAACTCGGCCGGTGAAGGAATCCACATCACTATGGCCAAGCCCTATCAGGTCAGCGTCAGTCCCTTCAGTACCCTTGACTTGGTAGCTGCATCCCATGATGTCGAACTCTCTCCGTCGGGCAAGATCGTCGTCACCATTGATGCTGCTCATCGCGGTCTCGGGACCGCCTCATGTGGACCTGACACCATCTCGGCCTACATCATCAAGCCAGGCCTTCATAAGTGGGAATGGACACTCCAGACCCGCTAATTCCAGCGCACGAAAGCCGAGAAGGCGCTCAACTATAAGATTGGCTCCGTGACTAACGAGAAGATTCTCTCCCTGGAAGCCGAGGTTCGCCGCAGCGAATTGGAGATGGCCGATGGGCGAAAGATTCGTTATTACGACTCCAGCGGTCAGGTGCGAAGCGCAGCCGACCGTCGCCCTGCAGATGATCAACCCCCGATTGGGGAATTACGGCTGGATGTATTGACCGAGGAATGGGTTGCAATCGCAGCCCACCGTCAAGGTCGAACCTTCCTGCCACCAAAAGAACTTTGTCCGCTCTGTCCAACAACAGGCGAAATGCTGAGCGAGATTCCAGATAGCAATTACGAAGTGGTGGTCTTCGACAATCGTTTTCCTTCACTCAAGTATCCCGAACAGGGTTGGGCTCTTCCAAAGCCAGATGGCATCGAAACCGAAATTCCAACAGCTGCCGGAATCTGCGAAGTTGTTTGTTTCACTGCCGATCACGGCACCTCCTTTGGCCAACTTTCCCTTCGTCAAATTCGCACCGTGCTGGAAGCTTGGCGAGATCGAACTCGCGAACTCTCCCAGTTGAATTTTGTGCAGCAGGTTTTCCCATTCGAAAATCGCGGCGAGGAAATTGGAGTCACACTTGCTCACCCTCATGGTCAAATTTATGCGTATTCATACCTGACGCCTCGTACCGAAAAAATGCTCTACGCAGCAAAAAAATATTTTGCTCAACACAATCGAGTGCTTTTGGATGATCTCATCAAGCGTGAGATTCAAGATCAAATACGTATCATTGCCCAGAACGATCATTGGATCGCCTATGTTCCCTTTGCCGCCCGTTACCCCTTTGAAATTCACGTTGCTCCACTTGTCGGAGTTCCAGACTTAGCCGCACTTTCTACCGCTGCCGCCGACGCCTTCCCCGAGATTGCGCACGAAGTCCTGGCTCGCTTGGATGGCGTTTTCAACATTCCCATGGCTTACATCGCTGCTTGGCACCAGGCCCCTGTCCGCGAGGGGCGAGATGTTATGCGTTTGCACTGGCAGATCACCAGCATCCGGCGAGCACCCGGCAAGTTGAAATATCTTGCTGGATCAGAGTCTGCAATGGGTGCATTTATTATGGATATGAAACCCGAACAGTCGGCCGCACAAATGAGGGAAGTGAAAGTTAAATGAAGGTTCTAGTTACTGGTGGAGCAGGCTATATCGGTGGTACCGCAGTATCGATGTTGTTAGATGCAGGCTATAGCGTCAACGTTTTGGATAATTGCAGCACTGGTCATGCAGATAGCGTGGACCCACGAGCTACATTCTTTAACGAATCTCTCCTCAATGCCGGTGCCGTTCAGAGCGCACTTTCTGGCGTTGACGCCGTGCTGCATTTCTCTGCAAAATCCCTCGTTGGAGAATCTGTCACCAAGCCAGATATCTATTGGGAAACGAATGTCTCAGGCACTCGAATTCTCTTGGATTCGATGCAGAGCGCGGGTATTAAGAAATTAGTCTTCTCTTCCACTGCCGCGACTTATGGCGAACCAAAAGAAATCCCTATCACGGAAGAATCAGTCACCAATCCCACGAATCCATATGGCGCTTCAAAGCTTGCCGTGGATTACATGATCACCGCTCAAGCGAACGCATACGGTTTGGCTGCTATCAGTTTGCGCTATTTTAACGTGGCTGGTGCGCTCAAGACTTCGCGCGGTTGGCAGAGCGAACGACACAATCCTGAAACTCACCTTATTCCCAATGTATTGCGCGCCAGTACCGAAAACCCGCTCAAAGTTTTTGGCGAAGATTGGCCAACTGCCGATGGCACCTGTATTCGTGACTATGTACATGTTGTTGACTTGATTAAAGCCCACATCAGCGCCCTCAGTGTCGCAACGCCTTCGAGCCACGAGATCATCAATCTCGGAAGCGGAGGAGGCTATTCCGTTAAGGAAGTCATTGCCTCAGCCGAGAAAACTTTGGGTCGAGCCGTCCCTTGCCTTAGCGCACCGCGTCGTGCGGGAGATCCTGCCGTCCTCATCGCCGATATTTCCAAGGCAGGAAGATTGCTCTCCTGGAAACCTGAATTAGATTTGGATGCGATGGTCTCCGACGCTTGGAAATCATTTAATGAGTAATTCTCATTCTTCAACTTCCGACATACGCAGTGAATTTGAAAAAGCATTTGGGCGCAGACCAGATGTTGTTGCTCAGGCTCCTGGCCGTGTCAATCTCATCGGCGAGCACATCGATTACAGCGACGGGTTCGTCTTGCCCTTTGCAATTAAAGATGTGACAACCGTAGCAATAGGCAAACGAGCAGATCGCACACTAACTGTGGCTTCGGTTCAACGCCCCAAGGATAAATACCTAACATCGCTTGATAATTTGGCCCCGCTTACTGGCGAGCCCTGGTCTCGCTATGTACTGGGCGTCTTATGGGCAATTCCCAACCACCTGCAGTTCGCGGGCATGGATATCTTGATCGATGGCCGCGTTCCGTTAGGTGCCGGCCTTTCCTCCAGCGCTGCCTTGGAATGTTCGGTTGCCACCGCTCTTAATCATCTCTTTGATCTCCAGATAAATTTGGAAGATTTGGCCCGCCTGACCCAAAGAGCAGAAAACATTTATGTGGGTGTTCCCTGCGGAATTATGGATCAATCTATCTCGCTCATGGGCAAAGCAGGAGCCGCACTACTTCTGGACTGTCGAGATCTTCATACCGAAGAAATCCCTTTTGAAATCGCTTCTGAAAATCTGGAACTTCTCATTATCGATTCTCAAGCGCACCATTCGTTGGTTGACGGTGGCTACGCCGAACGACGTGCTTCTTGCGAACGTGCAGTCGGCCAGTTAGGCATTCCTTCACTCCGAGATATTTCTGTGGCCGAGCTTTTCGAGCAAGGCCAATCGCTAGACGAGCTAACATTCAAGCGAGCTAAACATGCCGTGACGGAGATGAAGCGAGTGTTGGATGCGGTCACCGCTCTCAAGGCACGAGACTTTGTCACTTTGGGCAGACTTCTCAACGAATCACATGCGTCGCTGCGCGATGATTACACAGTCTCCTGCGTTGAACTAGATCTCGCCGTTGACACTGCGATTGCTGAAGGAGCCCTAGGTGCACGTATGGTTGGTGGTGGGTTCGGCGGCAGCGCTATTGCTCTGATTTCAGCAGATTCAGTGGACCGAGTTAAGGCCGCAATTTCCAGCAGTTTTGCCGCTAAGAATTTCAAAGCGCCAAGATTTTTTACATCTCTGCCCAGCGATGGAGCGAAAGTTCTTACTGAACCGGCGTGACGGTTATCACTTCAACTCCGCCGATGGAATTGAGAACCTCCAGCAAATCAGTCGGATCCGATCCGGGCACCGCAACCGTAATGTCATCGATTCCGCGACCTTCTTCGCTGCGCAAAACCACCAAGCTACGGATATCGCCACCGGCAAAACCAATGGCAGAGGCAACTGCTCCGAGAGAACCAGGGCGGTCAGGGAGCGCTATTTGAATCTTGAACAGGGCCATAGGTAAGACAATACACGCCGACTAGTTACGAAGTTGTTACGGGTGAGTATCAGTAAAAATTAAAGCTGAACGATATTGCTGCCCGAAATGGCCACTTTGATCTTAGCCAGAGGCGCTGGCGCAGGTCCTCGAACGACTTCAGCATTTCTGTTGGGATCATAGGCAGCGCCATGGCAAGGGCATTCAATCCATTGTGACGTAGTGGAATAACTGACTATGCAGCCCTGATGGGTACAGACTGCCGAATAAGCAAATACTCCCGCCTTGGTGCGGAAGAGAATAGCTGCGTTGCCGTCTGCGGCTTGGAAGTTCTTGGTGGAGCCGACCGGAAAATCAGCGAGCTTGACGATCGCGGTGCCAGCTAGCGGCAAAGCAATTTTCTTCTTGAATCTGCCGCCAACAAGCGCACCACCAACTGCAGCGATGCCGACACCGAGAAGTCGTAGAACCTCACGACGATCGGTGATATCTGGAATAAGTTTTGCGCTTCGCCCGGTTCCACGCTGCCCAGATTTTGCCGACTTTTGGTGGAGTGAAACTAAAAGAACGAGCCAAAGAATGGCGTATGCGGTGTCGCTGCCCAGGAAATAAGGGTGAACCGACCAAGAGGATGAGAGCCAAAGTCCAACAGACATTCCCAATCCGCCGAGGGCCGCCAGCGAGAGTGCAACACCCGTGAGAATGGCGATTCCGATGGCGAATTCGCTGAGCATCACAAACCAGCCAACCAAGGTGGCATGTTCGATCAGACGACGGAGGAAGAAAGCGATCGGAGAAGAGCCTAAATAGCCCGTCAGCTGCGCGCCGATGTAGTGGCTTGAGCTGGGATTGAGGAATCCCGCGTCTGTGGCTTTGTTCCACCCAGCGAAGATCCAGGTGAATCCCAGCCAAAGCCGGAGGATCGATGTTGAAATTGGTTGGGAACTCCAAGATCTGGAGATAAACGACCTGGCCATGCGCTCACCGCCTCACGCGAGATACCTGCCCGTATAAAACTGGCTCCCTGACTTGGACTCGAACCAAGAACCTGCCGATTAACAGTCGGCTGCTCTGCCAATTGAGCTATCAGGGAATATCTTTCAAACCAGATGCGAACTCTAGCGAATCGATGGAAATAAAGAAAAACGAGAAAAAGTCGATTCTTTAGCCTAAATCCCCCAAAGCCAGGTCCTTTTGAACTCGACGCTTGGCCTCCATGGCTACCAATTGGCCGAAGACTTCGCCATACCTGACCTCCTCCTCCAGCGGATTAATGCGTTGCAAGGTGGACTTGATTTCAGCAATCGAACGCCCCAAAGCAACTTCGCGCAACTTGGCGAAGATGCTGGTGATGTACCGATCTGATATTTCACGGTCGGTACGGACCGGTTCAACCGTGAGTTCGGTTATCAAAGATTTGAGCGATTCATCGTCAGTGGACTCTAAAAGCTGATTTATGTCCACGTTGGGATTGTTATCAATCAGCTCCCGAACTGCAGAGTAAGGAGCAAATGTGAAGGCTTCGCTTTCAAGTTCACTCCATGCTGAGAGCATTTCAGGAACTTGCAGTCGAATCTTTAAGACTTCGCGTTCCAGGGTCAAAATCGGATCAGTGGGGTTTGCCTTGGGTCGTTGCACAGCGCTGGCACCTTTTCCAGATGCGGATATCGCCTTGATCGCGGCACTGACCGTGTCAACCTCCATGCCCAACCAACCTGCGACCAAACGTGCATATTCGGGCCGAAGAGAAGCGTCGCGAATCTTTCCAATCAATGGGGTCACTTGGTTGAGTGCCGAAACTCGACCTTCGGCGGTTCGAACGTCATATTGGTTGATCACGCTTTTCATAGCAAATTCAAAAAGTGGAACTCGCCGTGCGATCAAATCGCGGACTGCTTGATCTCCATTTGCCTGACGAAGTTCACATGGGTCCATGCCATTTGGCTCAACCGCGACAAATGTTTGTGCAACAAATTTCTGATCATCATCGAAGGCGCGGAGTGCCGCCTTCTGACCTGCGGCATCGCCATCAAAGGTAAAGATGACTTCTCCGCGGAATGCATCATCATCCATAAGTAAACGTCTGATAATTCGAATATGGTCATCGCCAAAGGCAGTGCCACACGTAGCAACAGCTGTGGTAATACCTGCAAGATGGGCAGCCATAACATCTGTGTAGCCCTCAACGATTACGACTTGTCGCTTTTTGGCAATTTCTTTCTTCGCTAAATCCAAACCATAAAGAATCTGACTCTTCTTATAAATTTGAGTCTCTGCAGTATTGAGATATTTGGGGCCTTGATCCAGATCATCACTGGCTAATTTGCGCGCACCAAATCCAACGACATCGCCGGAAATATCTCGAATCGGCCAGATCAATCTGTTACGGAATCTATCTATCGGTCCCCGAGTGCCTTCCTTAGATAAGCCGGCGAGTGAAAGTTCTAGATCTGAAAAACCTTTGGCGCGAAGTGTCTTATAGAGCGCATCCCACTCATCCGGAGCGTATCCAACTCCAAAATGATCAGCGGATGCTTTATCGAATCCCCGACCAGCCAGAAAATCACGACCGACTTGTGCCGGACCAGGCAAGAGCAGCGCCGCACGATAAAACTC
This sequence comes from Actinomycetes bacterium, assembly GCA_037142435.1. Taxonomy (GTDB): domain Bacteria; phylum Actinomycetota; class Actinomycetes; order Nanopelagicales; family Nanopelagicaceae; genus CAIMZW01. The sequence goes on along the minus strand of JBAXAO010000020.1, from coordinate 16,571 downwards.
CATAGCAGCGGTATTAGCAGCAACCAGACGCGAGCGGCTGACCCCAGAAGTTGGCGCTGTTCCCACACCGTCGTAACGCAAGGTGTAGCCAATGCGATCTGCCAAACGTTCAACCGTCTCAGAAAAGGTCAAATGCTCCAGCTTCATAAGAAATGCAATGACATCTCCACCTTGTTGGCAACCAAAACAGTGAAAATAGCCTTTACTCGGTGTTACGTGAAAAGAAGGGCTTTTCTCGTCATGGAAAGGGCATAGACCTTTCTTTTGCCCGCCGCCAGCGTTCTTGAGTTGGACAAAGTCCCCCACGACGTCATCAATCGGCGAATGATCGCGAACGTAAGTTACGTCTTCATCTCGTATGCGCCCAGACATGTCTCTGATTCTATTTCAGATGGGAATGAAGCGCGTAGGCACCAGGGTCAGTAAGGGAGGCAACCTGGTCTATGACCACTCGGAGTCGTTCGTCATCAGAATTGGCGCCCTCCCAATCATCCAAAAAGAAGGATTCCAGCGTCTTCGGGGCGCCGGCTAAGACTTTTTCGACAAGTTCATGAATCAATATTTGTTGTTCTGAATATCGTTTTTGCGCGACATCGGCATTAATGACATAAAAACCGGCAATAGCTTTAAGCAAAGCCACCTCGACGCGTTGAGCCCGCGGAACAATTAAAGATGCGCTATACCTTGTTAGATCAGAGTCCCCATACTTATCTCTGGTCGAACGTTCAGCTGCTAGGGCGAAGCGACCGATCATTTGGCTGGCCAAGTCCTTTAACCTCGCCAAGTGGCGGTGGCTTCCGTCATAGTCGGCTGGCCAGCAAGAGAGAGCCTGCAAATTGGAGAGTGCCGCTTCTGATTCTGATTCGGTGATGTCGGATAGATAAGTTGATTTCGCTACCGAAAAAAGGTCCGAGAGATCGTTGCGCAGGAAATGAAGTTTGACCTGACCAGACACTAATGCGTCTTCAAAATCGTGAACGGAATATGCAACATCATCAGACCAGTCCATAATCTGGGCCTCAAGAGAGGTGCCACCATCAGGAGCGCCTTCGCGCATCCAATTAAAAATTTCGACATCATCGTCGTACACACCAAATTTCTTTGATGCCTCCGATCGTGCCCACGGATATTTCGTGGCGGCATCCAATGAACTTCTGGTGAGGTTGAGACCGATGGACTTTCCCATTGGCGTCACTGTCTTTGCTTCTAGTCGAACTAAGAGTCGAAAAGATTGCGCATTTCCTTCAAAGCCGCCGCAGCTTTGGGCAATCTGATTCAATGCATCTTCGCCGTTGTGACCAAAGGGTGGGTGGCCAATGTCGTGAGCCAGACAGGCACCTTCCATCAGATCTGGATCGGCTCCCAAAGCCTCGCCTAATTCGCGTCCAACTTGGGCGCACTCCAGCGAGTGCGACAAGCGAGTTCGTGGGAAATCTGCCGCCCACGGAACCGCAACCTGCGTTTTTGCGGCCAACCGTCGAAGCGCAAAGGAATGGATGATTCGTGCTCGATCTCGCGCGAACTCGGTTCGACCTGGGCGCTTGGCAGGTTCATCTAAGAAACGTTCACGATCGGCATCTGTGTATCCCGGATGCTCCTGAGCTGCGCGAAGAACCATAGTGTTATCGAGTCTAGTTCTTCAGGTGATCGGAAAGGTGGATACCTAAGCGGTCAATCGTTTTGTAGGCCAGATATGCCGCTGTTTCTCGAACGACATATTTCGATCCCGGGCCACTCCAGATATTTGCCTGCCCTTGATCTGGCGCGCAGGTTGCAAGGACTCCTAAATCTTTTGCCATGCTGATTGCGCGGAAGCAGTGAAAAGGATCGGTCACCACGATGACGCTCTTCCAACCTCGCTTCTTCATTTCTGCTACGTAATTCTTGGTGCTAGTCAAAGTGTCACGACCAACTGGAACCACCACGAGATTTTTCGTAGAAACACCAAGTAAGCGCAAGGAATTGGCGCTGCTTTGGGCTTCGGTGGTTCGATCTCCAATTGCTCCGCCGCCCACCGTGATGATCTCCTTGGCCAAGCCACTTTTGAAGACAGCAAATGCATGGTCGATACGAAGTTGGAGAACCGGGGTGGGCTTGCCATTGAATTGCGCTGCACCCAACACCACTATGACATCACTTTTCACGGGATGAGATGAAGTCCCCGTTGTCCAAATCTGAGATGCAATATAGAGCGGCACCACGACGACAAGCAGAACAATGATCGTTATTAAACGCTTGGCAAATTTAAAGAAAAACACGGCTATCCCCCAGAAACAGAATCGTCGATGGTGATCGCTGGGATTTCATATGGATCATTAAGCCAGCCATCTGGCAGGGAGACTGCTCGCCCGTGGCTACTACGGCCTCTTGGCGATTCCGCAACCATGCTGGGATAAGGCTGCTCTTCAAGTTGGGAAAGTAAGAATTCCAATTCACCGAGGGATGAAACCATGCCAAAAGCAGAACGAATCTCGCGCGGAACCCTGAATCCCTTGAGGTACCAAGCCATATGCTTACGAAGATCGCGCATCGCGCGGCCTTCGCTTTCGAAGAACTCAACCAACAATTCTCCGTGACGATACATAATCTCTCTGACTTCAAACAATGTTGGTTCGGTTCGCCGATCAGAACCGTGGAATGCGCTCACCAAATCCGCAAAGAGCCATGGTCGACCCAAACAGCCCCGACCCACAACTACACCGGCACAGCCAGTTTCTTCAACCATCCGCACACCATCTGCGCCGCTCCAAATATCCCCGTTACCTAGAACCGGAACGCCGGTAGGGGCAAGATGTTGAACTAAACGGGTAATGGCGCTCCAGTCCGCTGTTCCCTCATACATTTGCGAAGCGGTGCGAGCGTGAAGTGCAACCCAAGCCACACCAGCATCGGCAGCGGATGAGGCAGCGTCTAAGAAAGTGTGGTGATCGCTATCTATTCCAACGCGCATCTTTACAGTGACTGGAACGCCAAAAGGTGCCGCCGCTTGCACTGCCGAAGAAACGATGTTGGAAAAAAGTTGGCGCTTGAAAGGAAGTGCGGCTCCTCCCCCACGTCTGGTTACTTTTGGAACGGGGCAACCGAAATTGAGATCAATATGATCGGCCAAGTTCTCTTCCATCAACATTCGAACCGCAAGTCCAACAACTTTTGGATCGACTCCGTAAAGCTGAACCGATCTAGGTGTTTCGCCTTTTCCAGGAGTGATCAGACGCAGGGTTTCTGGATGGCGTTCAATCAATGCGCGCGCAGTGACCATCTCTGAAACAAAGAGACCAGCACCTTGTTCGCGACAAAGCGTGCGAAATGCTGAATTGGTGATTCCAGCCATCGGGGCCAATACAACTGGCGTGGTAAGAACCACCTCGTCATTTTCAAACTGGCCGTTGGCAATTGGAAGACGAAGTGGATTATGAATGGCTTGCTTCAGCACCCCAACAACCGTGGAGCCAGCCATGCCGACACCTGATCCAGTGAAATGCGCTCTTGTGCCATAGTGTCACGATCGCGGATGGTGACCGCGTTATCTTCTAAAGTATCGAAGTCAATTGTGATGCAATAGGGCGTTCCGATCTCATCTTGGCGGCGATAACGTCTGCCAATTGCTCCTGCATCATCAAAATCAACGCTCCAGTTTTGACGCAGTTCTGCGGCTAAATCGCGGGCTTTAGGCGATAAATCTGCGTTTCGTGAGAGCGGAAGTACGGCCACCTTTACTGGAGCCAGACGGTGATCCAATTTCATAACCGCACGCTTTTCCATTTCGCCTTTAGAGTTGGGGGCTTCATCTTCAGTGAATGCGTCCATCAGGAAAGTGAGGGCGCAGCGATCAACACCGGCAGCCGGTTCAATGACAAAGGGAACCCAACGTTCGTTCTTTTCCTGATCAAACCATGAGAGATCTTTTCCTGAGGCAGCGCCATGAGCCTTCAAATCAAAATCTGTGCGGCTAGCAATACCTTCAAGCTCGCCCCATTCGGTACCGGTGAATTCGAACTTGTATTCGATATCCACAGTGCGCTTGGAATAATGTGACAACTTCTCTTTAGGGTGTTCGAAAAGGCGTAAGCGATCAGGATTGATTCCTAGATTCTTATACCAAGCCAAGCGAGTATCAATCCAATATTGGTGCCATTCCTCATCTGTTCCTGGAACGACAAAAAATTCCATTTCCATTTGTTCAAATTCACGGGTACGGAAAATGAAGTTTCCCGGAGTAATTTCATTGCGGAATGATTTTCCAATTTGGCCAATTCCAAAAGGTGGTTTCTTCCGTGAGGTGGTCGCCACATTTTCAAAGTTAATGAAAATTCCTTGGGCTGTTTCGGGACGTAAATAGGCCAAACCAGATTCATCTTCAACAGCGCCGAGATAGGTTTTCAGCAAACCGCTAAATTGCTTGGGGTTGGTGAACTTTCCTTTGTTGCCGCAGTTAGGGCAATTCACTTCTTCCATAGAGGAAGGCGCGCGGCCGTTCTTCGCTTCAAAAGCCTCTTCTAAATGGTCGGCGCGATAACGCTTGTGACAAGCGGTGCACTCGGTCAGGGGATCGGAAAATGTTTCCACATGGCCAGAGGCTTCCCAGACTTCGCGTGCCAAGATGACACATGAATCCAAGCCAACAACATCTTCTCGGCCTTGAACCATGGACTTCCACCATTGGCGTTTAACGTTATTTTTAAGTTCAACGCCCAAGGGGCCGTAATCCCAGGCAGCTCGAAGGCCGCCGTAAATTTCTGATGATGGGTAAACAAACCCGCGTCGCTTAGCGAGGCTGACGATGGTGTCTAATCTATCTGCGGCCATGTTGTTCTCTCTTCCGGCTGGCTGTCGGCTCTTCCTTGCTGGTCGCAAGAAATAGAATTTTACCTTGTATAGGCACCCGGCTCGTCGATTGCGAGCGCCAGCATCGGTACTGCTTCCATTTTTACACGATTATTGCTCAGGGCTCTGCGATACGAACCCACGTTCTTCCACATTGTTGCCAGCGCCCAAAGATCAACTTCGTCGGTGTTCTGACCAAACTCCCCTCGAACAAAGCCATCGCAGGCAGCCAATGCCGCGAGCGCGACTTCGGCATCGAGCGTGAACTGCGGGACAGAGGCGGCAGGTACACGGAAGCGAGCAATGGCAATCACGGTCGAAGGTTAGCGGTAGAAGAATGGAAATGACAATCATTTCCATTCTTGGTAGTCTTTTGTTATGACTCCAGTACTGCTCGCGGCCCTAACCGTATTAGCGACCACCCTGGGCGGAACAGTGGCACTTCGCTCTAAAGATCGATTTCACCTGGTTCTCGGGCTTTCGGCTGGGCTCTTATTGGGACTCGTCGCCTTCGATCTGATGCCCGAGGTCTTTGCCAACGCAAGCTTGCAGATTGGCGGACTACCAGCGGTCACCCTCGCCTTCGTAGGCGGTTTTTTGGCCCTGCATTTCTTCGAACAGTTCGCCGGTTCGCATGAACCAGCTGATTCTGATTACGACCATGATCACACGCATTACGGAAACATCGCAGGCGCCGTGGGCTCTTTTGCTATGGCCGGTCACGTCTTCCTAGACGGAATGGCCCTAGGCCTGGCCTTTCACGTTAGTAACGCATTCGGCTTTGCCGTCTTCTTGGCTTTGCTAGTTCACGCTTTTAGTGATGGTCTCAATACCGTTGCACTTTTGATTAAAGGTGGCTCTTGGAGTTCGCGTGGAAAATTATTGTTACTTGTCGATGCCATTGCCCGAATTAGCGGTGCAGCGATCGGAGGAGCGCTAACGATCAGCAGCAGTTGGTTAGCAATTTATTTGGCTATCTTTTCTGGTTTCATTATTTACATCGCTACTTCACACATCCTGCCCGAAGCCCATTCACGTCACCCCTCGCGCATGACTATGTTGGCAACCCTAGGTGGCGTCGCCATCATGTGGTTGGTGGTTGCTACATTATGAGCAAATCGGCCACGAAAGTTTTACAAGCCCTAGAACGAGTCGGTGGATTCGCTAGCGCACAAGAGCTTCATCTCGTTTTGAAACGCAATCAGGAGTCGATTGGTTTAACGACCGTTTATCGCACCTTGCAGAATTTGGTCAACGAAAAATCAGTCGACATTTTGCGAAAAGATGATGGCGAGGCGATTTACCGTTTGTGCGGCGACTCGCACCACCACCACTTAGTCTGTAAAAACTGTGGCAAGACCGTCGAGATCGAAGGCGGGGCCATTGAAAAATGGGCGCAAAAGTCTGGTGAAGAAAATGGCTTTCGCGAGATTGGCCATACCGCCGAAATATTCGGCCTCTGCAGCGAATGCTAATTAAGCCTTTCCAAACCTACGTTCGCGTTCGGCATAGATTTCGATCGCTTTCCAAAGTGTGCGGCGATCCACATCTGGCCACAAAACATCCATAAAGACCATCTCGGCATATACCGATTGCCATGGCAGAAAATTACTGGTGCGTTGTTCGCCGGAAGAGCGCAAGAACAGATCAACATTGCTCATCTTGGGTTGGTAGAGGTGGCTGGCAAATAGCTTCTCGGTAATCTGGTCGGGCTTAATCTTCTTTTTCGCTGCAAGTTCGGCAATCTCTCGTGCCGCATCCACAATTTCAGCGCGACCGCCATAATTCACGCACATATTCAGAGTAAGCACGGAGTTGGTTTTCGTCATCTCTTGCGCGATTTCCAGCTCTTTAATGACACTCGACCATAATTTTTGTGGCCTACCTGCCCATTGCACCTTCACCCCGATAGCGTTCATTTCATCGCGCCGGCGTCTGATAACGTCACGATTAAATCCCATGAGGAAACGAACTTCCTCGGGTGTGCGCTTCCAGTTTTCCGTCGAGAAGGCATATGCGCTTACCTCTTTGACGCCGATTTCAATGGCGCCATGAACCACATCAAGGAGAGACGCTTCCCCAGCCTCGTGCCCAGCGGTTCGGGGCAACCCACGCGCCTTTGCCCAGCGACCGTTGCCATCCATGACAACTGCGACGTGGTGTGGGATGGCAGATGTCGGAAGTTTCGGTGGCTTCGCCCCAGTTGGATGTGGTGTTGGCGCCAGATATTTCTTAGCCACTCTTAAGCTCTTTCTACTAACGGCAAGCTGCGCAATCCACGTTCGAGGTGCCATTGCAGATATGCGGCGATCAATCCCGATGCTTCTCGGCGATGGCGAAGTTCGCTGGTAACAGCGCTCTCCCAGTCGCCGGTCTGTAAATCAGACATAAGTTGCAAGGTATCTATGGTGGGAGTTGCTGCAGCCGATGGCTTGCAATCTACGCAGACGCTGCCGCCACCGACCAGAGAAAAATACTTATGCGGTCCGGGCTTATCGCAACGCGAGCAGGTAGTTAGTGAGGGCGCATAACCGGCAACGGAAAGGGATCGCAACAAATAGGCATCCAGAATCAGTGACGGATCGTAGGTGTTATGTGCCAGCGCTTTAAGAGCGCCCACAACTAAAAGAAATTGTTGCAGGGCCGGTTCGTGTTCTTGTTGCGTGAAACGTTCGGCCGATTCCAAAATGGCCGATGCCACAGTCCACTGCTGGTAGTCGGCAGTCAGCGCATCGCCAAAATTTTCGATGCTCTCGGCTTGCGTAACGACATCAAAAGTTTTGCCGGTGTACAGCTGCAGATCGACATAACTAGTGGGTTCTAGCCTGGCACCAAATCTAGATTTAGTACGTCTTACCCCTTTGGCCACTGCACGTAACCGACCATGGTCTCGGGTAAAGAGCGTGATGATGCGATCGGCCTCGCCCAATTTCTGGGTGCGAAGGACGATCGCTTGATCACGATAAAGAGCCACGGATTACACCGTAACGGTTACGGCGGAAATTTAGAGGGATATAACTGTGCGCTGGCCGCGATTTACCGCAGAAATAACCGCTTTGAGCGCCGCAGTCGTCGTACTGGGGTCGATGCCGACGCCCCAGAAGACTCGATCCCCTACTTCACACTCTAGGTATGCAGCGGCTTTGGCATCCCCACCAGCCGAGAGCGCATGCTCGTAATAATCCAGAACTCGAACGTTCATAGGTGCCAAATGCTCACTCATGATTGCCACAAAAGCTGCAATGGGACCATTGCCTGTGCCCTTGAGCGAGTGAAGCGTCCCAGAATCTGCGAGTTCAACACTCAACTGAACGTCTTCATCTAAGTGGGAAGATTGAGATAAGCCGTCTAGGCGGAAGCGTCCCCAATTTTTTCCCTTTGACGGCAAGTACTCATCTTCAAAAATATTCCAAAGGTCATCGGCGGAAACCTCGCCACCTTCTTCATCGGTCTTTGATTGAACAACCTGGCTAAATTCAATCTGCAGACGTCGAGGTAGATCTAAGTGGTGTTCGTTCTTCATTAAATAGGCGACGCCACCTTTACCGGACTGACTGTTGACGCGAATCACAGCTTCGTATGAGCGTCCAATATCTTTCGGATCAATAGGCAAGTAAGGCACCGCCCAAAGTTGATTTTCGATGGATTTGCCCGCTGCTTTCGCATCACGTTCAAGATGCTCAAAGCCCTTCTTGATCGCATCTTGATGCGAACCGGAGAATGCCGTGAACACCAAATCGCCACCGTAAGGATGACGCTCGGGTACACGAAGTTGGTTAGCGTATTCGACGGTGCGCCGAACTTCATCAATATTGGAAAAATCAATATGAGGATCGATGCCCTGGCTGAATAAATTGAGCCCGAGAGTTACTAAACAAACATTTCCGGTGCGCTCACCATTTCCGAAGAGCGTTCCTTCAATGCGATCGGCACCAGCCATATAACCAAGCTCAGCTGCGGCTACACCAGTACCTCGGTCGTTATGAGGATGCAAACTGAGAACTACCGAATCGCGGTATGCAAGATTGCGATGCATCCATTCGATCGAATCGGCGTAAACATTTGGGGTGGCCATTTCAACAGTGGCAGGGAGATTAACAATGCTCTTCCATCCAGGAGTTGGACGCCAGATATCATTGACGGCATTGCAGACCTCGACAGCGTATTCCAATTCCGTTCCGGTGTAAGACTCAGGCGAATATTCGAAAGAGACGACTGTGCCTGGAACCGTATCTGTTAGGCGTAAACAAAGTTCGGCACCATCTGTTGCGATCTTCTTGATTCCATCTTTATCTAAGCCAAAGACGACGCGACGTTGTAACGTCGAAGTTGAGTTATACAGATGCACGACAGCTTGCTTGGCACCTTTGATTGCTTCATACGTGCGACGAATTAAGGGTTCGCGCGCCTGAGTTAGCACCTGGATGATGACATCATCTGGAATGAGGTTCTCCTCGATGATCCGGCGGACGAAATCGAAATCGGTCTGACTGGCAGATGGAAATCCAACTTCGATCTCCTTGTAACCCATCGCTACCAATAGCTTGAACATCGCAAGTTTGCGCGGGGCATCCATAGGATCAATGAGGGCTTGATTGCCATCGCGAAGATCAACAGAACACCATTGCGGAGCTTTAGTTATTTGCTTGGTTGGCCAGGTGCGATCGGCCAAATCAACAGGAATAAAGGGGGCATAGCGATGGATTGGCATTGCGCTGGGGATTTGATCTGGAAAATTCATTTTTTACTCCTCTGTAAGGCTTTCACGGGATTTGGTGTTTACCGGCACAACCAAAACCCGCGGGCGAGGTGACCGGTTAGTTGGCCCCGCCGCGGCAGCGAAGGAGGAGTGAAGTGAAGAGGCTGCTCATGGCAAAAGGGTATATCCCTTGTTAGAGAACGGGCAAATACCGATCTAACTCAAACGCGCTCACTTGGCGTCGGTAATCAGCCCATTCGGCACGTTTGTTCCGTAAAACATACTCAAAAACATCTTCGCCTAAAGTTTCCCGGACCAAAGTGCTGGATTCCATGGCGGTTATTGCCTCATCCAGGTTGGTCGGGAGCTTCTCTGGGCTAGCTGACTCCACTAGTTCATACCCATCCTCGACGCCCTTAAGACCTGCAGCAATAATTACTGCAAATGCTAAATACGGGTTGCAGGCAGAATCAGGCGAGCGCACTTCAATTCGGGTTGAGTTCTCCTTCTTTGGCTTATACGAAGGTATTCGCACCAGCGACGATCGATCATTATGACCCCATGTCACTAGAGCCGGAGCTTCTCCCCCACCGGTCAGGCGCTTATATGAGTTGACCCACTGGTTGGTGATGGCCGTGAACTCTCGTGCATGTCGCAAAATTCCGGCAATAAAAGAGCGCCCCACGGCAGAAAGTTGATGTGGCGCACCTTCTTCATAAAAGGCATTTTCTTCACCACTGAAAAGCGAGAAGTGTGTGTGCATTCCCGAACCGGGATGATCGGTGAAAGGTTTAGGCATGAACGAGGCATGGAAGCCTTGGTCCAAGGCCACTTCCTTCACCACATGGCGGAAGGTCATGATGTTGTCCGCGGTACTCAAAGCATCGGCATATCGCAGATCGATTTCCTGTTGACCCGGAGCCGCTTCGTGATGACTGAACTCCACCGAAACGCCCATCGCTTCTAGCAGAGTGATCGCCTGACGACGGAAATCATGTCCCACGATGGAGGGAGTCTGATCGAAATATCCGCCTGAATCTACAGGTACTGGAATTTCGCCTGCGACGGGTGGTTTTGAAAAGAGAAAAAATTCCATCTCGGGGTGGGTGTAGCAGGTAAAGCCCATTTCGCCAGCTTTACCTAAGGTTCGTTTCAAAACATTTCGTGGGTCAGCCGGTGATGGTTGACCGTTTGGTGATGCGATATCGCAGAACATGCGCGCAGCACCGGGAGCTTCAGTGCGCCAAGGGAGCACTGCAAAACTAGAAGCATCGGGTTTAGCCAACATGTCAGATTCTGTAACGCGAGCAAATCCCTCAATCGCCGAACCATCAAAACCAATGCCTTCGGCAAACGCGTTTTCAAGTTCGGCGGGTGCAATCGCCACCGACTTCAAAAATCCCAGAACATCGGTGAACCACAAACGGACAAAGCGGATACCGCGTTCTTCTAACGTGCGCAGTACAAACTCTTCTTGGCGGGAGATCTCATCGCTCATGAGCGCAATACTCTCCAGCCCAGGTTACGGGCATGTTAACTAGTACGCGTAAAGGCTAGAGGCCGTGAGCTTGAGCGACCGCTTCGTAGTAGATCTTTCCTTGGTGAACGTTGAGGCCGGCTCCTAAGGCTGGATCATCGGCGAGCGCCTTTTCCCAACCTTTATTTGCCAGCGCTAAGGCGTAGCGAATCGTGGCATTAGCCAGTGCAAAGGTGGACGTTGCGGGAACGGCTCCAGGCATATTGGCAACGCAGTAATACAACGAGTTGTGGACAGGGAATGTTGGGTCGGTATGTGTGGTCGCGCGGGAGCCTTCAAAACAACCACCTTGATCAATGGCGACATCGACCAAAACGCTGCCGGGTTTCATGTTTGCGACCAGTTGATCGGTGACTAATTTTGGAGCCTTGGCTCCTGGCACAAGGACGGCACCAATAACTAAATCGGCTTCTTCCAGTTGAGCCTGAATTTCATAAGCGGAGGACGCTAGCGTGCGGACCTGTCCGGCAAAGAGATTGTCGATTTCTCCCAGGCGAGCCAAGTTGAGATCTAGAATCGTGACATCGGCGCGCATTCCTAGAGCAATTGTTGCTGCAGCAACGCCCACGACTCCACCACCAAGAATTACTACCTTGCCTGGCTTTACTCCGGGGACTCCTCCGAGCAGGACGCCTCGACCACCAGCGCTCTTTTGTAAGGTCGCGGCGCCAACTTGAATGGACATGCGACCGGCAACCTCGCTCATTGGCGCAAGGAGTGGAAGGTGGCGATTTATTTCAACAGTCTCATAGGCGATTGCGGTGATTCCGCTCTTGATAATTGCATCGGTGCATTCGCGACTGGCAGCTAAGTGCAGATAAGTGAAGAGAATCTGTCCCGATCTCATTCGTGGATATTCCACGGCAATAGGTTCTTTAACCTTCATGATGAGATCGGACCTGACCCACACTTCATCAGCCGTTGCAACAATCTTTGCTCCAGCTTTTTCGTAGTCAGCATCTGAAATTGCCGATCCAATACCCGCATTGCTTTCCACTAGTACGGTGTGGCCGGCTGTAACAAAAGCGTGTACGCCCGAAGGAGTAGCCGCGACGCGAAATTCATTATTCTTCACTTCTTTTGGGATTCCTACAATCATGGATCAGATGCTACTCGCCAAATATGGCCGCGCAGATCTTTGGGTGAAGCTCACCTCTCATTCGAGTAAAACTCTCGGGTGGCCAGCCGGCAGCAAAGACTCGACGAAGTAGTTTTGCTAGCGAATACGTTAAATCATCCTCAAAAGCCCGATCTAGAGCCCGCCCCGCAAGGGCGCCATCGCCGTTCTCGTATGCCACGGCCGCAAAGAGGGTCGCTGCTGGTGCGATATATCCCTTAGGCGCTACTCGCATCAGCCAATGCCACATAGTCTGAAGATCTTCGATATTTTCCGATGTGGTTATTCCCATCGCGTAGTCGCGAACCTGTAAATCTTGAAGTCGAGCCAAAACATGGGCAACCAAATCTTTATCTTCACTCTTGCCTTCCGATTGAAAGTGTGCCAAAAGTTGGGTTACGGCCAAGGCCCCGCGTCGCTGATATTCGCGGACTTGGTTGGATTCGTAATCGATCTCGGGAAGGGCCTTGATTTTCCGGTTCAAGATTGTGTCGGGTTTAAGGGAAGTCAATGAAGCGCGCATCTCGTCGAGGTCCTTGTAGGGAAGTCTTCTGCCCCGTACAACTTGTTCAGCAACAATGCGAGAATCTGAAAGTTCGGGAAGCGGATTGCCAGATGGTGGGCAACATTCAAGGTCAGCACATAAGAGTGATCGCCAATTTCCTTTTTTAATTTCTAAGCATTCGCGAATCGGAACGCCGCGAAGTTCTATCGCCTCCTGGAGTGGAATTAAAAGATAATCGCTTTCAGAGATCGAATCCGGCAAATAGGCAACGATCAGAGCGCCATCTGAATTCTCGCGAACCAGGTGTGATGCTAAAGAATCTATCTGGTCGGGATCAGCCTCGGTTGGGAAATCGACGCGCATTGCTAGGCCTATACGCTCGTCTATCAGAGAAATTAAGACCAGCGAGTCAGTCGGATGATAGCCAACGAGAAAAGGAACAGCAGCCAGAAGATCATGAGGTGAAGTAAGTGTTGTCATAGCTAGAGCCTGTAGATATTGCGACAACTACGATCGGGAGAAAAGATTTTCTGTGGAGAAGGAAGATGTGTGATCACTGCAAGTAATGAGTTGGTCCAGGAGCGACAACGAGATCTAGCGAGAAATTTTGGACAACCACATCACCTAAAACTGGAAAGTTGTTTCCGCCGGCGCTCCACGTTCCCGACCAAGAAATTGCTAATCGAACAAGATAACGACCGGATTTGGAATAAACATGTGAAATCCCACCGGTGGGATATGCCGCGCCTGATGTTGTGGTCTGCAGGTGGGCACCATCACCGAAGTCCCATTCGAAATTTGGATGGAGAGAAACGCCAACGGCAATTCCCAATATGTTTGCCGTCGTTGCAAAGAAGGTTGAAGTGTCAGTCCAAAAGAAGACCGGAAGGCCGGTCAGTGCGGCGCCGGCTGGTTGCGAATAAACGCTGCGCAACGGGATTAATTGCATGAGAGAATCACTGAGGGAAACCGCCGCCACAACTTTTGGAGTAAATGTCCGAGCGGCTTTGCTGACTCGACGAACAATCTTCTTCGCAGTTCCGGCTTTGGTAGCACTGGGTGTTGGCTTTGGTCGCACCTTGGCGATATGCCGAACAGGAGTGCGGACGGGATGAGGCGTGGCTCGAATACGTGGTTTTGACGTATGGCCAGGAGAATTCTGGGTTGCCGTGATCACGATTCCACCACGCTGTGGATCTGTAGTGACATCAATACAGGTTTTGCCAGTGCAATTGGCAGCCAATGCCGGAAATGGAATACATAGAACGAGCATGAGAATGGCGAGGAGCTTGCGCATAGGTGGCACCCTAAATCAGGAGTTTTCATCACGTCGGGCTATCGCATCAGCTTGTGGAGAACCTCACGAGCGCACCTACCATTTTCGTGCCACTCTAGAGGTGTGGCACATCGCGATGGAGACGGCTGGGTGGAATGTGCCTGCGGCAACCGCCATTGGGGGCTACACGGAGCCGCTGGACTCTTGCTTTTCCGCGATGGGGCTGTCCTTCTCCAACATCGTGCCCCTTGGGTGCATAACGGCGACACTTGGGGAATTCCGGGCGGAGCTCGTGACTCACACGAGAGCGTCACTGATGCAGCAATCAGGGAAGCTGTCGAAGAAATTGGAATGGAACCCCATCTTCTACATCCTTTGAATACCTTTGAAGATAACCACGGAAATTGGCGATACGACACCATAATTGCACTGGCCGATGCCGGCCTCATCGCCCACGAGCAGAATGACGAATCTCAGCAGGTTGAATGGGTGCACATTGATCAAGTAGTTGAAAAGAATCTTCATCCCAGTTTTGCTAATACCTGGCCTAAATTATTGCCCATCCTCCGAGAATTGTTTGTGTAAGCGGCGCAACGAATCCTTAATAATGGCGCCATCGCTGGTACGCCAAAAAGGTGGCATCGAATTGAGCAAGACCGAGCCATAGCGTTTGGTCACAATCCGCGAATCCAGAATTGCGACTACTCCCCGATCGTCAATCGACCGAATTAGGCGCCCGGTTCCTTGCGAAAGCAAGAGCGCAGCCCGCGGCAAACTGATCTGCATAAAACCGCTGCCGCCCGACGCATCTGCTTGTGCAGCGCGCGCGCTCATTACTGGCTCATCCGGGCGTGGGAAAGGAATCCGATCAATAGCCACCAAAGTACAAGCAGGTCCGGGAACGTCAATCCCCTGCCACAGTGAAATCGTGCCAAGCAAAACCGATGTGGGTTCTTTAGCAAAACGGTCAACAAGCGATCCCACGCTGTCGCCTCGTTTTTGGGTGATGATCGGAATTTTGAGTTCTGCCAGGACCGACCTTAAATGGAGATCAGCCAGTTCGACTCCTCGCCACGAGGAGAAGAGCGCCAAGGTACGACCTCCGGCGGCTTCGATGAGTTCGCCGAGTTCGGTCAAAACTTCCTTCGATGGACCATCGCGACCGGGCTCGGGCAAGTGTTTGGGTAAATAAAGCATGCCCTGGTTGGCAAAATCGAAGGGTGACCCCACATCCAGCATCTGCACATTCGATGGGTCAATCTCGCCATACGAATCAAAGGCATCTTCTTCTGTCTCCTCGGACGAATTTCCTTTGGAGGCAGGTGTGGCGCCTATGAACCCAATCGCGCGAGCAATGGCATCGAAATTCTTACCGACTGAGAGAGTGGCGCTGGTGGCGATGACCGGGGTTTGAGTCAACAAGTTTTGACGCAAGACCGCTGATACATCAAGTGGCGCAAGATGGAGCGTGGAAAATGTGGGATCAAACCAGAGCACTTGAGCTGCCCCCGGACGCAACATCTTGGTAGCAATTTGCAAAATTTCATTGACGGCGCCTTTTACGCGAATTCGTTCTGCTTGAGAATCAGGATCCAAAATTTCCGAATCTTTGGTGATCTGATTGACCAACGCTTGTGCCGTTTCTTTCACCTTGCGAATAGGGGCTTCGAGTTGGGCAGGAAGATCAGGCAAGCGACCGCTCAGTGATTGGTCTGATCTCACGTCATCAGCAAAATCTGCAATTGCTTCCGCGCATGCATCAGCGGCTTTCCCAAGTGCGTCAGCTACCTTGCCGGGCAAATGTTTCTTTGCCATCTTGGCAGCTCGTTCGACTCGACCAGCAGAGAGTTCCTCCGTGACAGCTTGAGTGGTGCGATCCATAAATTCGTGCGCCTCATCGAGAATCACAGCATCGCGCTCGGGCAAAATCGGATGTGAGTCTACGATCTCAATGGCCAGCAAGGTGTGGTTAGTGACTACCACATCAGCGCTCTGCGCCTTTGCTTTGGCATTGGCCGAGAAACATTGAGAACCGAATGCGCACTCGTCTTTACCCATGCATTCCCGTCCGGAAACGGAGTTTGCATACCAAACTCGGCGATCAACTTCGGGTGCATCATCTCTGTCTCCGGATACTCCGGGAGTCGTGGCCCATGCGCGTAGTTTCTTGGCATCTTTTTCCAGCGATGAGATCTCCAACAAAATTTCATTGTCGGGATCAGATATGTCGCTATTCATTTTCTGGAGGCAGAGATAATTTCCGACGCCTTTATACACGGCGAAAGTGAGTTCTCGACCAAGCTCTTTTTCCAGCGCCGGTTGGATACGAGGTAGGTCGCGCTCGACTAATTGACGTTGCAGCGCCAAGGTCGCAGTCGCCACCAATACTTTTTTACCGTGCACTAACGCTGGGACTAGATAAGCCAAGGATTTTCCAGTGCCAGTACCTGCTTGAACCAATAGATGATGTCGATCGGAGAGAGCGTTGGCGACAGCCTCAGCCATCTCAATCTGCCCCTCGCGCGCTTGCCCACCAATAGCGGCAACGGCAGCATCGAGGGCTGACCGTACGGTTGCAGAAATTTCGCTCACTTTGTCACCCTATATGTATCT
>JBAXAO010000019.1:0-24385 GCA_037142435.1 Actinomycetes bacterium | reverse complement strand
GGTGGCCTTGGTCGAAGCCTTTGGCGTTGAGGTAGCTGCTTGAGTCTGGGAAAGGCCGGCGCCAATCAAACTGCCTGCTACGAGCAAGGTTAAGGCTAAACGCGATGCGATTTTCCTCAACGATCCGACCATTTAAATGTCCGGGCTGATACAACGGTGCCGACGACTATCCAGGCGAGCAATACCAAGACCGTCGTGTTGGTCTGCCAGGAGTGGCCAGTTTCCTTTGTAGCAAAGCTATCTGGCAGAAAGACCGAGCGCATTCCCAGAGTTAACCAACGAAGTGGGAAGAAGGATGCAAAGTCCTGCATCCATTTTGGCAAGCTGGAAAAAAGGAAGAAAACGCCGCTAAAGAACTGTAAAACAATGACTATAGGAGAGACCACCGCGGAGGCGCCACGTCCACTTTTGGGAACACTGGAGAAGGCAATTCCGAGGATCGTTGAACAGATACTCCCGAGAACTACCAACCAGATAAAGCGCAACCACAACGCGGCAGATGCTGGAAGGTTCAAACCGAAGAGCAGAGTTCCGAAGGCGAGTAGTAATGCAACTTGAACCAACATGGAAACTGTGACAACGATGACCTTGCCGATGAAATAGGAGATGGGAGACATTGGAGTGCCACGCAGCCTTTTCAAAGTTCCGAAGTCTCTTTCCATGGGAATAGTTATGGCTAATTGTTGGAAACCAGTGTTCACTAATCCTGAGGCAATCATGCCCGCCACAAAATATTGGCTAAAGGTGACGCCAGGAGCAATCTTGTCTTTGAAGACAGACCCGAAAATGAAAAGCAGCATCACCGGAAAGAGCAGGGTAAAAACTACCGATTCGCGTTGACGCACGAACTGTTTGATTTCGATGCCGCCGCGCAGCCAGCCAATTCGCAGAATACTCCTCATGCTAGTTAGCCTCCACGTTAATCATTGAGAGATAAATTTCTTCCAAAGTCGGCCTGGTCACCGTCAACTCTGGAATTTCGCCGGCGAACTTTGTCGCCAACTTTGAGACTTCTAGAGTTGGATTGTCGGTAAAGATTTCTTGGCGAACTCCATCTTCAATCCAAGATATTCGTGCTTTAGCGTTGTTGCGTCCGCCTAGATTTCCGGGAGTCGAGACTTCAATAATCTTTCCATTATTAATGACGGCGACTCGATTTGCTAGTGCTTCAGCTTCATCGAGATAGTGCGTGGTCAACAAGATGGTGGTGCCTTCGTTCTGAAGTTGAAGTATGAGTTCCCAAAAAGCACGTCGTGCTTCGGGATCAAAGCCGGTGGTTGGCTCATCCAAGAAAAGAATTTCTGGTGATCCAATAATTCCTAGCGCCACATCCAGACGCCGGCGCTGTCCACCTGAGAGCGTTCGGATCTTTGCATTTCTCTTGTCGGCCAGACCCACAGCGGCAATCACCTGGTCAGCATCTTTTGGATTGGTGTAGTAATACGAGAAGTGGTGAACAGTTTCAGCAACGGTGAGGTCAGCTGCATCCTCTGTAGATTGCAGAACGATGCCGATGCGATTACGCCAGGTCAGATCTTGGTTCTCTAAGTTGCCAGGATCGACTCCCAAGACTTGGACTTCGCCCGAATCGCGATCTCGGTACCCTTCCAAGATTTCTACGGTGGTGGTTTTACCAGCCCCGTTGGGTCCCAAAATGGCGAAGATCTCACCTAGTTCGACTCGTAGGTCGATTCCGTCGACAGCAATTTTGTCGCCATTTTTCTTGTCGGGGTAGACCTTACGCAGGCCCTTAACTTCAATCGCCGCTGACATGGCGTCATCATGCCCTAGCAGCCTGAATTTCCACCACCGCGATCGGCAAAAGCGGGACAAATACGAAAGAATATGAGGGTGAGCCCTCGTAGAAACCACCCCAAAAGACGTGGTCCGAAGCCGGAGGAGCGCGAGATATCTACTTCCAACGAGACCATTGAAGAGCACTCTGAGGGTATCTATCGGGTACGAAAAATTACCGGCTCTAGTTCAACCAAGCCATATCGCTGCCCAGGGTGCGACCAATTAATTCCCATGGGGACGCCCCATATCGTGGCCTGGTTAGAGGAAGACGTTGAGAGCCGCCGTCATTGGCATTCGGCATGTTGGAGCAAGCGCAATGAACGTCGCCCGCGCACTGAAAGAACGCGAAACGCTCCTAGGTTTTAACCCACGACCTTGGAATGTAGGAACTTGATCAACGTCTTAATGAAATTATCCGCGAAGCGAGTTCTAGAAAAAGTCGTAAATTCGATCGGAATCCTAAAACGCGGGGAGATGATCGTTCTCGGATAGGTGAATTCCATGAGTCCTTCTGGGCCATGGATCCGACCGTAGCCGCTATCTTTCACACCGCCAAAAGGAACTGAAGCGATTGCGGCAAAGGCGATCACTGAATTAATTGAGACCATACCGCACTGCAGTTGCGATGCGATGTGATGGCCGTGCCGCTTCGACCAGACCGATGCGGCTAGTCCGTAACGCGTGGCGTTGGCAAGAGAGATTGCTTCTTCGATGCTGGTGGTGCGATTTATAGTCAGAGTCGGACCGAAAGTTTCTTCAGTAATCGCTAGCGAACCTTCCGGGACGTCGAGCATGATGACGGGTTCAACATATTTTGCCCCGACGGAATCGGTATTCCCCAAAGCAAATTTTGCACCTTTAGCGGCTGCGTCGTTGATGTGGCTTTGAATAACACCTAACTGAGATGGCATCGTTGCTGGGCCGTAATTCTTTCCGGGTTCGAGTTTCTTAGCTAAGGCCGTTATTTTTTCGATGAATGAATTTGCAACTTCTTCGACGACATAAACTCGCTCCGCGCCGATACAAGTCTGTCCGGCATTGGACATGGCAGACCACAGGACGTATTCGGCCGCCTTATTAATATCCGCGTCTGGAGCAATGATGACCGGGTCCTTGCCTCCGCATTCCAACACGACGGGGATCATTCTTTCAGCGCACGTAGCAGCAACTAATTTTGCTGTGCGAGTAGAACCGGTGAAAGATATTTTGTCGACCTGGCTCTTGGTAAGGAATTGACCAGTGTCTGCCAATCCTTGAATAACCGAAAAAATATTGGGGAACGGCGCAATCGTGGCAAAACTATGAGCCAGCCAGTCACCAACTGCTGGTGCGAATTGACTTGGTTTGAACACAACTGTGTTACCGGCGGCAAGCGCATAGGCAATTGAACCCATGGGAGTGAAGATCGGATAGTTCCAAGGACCAATAACGCCGACGACGCCCATGGGCGAACGTTCAACTTCAGATTTCATATTGAACATCAATATTCCTGAAGGGCGTACATGAGGTTTCAATACTCGCCCCGCGTTCTTTGCTGCCCACGCCAAGTGGCCAATTGCGAGCGAGGCTTCCAATGTCGCATCACCGACTGGCTTGCCAGTTTCTGTGGCGATCAATGAGCCAATTTCATTGAGATTTTCGGTAAGAACCGAACACCAATTCAGTAATACCTTCTTGCGGCCTTCAAAGCCCAGCGCCTGCCACGCAAGCGAAGCAAGGCGCGCATCCGCAACGATGGCATTGACGTTGGCTTGGTCGGTAATGTGAAATTCTTTGAGGACCTCGCCTGTCTTAGGATCATGGCTGGCGAAGGTTAAAAGTGAGTCAGTCCCATTCATGACATAAGACTAAACTCAACTCTGTGATTGCACCGATTAGATCCAGCACAGTTTTGCCCGCCAATCGCCGCCCGATAAGAATTCCCACATCCGATGGCCTCAATTTGGTGGGTGAAGTGGCCGCACCGGTCGGAGCTCGTCGGGCCAGCATTCTCTGCCTTCATCCTTTGCCCACACATGGCGGAATGATGGATAGCCATATTTATCGTAAGGCCGCTAACCGCTTGCCAGCGCTGGCTGGGATTGAAGTTATTCGATTTAACACGCGCGGGACGAGCAGTGAAGCCGGCACCAGCGAAGGCCAATTTGACCACGGCGATAGCGAACAATTCGACGTTGAAGGGGCCATTGATTTCGCTTATGCCGAATTAGCAGTGGAAGACCTCTGGGTAGTCGGCTGGAGCTTTGGAACTGACCTGGCGCTACGCCATGCTCGGGACCCACGAATTTCCGGTTTAATATTGCTTAGCCCGCCGCTGCGAACTTCCAAAATCACCGACCTGGAATTCTGGCGCGAGGATGGACGACCGGTAATCGCTTTAGTTCCCGAGCATGACGATTACTTAAAGCCACACGAAGCACGGGAACGCTTTAGCGTCATCCCGCATATCGAAATTATTGCTGTCGACGAAGCCAAACATCTCTGGGTGGGAGAGCCGTCGGTCTACCGAGTGCTCTCTGAGATCACCAGAGTTGTAGCGCCAGACGCTCTACCCCTTGCTCGGGACTGGAATGAAGAAACTGGGGAGCCGATTTACCAGGCGTGATCTTCAGGTGAAGTCTTGTATCCCGGCAATATCTCCGATAGGCGCATTAACTGAGCCTCGGTTAGTTCGAGATCCAAGGCGCGCAGTGAAGCATCAAACTGCGCCATCGTTCGTGGACCGATGATCGGTGCAGTAACAACGGGTTGGGCCATAAGCCAAGCCAATGCAACATCACCGGGTTCATAGCCAATTTCATGGCAGTAATTTTCATAGCTTTCAATCTTTGGCCGGATGGCGTCTAGCGCGTCTTTGGCTCTACCTTGAAGTCGGCGCTTGCCGGAGTTCTCTTTCTTGATGACGCCACCGAGCAATCCACCATGCAGAGGAGACCAAGGCAATAACCCCAACCCATAATTAGCCGCTGCTGGAATTACTTCACGCTCGACATCTCGTTGTACCAAGTTATAGATCGATTGTTCAGAAACTAGTCCTACAAAGTTGCGCGCGTGAGCTTGCTCTTGTGCCTGGGCGATATGCCATCCACCAAAGTTGCTGCTGCCGACATAGAGAATCTTTCCTTGTGCGACGAGAACCTCCATCGCTTGCCAGATTTCATCCCATGGAGTGGCGCGATCGATGTGGTGCATTTGATACAAGTCGATGTAATCAGTTTGTAGACGCTTCAGACTGGCATCTACTGCTTTGCGAATTGCGAGTGCTGATACCCCACGGTTGTTGGGCCAAGGATCCATCTCGCCATAAAGCTTTGTTGCGAGCACCACTTTGTCACGACGTCCACCACCTTGAGCAAACCAACGACCAATGATGCTTTCGGTAGCGCCCCAATTATCGGGACCGCCGTATCGGTTAGCAGTATCAAAGAAATTAAGACCATGGCTTAGGGCCGAGTCCATGATGGCGTGTGAAGTTACTTCATCAGTTTCTGGTCCAAAATTCATAGTTCCCAGACAGAGTCTGCTGACACTGAGACCTGAACGTCCGAGATTCTTGTATTTCATCGCATCCTCTATTCGGTATAAGTTTTAAAAGTAAAAGTGAAATAGAAAGTTAAGCGAGATCTGCTTTGGGGTAAACCACTTCATCAAGAATGAGCAGGATCGCAGCTGCAATGGGAACCGCCATTATTGCTCCGATCAAACCTAGCAAACTGGTACCGAGTAATGCAGCCAAGATCGTGACCAGGCCAGGCACAGCCAGTGTTTGTTTCATAATTCGAGGCATGATGAGGTAATTTTCAATTTGAATATAAATAACGTAAAAAACAAAAGCAATCAATGCGGTAGTTGGAGATTTGGTAAATGCGATCAAAGTCATTACCGATACGCCCAATATGTGGCCAATTAATGGAATCAAACCACAGATAAATACCAACATTGCCATCGCCGTCGCATAGGGGATGCCAATTGCATAACCCAAAATCAAAGCGAAGATCCCTGCAATAACCGAGACGATCGCCTGACCACCCACGAAAACACCAACTCGGAAGATGATGGCATCGGAGAGCCGGGCTACCCGAACTCTGCGACTGGCTGGAACTATTCGATAGACAACCTTTGTGACCTTTGGCAGGGATGCTAGAAAATATAATGTCAGAACCAAGACCGTCAACGTTGCGATTGCACCGGATACAACAGCGCGCCCTACACCAAGCACGCCGCCAAATGCGGTGACCACAAACTGACCGTTCTTAATTGTTTCTGAAACTTTCTTTTGCAGCGAATCGATGACGCCATAGTTTTCATTAAGTCGATTAATTAAAGAATTGTGTTTGAGGTTGGAGACGATTTCAGGGGCGTTGGCTAATAGGGCATTCACTTGGTGAACCACCGGTGGGATTACTACCCAAGCGAAGAGACTTACAAAAATTAAAACAATTCCAACGATTGCAGAGACCGCCCACGATCTCGTAAGACCCCATTTTCGAAATAGCTCTACCGCTGGATTTAGCCCAGCTGCGAGGAAGAGGGATAAGAGAATCAATACAAATACTTGGCTGGCCGAAGCTAGTGCTTTGAGCATGGTGATGGAAACCAGCGCGCCAGCGGCGGCCAGAAAACCAAAATAGAACGGGTGCGAAATGTCGAGAGGTTTCCCAGAGGCCCCAAGATCTTCGGGCGCAGGTGTAGTTCGCTTGAGCTTCTTTGTAGGTTTGATGAGCGCCATATTTCCATTTTATCGATGTTCGCGAGGCAAAGATGAGATATGTAACACGAACGAGCCTTATTTCTCACCCACAGTTAACCTGAATCAAGGCGTATGGGTCAGGAAGTAGGGGAGAATTGTGGAATGACGGGGTTGAAAATAGTTGGCTTGGGCGATGAGATCGCAGCGTGCGCGCTGCTGCCCTGGGCGCAACCGCTAGAGAGCTGGCCGGAGGAGCCGACCCTTACGGATATGCGCGGTATTTCCCGCCACGTGGTTCGACTAGTCCATGCCACCCCAGATCCAGAATCTGAGGTTTATGCGGTTAAAGAGACCGTCCCGGAATTCGCCAATCGCGAGTACACGATCTTGCGCGAGCTCACTCAGCGCGCCGCCCCTTCGGTTGAACCTATTGCCGTCGTTGACGGCCGAACCGATGTCAATGGTGAATCTTTGCCTTCGGCCTTGGTCACTCGATATTTGCCGTTTTCGCTTCCGTACCGAGTCTTGCTGAGTGATTCAGTCACTCCGCACGAAATCGGAACCATGACCAACGCTCTGGCGCTGCTATTGGTTCGCCTCCATCTGCTCGGGTTTTGGTGGGGCGACTGTTCTTTGTCCAATACCCTCTTTAGACGCGATGCCAACGAATACTCCGCCTATTTGGTCGATGCCGAGACCGGCGAATTCCATCAGAGCCTGACCGATGGTCAGCGCGAGCATGACCTGGATATCGCACATTTCAATGTTGCAGCGGAACTGGAAGACCTAGCCTGTGCGGGTTTGCTCCATCCAGGTATGGATCCCATTCGCGCTAGCGATACCGTAATAAAGCGCTATCGCCGGTTGTGGCAGATGCTCAAAGAGCCACAAATTCTCGACCCTAACGATCGTCATGCCGTGGAACGCGCGATGCGCTCGCTCCAAGATTTGGGCTTTGCAGTTGAAGAGGTTGAAGTCCTTATTGACGGTGAGCAAGGCGCACTCAAGTTCCAGCCCAAACTTGTCGCCGCCGGTTATCATCAAAATCGCTTACTTGAAGTATTGGGAATTCATGCCGAGGAATTGCAGGCAAAGAGATTATTGGCATCATTTGACCGTTTCCGATCTCGAGAGAAAAAGCCACTTCCAACCATCGAGGAGAGCGCTCGCCGTTGGCTGACAGAAGTGTTCGATCATGTCTTGGGCCAAATACCCGAAGCCCTTCGTGGTCGAGTTGAACCCGCACAGATGTTCCACGAGATTCTCGAGCATCGTTGGTATCTTGGGGAAAAAGCCGGACGCGATCTAGGCATTGATTATGCGGTTCAGGAGTACGTCCACTCCATTTTGCCGTACCGAACAGATACCGGCGTTGTTGATAATGAAGGTTTTGAGCAGGAAGTACTTAACTCTCAACTCGTTTAGGTCTGTCCGCAAAACTTTGGCAAGATAGGGCTATGAGTTCACCACAATTGCCAAAGAATTTTGACCGGGCGATTGATCTCAGTGCTTTGGCTGCACCAAAGGTGGCAGCAGGCGGAGATTTCGGTCTGCCAGTTACTGCTGAGAACATGGTGGCCCAATTCCTGGCACCTTCACAGACTCAGGTTGTCATTCTGCTCTGCTGGTCGTCGCGCAGTACTCAATCTCAACAAATCGCTCAGATACTCTCCAAATTTCATACAGCAGATAGTGCCAACCCTGAGCAAGCGCCATGGATTTTTGGATCGGTCAATGTCGATGCCGAACCTGCCATTGCAAAGGCGCTACAGGTTCAATCCGTTCCACTTGCGCTGGCAATTATTCAAGAGCAACCCGTCCCACTCTTTGAATCTGTTCCAACCGAAGAACAAGTTCGCCAGGTAATCGACAAGGTGTTGTCTATCGCCGCGGAGCGCGGCGTTGGTAAAGCGCCAGTTGAAAATGCTCCCATCGAGACCAAACTCGAACCTGAAGAAGAAGCAGCTATTGCAGCTCTTGAGGTAGGCGATTTTGCGGCGGCCAAGCTGTCCTATGAAGCATGGTTAAAGCGCGAACCATTTGAACCATTGGCGAAATTGGGCTTAGCCCAGACCGAACTCTTTATCCGTACCGCCGGCATTGATGCGGCTTCTGCCATCGGAGTGGCTAACGAAGATCGTCTGAATATTGCCAACAATATGCTGGCAGCAGATCTAGAACTTTTGGAGGGCAAGAATCAAATCGCCTTTGATCGGCTGATCACATTGGTCAAGAACACAACCGATGATGATCGCAAACTTGTGCGAGATCATCTTTTGACCCTCTTTACCTTGGTCGATCCCGATGACCCGATTCTTTTGAAGGCACGGCAATTACTGGCGAGTGCCCTATTTTGAAAGAATTGAATACGCGCGAAAAGAAAAACCTGCAATTACTCTTCTTTCTTTTTGGAATTGGAATCATGGCCATCGCGCCACGCAACCCCGAAATCAAACATAACTTGGGTGTCGATAATGGCACTTTTGGGACCTTGCTCAGCCTAGGCGGAGTCGGATCTACGTTGGCCCTCATGTTTGGCGGACACATTGTTCATCGAATTGGACCAAAGCCCGTTCTTGTTGCAAGTTCAACCATTATGTATGCACTTGTAGCCGCCATGCCGCACCTGCACACGTCATGGATTTTTCTCCTGGTGAACATAGCAACTGGCGCTGCCCTTTCCATGTATCACATATCAACCAACGGCCAAGCGTTGAGACGCCAAGAAGAGACCGGCCTGGTCCTAATTCCGCGGTTGCATGGTTTGTGGAGCACCGGGGCGCTAAGCACTGCCATTTTCGCATTTCTGATCACAGCCCATGTTTCGTTAGCTTGGCACATAGATGTGATGATGGCCATCATCTGGATTTCAACCCAGATCTCAATTTGGAATATGCGTCATGATTTCTTTTCGGGAACTTCCGAACATGATGACAGCACCAGCATTTCAATCAAGAGTTTATTCGCGGCGTTGAGTTTTGAACGCACGATTACCTTTGGTCTCGTTTGCGTTCTGATGATTGAGTTTGCTTCGAATGACTGGGCAACAATCTTCACAAAAGAGCAGATTGGCATGAGCGCTTCACTAAGTATTCTGAGTTATATCCTCTTTATGATTTCGATGATTTCCGGCCGATTCACAATTCACAAACTTTTGCAGATGAAATCTGAGCGTTATCTCATGCTCCGAGGAACGTTGATTGGCGGAGCGCTCTTCATAATTTTTCTTGTTCTGGGTAATTGGGTGGCTCCGAGCCATAAAACCTTGGGATTTATCTTGGTACTCGTCGGGTTCATTTTCGGTGGATTGGGCTGTTCCCACTTGGCACCGACATTTTTCGGGATTGCTGGTCGCAGATCAAGCCTGCCCGGCAGTGTGGTCGTTGCATCATTAGGGCTGGTCAACGGAATTTTGATCTTCTTTATCAAGATCGGCATTTCTTGGATTGCTCAAGCTACGTCTGTGCTCTTTGCCCTGCTGATTCCAGGCGCTTTGCTGATGTTGGCATCCGTTGTTGCACATCTTGGACGCGATGAAGTTCTAGCCAAATAGGCCAGAACTCAAAACGTTTTATTCCTGAACTAACCAGACAGTTGCCAGGGGCGGTAACCGTAACGTTGCTGAAGCCGCGTATCCATGAAGAGGTCCTCCATCTGCGACAACATCATGGTTCACGATGCCCGATCCGCCGTACTTCAGGTCGTCGGTATTGAGGATTTCTTTCCACTGACCAGCAGCTGGCATCGGCAATGTGTAGCGATCCTGCGGAACTGGCGAGAAGTTCGTGATGGCAACGGTTGCTTTCTTGTTCTCGTCAAAGCGAGCAAAGGCCAACGTGTTACCAGCCGCATCATCTCCAACTAGCCAGGCGAACCCTTCCGAAGAAGTGTCACGTTCCCACAGGGATGGGTTGGCCTTGTATTGGTGATTCATATCTTTAATAGCCGTTTGGACGCCTCGATGTTCGTCATAATCGACAAGGTGCCAATCCAAGGATTTTGATTCGCTCCATTCATCATTCTGCGCAAATTCACAACCCATAAAGAGCAACTTCTTGCCGGGATGTGCCCACATAAATCCATAGAGGGCGCGCAGTGTTGCTAATTTCTGCCAGCGATCGCCTGGAATCTTGTTAACCATTGATCCCTTGCCATGCACGACTTCATCGTGAGAAAACGGCAACATGAAGTTTTCACTCCATGCATAAAGAATCGCAAAGGTAATTTCGTTGTGATGGAATTTTCGATGAATCGGGTCATGTTGAATATATTCCAACGTGTCATGCATCCAGCCCATGTTCCACTTGAAACCGAAACCTAATCCATTGTCTGCGGTTGGTTTGGTGACTCCGCCCCAAGCAGTGGATTCTTCGGCGATCATCATGATCCCTGGAGCTTCGCGATAAGCGGTGGCTGTAACTTCTTGCAAGAAGGAGACTGCCTCTAGATTTTCGCGGCCACCGAATTTATTAGGCAACCACTCACCGGATTTCCGCGAATAATCCAAGTAGAGCATGGAAGCAACAGCATCAACGCGAATGCCATCGATGTGCAGTTCGAGCAACCAGTAAAGGGCGCTGGCAACCAAGAAATTGCGGACCTCGTTGCGCCCGTAATTAAAGATCAAAGTTCCCCAATCGGGGTGGTAACCCAGGCGAGGATCTTCGTGCTCGTATAAAGCGGTGCCATCAAATTTGGCTAGCGCCCATTCATCCTTGGGGAAGTGAGCAGGAACCCAATCCATGATGACGCCGATTCCGGCTTGATGCAGGGTATCCACCAGAAAGCGGAACTCATCGGGGGAGCCAAAGCGAGAAGTAGGTGCGAAAAATGAAGTGACTTGATACCCCCACGAACCGCCAAAAGGGTGTTCCATGAGTGGCAAGAATTCAATGTGAGTGAATCCTGCTTCGCGGGCATAGGCCGTTAGTTCGGTAGCAAGTTGTACGTAAGAAAGTCCAGGGCGCCACGAGCCCAGGTGAACTTCATAAACCGAAATGGGAGAACGCCAGGGTTGGAATGTTTCTCGCGCTTGGATCCATTCGCCATCGCCCCATTGGTAAGTGGATTCGTTGACGACGGATGCAGTAAGTGGTGGGATCTCAGTCTGTCGTGCCAGGGGATCAGCGTGATCGATCCATCTGCCATCGTTAGCTTGAATCGCAAATTTATATTTAGTGCCAGGGCCAACCCCGGCTATGAAGATTTCCCAGATGCCATTGCCGCCAAGAGGGACCATGGGATGTGTATTCCTATCCCAGTAGTTATTGTCACCGACCAAACTGACCGATCGAGCGTTAGGCGCCCAAACCGAGAACGCGGTGCCAATGAGTTGGCCATCTGGTGTGCGCTTTACCTGCGCGCCTAGAACTTGCCACAGACGTTCGTGTCGGCCTTCGCCGACTAAATAGAGATCCATTTCGCCAAGCGATGAATTGGGATTGAGATACCCAACCGGAGAATGAACCAGCGGAACTTCCTCGGTCAGGGCTGCGCTTTCATGTGAAATTTCCGGCTCGGCATCTTTGCCGAATATCTTCGACAAGCGCCCCATTAAATTTTTACCTGACAGATGTGGGCGATCTTTCCGACGGGCCTGGCGGGATCAAGGCGAACAAAAGTATGTGGGGACCAGGAATGAGAATGGCCGTCCAATAGATCTGAAACTTCAAAGACGTCGTGCGGAATTCCTAGAGTAGCCATATTCCAATGCACCGTTGTCTCTTGAGTCCTGATGGGATCGAGATTTACTACGACAAGGATAAGGTCATCGCCTTCTCGTTTGGAATAGGCCAGAACTTGATCGGAATCCGTGTGATGAAATTCCAGATTTCGAAGTTGCCCAAGTGCGGGGTGAAGACGGCGGATATCATTGAGCTTGGTGATAAAGGGAGCCAGGGTAAGGCCAGTCTTTGCTGCACCTTCCCAATCGCGGATTTTGATTTCATATTTCTCGGAGTCTCGATACTCCTCGGCGCCATCGCGAATCGGGATGTGTTCAAAGAGTTCGTAGCCGGCATACATTCCCCAAGATGGAGCCATCGTGCTGGCCAGGACTGCTCGTTGAGCAAAGACGGCGGGATTTCCACTTTGGAGGTGGAAGGGAAGGATGTCTGGGGTATTAACCCAGAAGTTGGGGCGAAAGAATGCCGACGTTTGTTTAGAAACTTCGGTGCCGTATTCAATGAGTTCTTGCTTTGAAGTACGCCACGTGAAGTATGTGTACGACTGTTGAAAGCCGGCTTTGCCGAGCGAATGCATCATCGCCGGGCGGGTAAATGCCTCGGAGAGAAAGATAACTTCTGGGTATTGGGAGTTAATGGATCCGATAACTTCTTGCCAAAAGCGCACCGGCTTGGTGTGCGGATTGTCGACTCGAAAAGTTTTGATGCCTTTGGAAATCCAAAAATTCAATATGCGCAGAGTCTCGGCGACGATACCGTCGTAGTCATTATCAAAATTAATTGGGTAAATATCTTGATATTTCTTTGGTGGATTCTCGGCGTATGCAATCGTGCCATCGGGTCTGGTAGTAAACCATTGAGGATTTGACTTCACCCATGGATGATCGGGTGAGGCTTGCAGCGCAAGATCCAGAGCAATCTCTAGACCCAACTTCTTCGCTGCCGCAACGAAACTTTCAAAATCTGCCAAAGTTCCAAGTTCTGGATTAACGGCATCGTGTCCGCCAGCGCTACCACCAATTGCCCAAGGGACGCCAGGATCGCTCTCGGTGGGATTTAATGTGTTGTTCTTGCCTTTACGAAAACTCTTGCCGATGGGATGAATCGGTGGCAAATACAAAATGTCAAAGCCCATAGCGGCTACCGCGGGAAGTCGTTTGATGGCGGTAGTGAAAGTGCCGGAAGAAATTGAACCATCGCTGTTGCGAATTGCGCCTTCACTGCGGGGAAAGAATTCGTACCAGGATCCAGCAAGCGCACGAGATGGTTCCACCCGAATTGGGAACAACTCCGAAGTCGTGACGAAGCGACGGATTGGGTGGCGATGGAAATACTCGAGAATTTCTGAAGTTGTAGCAGCATCAAATCGATCTGCGTGTGCAAGCTTTTTATTACTTAAGGCCTTCAGGGCTGGGGCAAGTAGAGCTTTTGCTTCCTTATCTGCCGATAGAGCTTCAGAAAGAAGTAGTTCGCCAATAGTGCAGCAGAGTTCGGTATCGATACCAGCTGGAATTTTGATACCGGAGTCATGGTGCCAAGTATGAAAAGGATCATCAAATGCTTCGATAGCAAAGGACCACTGTCCGATATCGGTTGGTTGGATCTGCGCCTCGTAACGGTCGGTTCCGGGCCAGATTTCGTGCATCGGCACACGTTGTACTTCAGTCCCCGTTGGGTCATAGAGCAACGCATGCACACCTAAAGCATCATGTCCTTCTCGAGTGACCACCGCAGAGATGGTGATCCGCTCGAACGGAACGGCTTTCACACCGATTATTTCTCCACCGAAATGAACTACGGGGGAGATGTCGACGATGGGAAAGCGGCCGATCATCCAGAGCCCTCGGTATTGCCCGGATCTGCAGCCTTGACGTCATTGATCGAATACTTATCGATAGCCTCTTTTAGAACCCGATGCTTGAGTTCGCCAGATTCGACCATGCGCGACAGCGTAGCCAAAACAATGGATTCAGCATCAACTTTGAAGTGGCGACGCAGCGCGCCGCGAGTATCAGAGAGTCCAAAACCATCGGTGCCGAGTCCGAAGAAATCTTGTTCGACCCAAGGAGCGATCTGATCTTGGACCGCGCGCATGAAGTCGCTGACTGCAATAACTGGACCATCTTGGCCGCGCAATTTCTTGGTAACAAAAGCGCTGCGCGGATTATCGGGATTGAGCATGTTGTAGCGATCGGTTTCAAGGCCGTCGCGACGGAGTTCGTTCCAGGAAGTGACTGACCAGACGTTGGCGCTGATGCCCCAATCTTCGGCCAGTAACTTTTGGGCTTTGAGCGCCCAATTGATGGCAACGCCAGAGGCCAATATTTGAGCTCGACGTTTAGATTTTGTCGATGCCGGTGCATAGAGGTAAATGCCTTTGAGCAAACCTGCAACATCCAAGTTTTCAGGTTCGGCAGGTTGAACGTAAGGCTCGTTATAAACGGTGAGGTAGTAATAAACGTTCTCGCTGTTCTCGCCGTACATCCGGCGCAGACCATCGCGAACGATGTGCCCGACCTCGTAACCAAAAGCAGGATCGTAAGCAACGACTGCGGGGTTGGTAGATGCCAGCAAATGTGAGTGACCATCTTCGTGTTGGAGACCTTCGCCGTTGAGTGTGGTGCGTCCTGCAGTTGCACCGAGGACAAAGCCACGAACTAACTGGTCAGAAGCTGCCCAGAACGCGTCACCTGTGCGTTGGAATCCGAACATGGAATAAAAGATGTAAATCGGAATCATGGGTTCATCATGTGTTGAATACGAAGATCCAACAGCAGTGAAGGATGCAACCGAACCAGCTTCATTGATGCCTTCATGCAAGATGACACCTGAGGTTGATTCCTTATAGGAAAGAATGAGTTCGCGGTCGACAGATGTATAGGTCTGACCCAATGGTGAATAAATCTTCAAGGATGGAAAGAGTGAATCCATACCGAAGGTGCGGGCCTCATCAGGGATGATCGGTACAAAGCGCTTGCCAATTTCGGGATCTTTAATGAGATCTTTCAAGAGACGGACAAAGGCCATGGTCGTGGCAACTTCTTGATTTCCGCTGCCGCGCTTGACCGATTCGTATGTCTCTATGGGAGGCAGAACCAATGGCTTGGAGATCTTGCGACGAGCCGGTATCGAACCACCTAGGGCGTTGCGTCGTTCCATCATGTACTTGTACTCAGGCGAATCGACGCCTGGGTGGTAATACGGCGGAAGTTTGGCATCGATTAATTCATCGGCGATGGGAATGTGGAGACGATCGCGGAATTGCAGCAAATCATCGTGAGTCATTTTCTTCATCTGGTGGGTTGAATTACGGCCCTCGAAGGAAGAACCTAAAGTCCAGCCTTTAACGGTCTTTGCCAAGATGACAGTGGGGCGTCCGTTGGACTCGGTGGCTGCTTTGTAGGCGGCATAGAGCTTGCGGTAATCATGACCGCCACGACGCAGCGCCCAAATTTGATCATCGCTCCAGTCAGCAACCAGCGCTGCAGTGCGGGGATCGCGACCAAAGAAGTTTTCGCGCACATAGGCGCCACTTTCGGCTTTAAAGGTTTGATAGTCACCATCGGTGGTGCGATTCATCAAATCGACCAGAGCGCCTTCGCGATCTTTGGCAATGAGTTCATCCCATTGACGACCCCAGACGACCTTGATGACATTCCAACCGGCGCCACGGAAGATGGATTCGAGTTCTTGAATAATCTTTCCGTTACCGCGAACGGGACCATCGAGGCGTTGCAAGTTGCAGTTGATGACGAAAGTTAAATTGTCCAAGCCTTCGCGTGCGGCCAAGCTGATGGCACCAAGAGTTTCTGGTTCATCAGTTTCACCATCACCCAAAAATGCCCAGACTCGTTGTTGGCTGGTGTCTTTGATTCCGCGTCCATGGAGATATCGGTTAAAGCGCGCTTGGTAAATCGCATTCAGCGGTCCCAAACCCATGGAGACTGTTGGAAATTGCCAGAACTCGGGCATCAACCGTGGATGTGGATATGAAGATAGTCCGCCACCTTCATGCGAAAGTTCTTGGCGGAAGCCATCCATCTGATGTTCGGTTAAGCGACCCTCAAGAAAAGCGCGCGCATACATTCCGGGGCTAGCGTGACCCTGGAAATAAATTTGGTCGCCACCACCTGGATGATCTTTTCCGCGGAAGAAATGGTTAAATCCAACTTCATAGAGTGAAGCTGATGAGGCATAAGAAGAGATATGACCACCGACTCCAACACCAGGGCGTTGTGCGCGGTGCACCATAATTGCGGCATTCCAGCGCATCATGCGACGAATGCGTTGTTCGATCTCTTCATCACCGGGGAAATCTGGCTCGCCGGCTGGCGGAATCGAGTTGATGTAATCCGTTGCGCGCAGTTCAGAGACGCCAAGGTCTTTTGATTGAGCGTGATTAAGCAGATTGAGCATCAAGTAGCGAGCGCGCACGGGGCCGGCCGCTTTCAATACGGCGTCAAGGGATTCTTGCCATTCTGCGGTCTCTTGTGGATCGGTATCGACCAGTTGGTCAATCAGGTGGCTCGGCTCAAAATTAATGGTCATGCCCTCAATCTCTCTTCTCAGTTTGGCTCTTTACAGCCTGGCGTGGGGCCAGTTTGGCAATTCCGGATTCGGGCCGGATGCCTAAAAATTCACATTTCCCTGCCGCTCAGCACTGAGCACTCCAGCGAGAAATCTACCGTGAAATACCCACTAGGCACTTGCGCGGGAGGCCAAGGTTGGGTGGACTAGGGCAGTGAAGGAGGCCCAGGCTTGATCTCGTCCCCGCATGGAGCGACCAGTTCGGTCGAGCGCATGGGCTTTGCGCCTGGCCAACTTATTCTTGAGGTAGGCGCCGATTCCGACGTCGCCCAAGACCTTCGCCTCTCCTTAATCGCCAAAACCGGTAGCGACCTGCTGGATGGCAATTCCAATGAGGTCGTCGACGCAGTGCTCATCTGGTGGCGGGAAGACGATGGTGATTTGGTCGATGAACTAGTCGATGGCCTCACCTTCCTGGCTGACTCTGGTTCCATTTGGCTCATGACCCCCAAATCGGGTCGCCTGGGCCATGTAGAACCCAGCGATATTCAAGATGCCGCGCCTACGGCCGGTCTCTCTCAGACTGTCTCCTTTTCCGCATCTGCAGATTGGACCGCAACCCGCCTAGTTGCGCGTAAAACCAGCCGTAAATAGCCCTTCTCCTCGCTCAGAATATTTATGCGAGTTTCTATAGAGTGAGCCCATAACGATTGGCGATTTGAAAGGTTTCTTCATGGCACTCGAACTTGGTACTCCTGCACCTGATTTCACACTTAAGGACCAGAACGGTCAAGTCGTTTCTCTCTCCTCCTTCAAAGGCAAGAAGAACGTAGTCATCGTTTTCTATCCATTTGCCTTCTCTGGAACCTGCACCGGCGAACTCTGCGCCATGCGCGATGATCTCGGATCCTTCCAAAATGATAATGCCGAACTTTTGACCATTTCCTGTGACCACATGTTCTCCCAGCGAGCATTCGCTGAAAAAGAAGGTTACAAATTCCCAGTTCTCACTGACTTCTGGCCACATGGCGCTGCTTCAAAGGCATATGGCGTCTTTGATGAAGAGCGTGGCTGTGCCGTACGTGGCACCTTCATCGTGGATAAAGAGGGGATTCTGCGTTGGCAGGTCGTCAATGGCCTGGGCGATGCCCGCAACGCCGGGGATTACAAAGCCGTTCTCGCTGGTCTTTAAGCCGAATTTTCCGCTGCAGCGCCTCGCCTAGTAGAGTGGGGCGCTCGCATAGAACTACATAGCCAAACCAGCAAGGGTGCTTAGCTCAGCGGTAGAGCGCCTCGTTTACACCGAGGATGTCGGGGGTTCGATCCCCTCAGCGCCCACCACACACAGGTGGTGGTAAGACCGAAGGGATGAGTCCAATGAAGGCTTCGCCCGAACATCAATCTCAACTTATCGAACTGCAATTAATTGATACAGCTCTCATGGGCGCTCGCCACCGCCTGGCCTCATTGCCCGAGCGAGAACAAATCACTGCCATTCACGCTCGCCTGGCCACCAGCGCTGCCGAGCTGGCCATTGTTGAAGCCGAACTTGCAGATGCTGCAATTGACCTGCGCCGCAGCGAACTTGAGGTCGAACAAGTCTCAGATCGCATCACCAAGGATGAGGTTCGTTTGGCCTCAGGCAGCGCCTCGGCCAAGGAGCTCGAGCAGTTGCAACATGAAGTCGGCACTTTGGGCAAACGCAAATCTGAATTAGAAGATCTCGAACTCGAGATCATGATGCGCCACGACTCGGTCAAGACTCGCGTCGAGGAACTCCGCAATGACGAAGTAGGGCTGCAAAAGTTAGAGCTCGAACTTAACATTCGTCTTGAAAATGGCATTACTGAAATTGAAAAAGAGATTGCCGAAAAAGAACTAGAACGTCGGTCCTTGGTTCCGCAGATTGACCCAGCACTTGTCGAACTGTACGAAAAGATTCGCGCAAGTGGCGCTGGCGTTGGTGCCGCATTGCTCTTGGGTAATACTTGCGGCGGTTGCCACCTGGCAATCAATGCCATTGAAATTGAACGTATCAAAACTTTGGATGGCGAAGAAGTATTGCGTTGCGAAGAATGCCGACGGATTTTGGTCCGCATTTAACCATGGCTCGCCATTTCACCATTACAGCCGACGGTGGTTCGCGCGGAAACCCTGGCCCGGCTGCGTATGGCGCAGTCGTCAGTGAAGATGGCAAGATTTTAAAAGAACTCTTTCAATCCATCGGCATCGCTTCCAATAACGTTGCTGAGTACAGCGGGCTTATCGCAGGCCTCGAAGCCGCGCACGCTTTAGATCCAGAAGCAACTATTGACGTGAAAATGGATTCTAAATTAGTCGTCGAACAAATGTCAGGACGTTGGCAGATCAAGCATCCCGATATGCGCGAACTCGCCAAGAAAGCGCGGAGCATTCATCCAATTTCGCTCATCTCCTTTACCTGGATCCCTCGTGATCTCAACTCGCACGCAGATCGTCTCGCGAACAAAGCTCTCGATGGCGAAGTGGCTGAAACTAAATATGTGCAGAAGAATTTTCTTCATTCAAGAATGTTCTCCAGCGAAGTACCCACCACTATCTTCCTCATTCGTCACGGCGAGACTCCTTTGACCCCAGAGCGAAGATTCTCTGGTTCAGATGGGTCAGACCCGGGCTTAACCGAGCGCGGCCGTGAGCAAGCGCGGGCAGTAGCAGAGCTTTTGGCAACTAGAGATCCCAGAGTCTTGCTAGTTTCTCCCCTCCAGAGAACTCGAGATACCGCTGAAGAGATTATGAAAATCGTGCCACTAGTTCCCATTATTGATGAAGACTTTAAGGAAGCCTCCTTTGGAAAATGGGATGGATTAACTCCTATTCAAGTTGAAGAGCAATTTCCTGAAGAATTCAAAGCTTGGGTTGCAGATCCTTGGTACCGGCAAGGCGGGGGAGAATCTTACGCCGCCACTTCCGAACGGGCTGGAAGCGCACTTCGCAGAATCGCAGCTCAATACCCCGGTGAAAAAGTTGCTGTAGTCACTCACAATGTTGTTATCAAAGGCGCAGTCTGCGTTGCGCTGGATACTCCGATTGAAAGTATTTTTCATGTTGATATCTCACCGTGCAGCATTACGACTATAAAGATTTGGCCTTCCGATGGATTGATCGCTCTCTTTTCAATGAGCGAACAGCCAATCCTTTAAGAAGTTGGATGGACAATTACGTCCAGAAACCAGCCCTTACCGTTTTTAGGAATAACTAATTCCACATTAAATTTCTTTGCCAACACCATCAGAAGCTCTTCTGGGCTTCCTGGCGAATCTTTTTCTTTGATTAGGAACCTAGCTATTTCGCCACGTGTCTTCTTGGCCATGTGAGTGATGACTTGGCGCTTTCCTTTTCTTATTTCAAAAACTCGAATGCCAGTGGTTATACGTGGGTTGGATTTCCACATGGCCGCATAAGTCGATGATCGACAATCGACTATTAATTCTTCTTCCAATTCGGACAACGCTTTTTCCAAAGGAGTTTTCCAGTGACTGGTTTTCACCTTGAGTTTGTAGTTTGGAATTTCGTCGTCAACTTTGAGCGCTCCAAAGAGGGCAGATGAAATCACTATGGATTCGCAAGCACGGGCACGGTCTTTTTCGTTCAAGCTCTCCCATCCCAGGGCTTGATAAAGGACGCCGGAGTACACGGTGATAGCGGGGCCAGCGGGCTCTGTTGGTAGACCCGGTAGATCAGCTAAGAGTTTGGCTCGGATGTGGGTTAATTCCGAAGCGAAAGAGAGTTCAGCCAAGTTGAGGGCTTTGGATGAAGTGGGAGTTCGCTTCTTCTCGCTGGGCGGTAGCAAAATCCTCATGGAAAGCGCATGCTACTAGCCACTATCCTTGGGGAAGAGAAGAGTCGCCTGGATCACCGCGTTATGTTTACATACCGAGGAAAGTCCGGACTCCGCAGAGCAAAGTGGTGGGTAACGCCCACCCGGGGAAACCCGCGGGAACAGTGCCACAGAAAATAGACCGCTCATTAGCAATAGTGAGTAAGGGTGAAACGGTGGTGTAAGAGACCACCAGCATTTATGGCGACATAGATGGCTAGGCAAACCCCACTTGGAGCAAGACCAGATTGATAGCGCTTGAGAACTGCTCGTTCGAGCTATCGGGTAGGTTGCTTGATTCTGCGAGCAATTGCAGAACTAGATGGATGGTGATCCAATCGCAAGATGGACAGGATCCGGCTTATAGGGCGACTCTTCTTTATTTTTATAGTTCGTGCACTCAATTCACGCTTACTTTGCCCAAAAATGTTTGTACAAGTTGTTACATAACCTGTCGCAGATTTAGATGTTTTTATGGGGAATCGATGGGCGAAAATAATACAGGCGAAGGTCGGTTTGGAAAGTTTCCCAAGCCGACCTTCGCCTATTTAGTGGCTATTTAGCTGTAATTATTACTTTCAACGCTTTAGTCTCTGCGGCACGACTAAATGTGTCATACGCATCGATAAATTGATCAAAAGTAAATGTGTGTGTAGCGAACTTTTCTGCATGAATCTTCTTGCTGGTTACCAACTTCAGAAGGAGGGGAGTCGTATTCGTATTGACTAATCCCATACTGATAGAGATGTTTTGGATCCAGAGATTTTGCAGTTCTAGAGATACAGGTTTTCCATGCACTCCCACGTTGGCTACATGTCCACCTGGCCGAACAATTTGGGTAGCCATTTCGAAGGTAAGTGGAACACCCACCGCTTCAATAGCAACGTCAACGCCTGCGCCATCGGTCATGGCAAGAACTTGTTCTTTCCATTTATCTTGTCCCGAGACGACAGTGTCAGTTGCCCCGAACTCCTTAGATTTCTCCAATCGGTTGGTATCGAGATCAATTGCAATCACTCGGGCTGCCCCATAGAGAGAGGCAGTTGCAATGGCTGCTAATCCAACTGGTCCAGTTCCGATGACGGCAACGACATCTCCAGGTTTCACAGCACCGTACTGAACTCCCATTTCAAATCCTGTAGGCAGGATGTCAGAGAGCATCACGCCTTCGATATCTGTTGTTCCTGCAGGCATCGCGTGGAGTGAGTTATCTGCGTATGGAATTCGAACAAATTCAGCTTGAGTACCGTCTATAAGGTGTCCGAGAATCCAACCCAAGCCAGAGACGCCTTCATCTCCGAGACAGTGGGAGTACAAACCTTGTTTGCAATTTGAGCAAGCACCACAGGATTTGATGCAGGAGATGATGACGCGATCGCCAACTTTGAAGTTCACGACTGAGCTGCCAATCTCGGTAATTGTGCCAACTCCTTCATGGCCAAGAATTCTGCCCGGAGTAACTGCTGGTACATCGCCTTTGAGGATATGTAAATCAGTTCCACAAATTGTGGTGGTTTCTACTTTAACAATTGCATCCGTTGGCTTCAAAACTTTAGGATTTGGGACTTCTTTCCATTCCTTCTTTCCAGGACCGCCATATACAAGGGCCTTCATTTTGTTTCCAGCTTTCTATATCTACAAGAAAACTTCTTGTAGTTTCATTCTGCTCTCTATAACAAGATCAACCAGAGGGCTATGCCTCAAATGGATGTGAGTTGGCAGATAGATTGAGCGTGAAACTTATTGAGCCATGATTGCATCATGTACGTATTGCGCCAGTCCGTTTACGCGACTGTCGTAGTACTTCTTAAAGCGTGGATCCTGTACATACATCAGTGCCAAATTCTTCTGCATCTCAACAGAGCATTCGTAAAACCATTTTGAAATCGCAGCGCGATGGGCAACTACGGCAGCCTGTGCCTTTTCTGACGAGACAGGCAAACTATTTCCGAATGCGTAGAAAAATAACTCAGTGGCAGCTTCTTGATCTACCTTCGCCGCAGCAAAGTCGGCGTGGGAGTACTTGGAGTTCCGAAATTTGGACTCGGCATAAGCCTCTGTATCACCCCAGCGCTCTTTGACCTCATCCTCGTACTTATCCACTTAGCCAGATTACCTGCAGGGGATAGCACTCATCTGTAACGAATTAGGCAAATTCTCAGCACTTTTCTATTCAGTTCGAAAATAGGCAGGATTACCTTGAACATATCTTGTGGCAATGACGCCCAAGGAAAAAGGAGAAGAGAATGACTGATTATGTTGCACCGGGACAACCTGGAAGTAAGGCAACCTTTAAAGCTCGATATGACCACTGGATTAACGGTGAATATGTAAAGCCGCAATCAGGTCAATATTTTGAGAATGTAACACCAGTTACCGGAAAAGTATTTTGCGAAGTTGCTCGGGGTAACGAAGCAGATATCAATAAAGCACTCGATGCAGCACATGCTGCGGCGCCTGCTTGGGGAAAAACTTCTGCAACAGCTCGCGCAATCATTCTCAACAAAATTGCAGATCGCATGGAAGCTAATCTTGAAGCTATTGCTGTTGCAGAAACCTGGGATAACGGAAAGCCAATTCGTGAAACGATCAATGCTGACATTCCTCTAGCGATTGATCACTTCCGCTACTTTGCAGGAGCAATCCGCGCACAAGAGGGTTCACTCGGCGAACTTGATGATGACACAGTGGCCTATCACTTCCACGAACCACTCGGCGTAGTTGGTCAGATTATTCCTTGGAACTTCCCAATCTTGATGGCTGTCTGGAAGTTGGCACCAGCGCTTGCTGCAGGAAACTGCGTTGTACTGAAACCAGCAGAGCAGACTCCAGCATCGATTATGTTCCTAATGGAAATCATTGCCGACCTTCTCCCAGCTGGAGTTGTAAATATCGTCAATGGTTTTGGTGTTGAAGCAGGTAAGCCACTTGCATCATCTCCACGTATTGCAAAGATTGCATTTACGGGCGAAACCACGACTGGTCGCTTGATCATGCAATATGCATCAGAGAACATCATTCCAGTAACTCTTGAACTCGGCGGAAAGAGTCCAAATATCTTCTTCGCAGATGTGGCAGCTGAAAATGATGCGTTCTACGACAAGGCGCTCGAAGGCTTTACCCTCTTTGCACTTAACCAAGGCGAAGTATGTACATGTCCATCACGCGGTTTGATTGATTCAAAGATTTACGACAAGTTCTTGGGCGATGTCACTAAGCGCACTCAGGCAATTGTCCAGGGTCACCCACTTGATCTATCAACCATGATTGGTGCTCAGGCATCTAATGATCAGCTTGAGAAAATTCTTTCTTACATTGAAATTGGTAAGAAAGAGGGAGCAAAGGTCGTCACAGGTGGTGAGCGCGCAGATCTTGGTGGCGAGCTATCAGGTGGTTACTACGTAACTCCAACAATCTTTGAAGGTAATAACTCAATGCGTATCTTCCAAGAGGAAATCTTCGGACCAGTTGTCTCGGTAACGAAGTTCGATGGCTACGACAACGCAATGCAGATTGCTAACGACACTCTGTATGGTCTTGGTGCAGGCGTTTGGACACGCGATATGAATACTGCCTACCGTGCAGGACGTGAGATCAAAGCTGGTCGTGTATGGACCAACTGCTATCACGCATACCCAGCAGGAGCAGCGTTCGGTGGGTACAAGGCATCAGGTATTGGCCGCGAAAATCACAAGATGATGCTCGATCACTATCAGCAGACCAAGAACTTGCTTGTTTCATATTCTCCAAACAAGCTCGGATTCTTTTAAACCGAATAGACTGGAAAACATGGAGATTCCATTACGCGTTGAACTCACGAGTGATGCAGAA
>JBAXAO010000018.1:0-24861 GCA_037142435.1 Actinomycetes bacterium | reverse complement strand
TTCTGATCACTCAGGCATCTACAACTGGCGTACAGCGTATGTCGTTGCAGAACAGTAACTCCAGCACCGCAGAGGCCGCCAAAGCTTCGGTGTTGGCACAACTGAACTACAACGCCATCACCAACCCAGCCCTGTTGACTACAACCAACTGCGGAGTCACTATTCCTGTTGGCTATAAGGGAACTTTCTCTTGTACTCCAACACTGGTTACCCAGCCTTTGACCACGACCTCGATGAACACCACCTCTACTGGCGGAACTCAACCTGGAATCGACAACGGAATTCAATTCACGGGTCAATGGGTCGTTAACAGCCCAATCGTTATTCAAAGTAGTTCGACTGGCGTTTCACCTGGTACAGGATCAACCATCACTGCACCTGCTGTCTACATCAGCAATACCGGAACTACCTCATTCGTTTACCCAACACCAACAATGGAATCAGTCTCACCACAATCTTCTTGTGTTGCGAGTACTGGTGGCGACTCGGTAACCATTTCTGGCTCGAATTTTGTAGGCGTAACTGCAGTTACTTTTGGTGGAAAAGCTGCAACTTCGTTCCAGGTTCTCGGCACTTCCACAATCTTGGCAGTTGTTCCGGCTGGCTCAGGTCAGGTTCAAATTGCAGTGACTAACCCTCAGGGAACTGCAACCGGCCAAACCTTTACTTATTCCAGCAGTTGTGGGTCCGGATCAACTCCATTGGTAACTGGAATTACCCCTCCTCAGGGACCAGTTGCTGGCGGAACCAGCGTCCTCATCAGCGGTAACTACCTGACTGCTACTAACGTAAAGTTTGTTGGTTTTGATAACTCCAGCAACAGCAATACCTGTAAGACCACCAATACTTCCAACTACAAGGCCGCGTCTTCGTTTACAGTCAACAGCGATGGCAGCATCACTGCGGTTACACCTGCCGTAAGCACAAGTGGTCAGTATTCGCTTTGCGTTGGCACCACCAACACAACAACGATTTCAGGTTCGACCTCTCAGAAGTTCACATACGTAACGACTTCTCCTACCACCTCGAACATGAACCCAGTCAGTGGCCCAGAAGCTGGTGGAACGACCGTAACAATTACCGGTACCAACCTGGATACAACTACCAAAGTTACTTTCGGAGGAAACAACGCAATTGTTTTCAGCGCCGGATCAACCTCATTGGTAGTACAAGCACCCGCTGGAAAGGGAACTGTCACTGTGACTGTTACCAATCCATCTGGAAGCTCATCTCCAGGTCAGTACACCTACACCCCATGCACAACGGGTATTAACTCAACCTGTTTTAACGGTGGCGGAAGCGGAAATAACGGCGGCACCAACAGTGGCGGCACAAGTGGAAAGATTCAAGAGGCCGATAGCGACAGTAAGACAGAGCGTCACATTCGTGACTACGTCAACACCTGTAAGGACTTGGCAAATCCGATCACACTTCCTGCTGGTCACTATGGCGATAAGGAAATCACCATTTTGAACACTCTTATGTCATCTGAAAAGATTCTTGAACAAGATGGCGTAACAGTTCATGAAGATTGTTCCAAGAATGATAGTTCTGGAAACGACAAGTATTCCAAGACTGCCAAGAACGACTGGACCAAGAATGGAAAGCGCACCATCGAAATCCGTATCAGCCGTGGAATTCACATCTTCCATGGAGATGGTTCTGCTCACAACCAGCTGAACTTGAAGAGCTACTCAAGCGACAGCAACGAAAGCATTGTCTTCAAGACAGACGATTCCGAAGGCACCTACAATTCCAAAACTGGTGCATGCACTTACTCTGGCGGTTTCCAAACTACCGGCACTGTAAGTAGCCTTACCAAGGCTCGTGGATCACAGTTGGTCTTTGAAGGTAAAACCAGCTTCAAGAACACAAATGC
The DNA here is from genome assembly GCA_037142435.1 of Actinomycetes bacterium. Classification (GTDB taxonomy): domain Bacteria; phylum Actinomycetota; class Actinomycetes; order Nanopelagicales; family Nanopelagicaceae; genus CAIMZW01. Next base: position 22,982 of record JBAXAO010000018.1, on the reverse strand, counting down.
CACGGTTACATTGTGCGGACCTAATACACCAGGCACCCACGATGCAATCATCTTCCCAAGCCAGAGCGATGTAGATTCATGCGTCTCTTCCTACGGAAGCAACTGCCCAATCAATGCACCATTTACTCCAGCATCATCTTCAACCGCTGGATTTGAAGTTGCCTCAACTGCGTCTCCATCAATCATCGACGGAACCGTAAAAGTCAACGGTGGCTTCTTGAAGATTGCACAGAGCAGCTGCAAGAACGTAGAAATCCACGGTGGCGTAGTTGCAAACGCAGTATCGCTGTCAGGACCATCCGGTACAAAGTGCGTCTTCCCAGTTTCTGGAGGTAGCTTCACCAAGCAGACCTACCAGATCAAACTTGGTGGAACAACTCAGACCGTTTCAATTAACAATCTGAAGTAATTGAAAATGAGACGCCACCGTTCTAAGCATCTCGACCAGGGTTTTACCTTGGTCGAAATGCTGGTGGTATTGATGATTATGGGCATCTTGGCGGGAGTGACCTACGTGGGATTGACATCAAGTCGAACCAACTCAGTCCAAAACTCCTGCAAGACTGCTTATCAATCTATTGCACTTGCTGTTTCAGCTTTCCAAAGTGATAACGCAAACCTTCTACCAACTTCAATAACGGGACTTCAACCCACATATCTCAACGCCGGCTTAGTCAATTCTTATGCAAATAACTTTTCGCTACAACTTGGTGTTTATGCGGTGAAGAGCGCATCGCTCACCGGAAAAGTTGCCACGATTACCTTTGCTTCGACTTACCTTCCTCCGATTACAGTGGGGGAGAGCATCCAAGTATCTGGTATTGATGCGCTAACTGGTCAGACAAGTGCCTTCGATGGTAGTTGGACGGTGGGAACCTTCACTGGCGCGGCATCGCCTTACACCGTGACGTATAACGTCACTTCAACAAATACGGTTTCGAATACTGCAATTTCAGCATCCAGTGCGATTTTGAATGTGCTCTCAAGTAGCACTGCGGCTTTCGATGTTTATCTCTACAACTCGACACTAACCAAAAGAATTGGCACGACCACGGCACCAACCGCTTGTGGTTCGTTGAGCTAATAACTAACCCCAGGGAGAGAAAATGCAAGATCTACTACGCCAAGCGCGTGCTCGTAAAGCGAAGGGCGAAGCGGGCTTTACCCTCATCGAACTTCTCGTCGTTATCTTGATTATCGGTATCTTAGCCGCGATTGTTGTCGTTGCTTTGTCCGGTACCAGCCAAGATGCCAAGGCAAAGGCTTGCTCACAAGATGCCTCTAACCTTTATTCAGCGCTAACCAACTTTGAAATTTCTTCAACAGCCAATCCAAATGGTGGCTTCCCGGCTGCTGCTGGTGCCACCGGAACTGGCAAGATCAATGGCGCAGGAGATGTTGCCCAAACTTGGACAAAATATCTTGCAGCTGATCTTGCAGCCCTCGATCCAACATTCATTTCCAAACTTCCGACCGATGTAACCGCGTATTTGATTACTTCAAATACTCCGAACACCGTTGCTGTTGGATCTGTTACAAACCTTGCAGGTTGCGTAACTGCAGGTCTGTAATAAAAAAAACTGAGTTAAAGGTTCGGTCTTTTCCGAACTGGAATTGACGACTAAGAGGCGGCAATCAGAGAAATCTGGTTGCCGCTTCTTATTTCAGCAACAGTCGCCGGTGCTCAACCAGGATGCAGCGATCCATCACGACCGGGATTCCGCGCTCGTTTGCCTCGTGGGCCAAGTTCTCATCAGCGATCCCCAGTTGCAGCCAGATCAATTTGGGTGAGATGGCATAAGCGTCGTCAAAGACTGCCGGCAAGTCCGATACTTTGCGAAAGACATCGACGATATCGATGGGGTCTGAAATTTCGGTTAAAGAGGAGTAAACCTTCTCTCCCATGAAAGATTCCAATAGGGGATTGACGAAGTAAAGGTTGTACCCGCTGTATTGGGCTAAATAATGAGCAATATCGTTACTCGCTCGACCCGGCTTATCGGATACCCCCACAATTGCGACATTCTGTGCAAGGGAAAGAATCTCTTTGAGCTCAGAATCGGTAGTTGGGCGCAAATTGGGCTGATCAATCATGCTCAGAGTCTGCCTTGATCTTTGACTTATTTCTCGCGTTGAGCGCCACCACTCTCTCAGGCGCCGTTAACAAGATATTTACGCCCCAGCACTTGTGCGACTTTACAAAATTGACTAACGTCGTCAACTATAAAGGTGAACTTGCGGGTTATAAATGTAAAGTTTATAGCGGGCACGTTTGGGAACGCCTGAAACCAGTGTTTTACGCACACGTTAGGGGGTTCTGGCCATGTCCATCATGGAGGTCGCACCAGATCAGATCCCTGCTGTCATTCTTGAAGGCGCCCCAGCGACGGTTCATCAACTTCGACCTGGCTTAGCTTCGCCTCATCCTGCCCCTTCCACCGAACTTGATACTCCTCATGAGATACAACCGCTCGCCAGTGAATTGGCGATCCCGGTAGCCACACCAACTTTCGCCTCAGCCAACGAGGCGCTTCCCCCTTCCCTGATAGCTGAATGTGACTGCCTCGGTCTCCGTTGGGATGGCGATGCCCTAGTAATTGGGGCGCCCAAGGAGTCGTGGCAGCGCATTCGGGATTACGCAGCCTCAGTTGATCTCCGGATAAAACTCAAGCCCGCCACCGCTTATGAAATTCGTGAAGCAATCTCGTTGACCGAAAGCATCGCCAAGTCACGCAATCATTTATTCGACATTTCGGTTTCGGAAGTTGGCGAAGCACCGATCTCTAACCTGGTCCAACAAGTAATCGAGCGAGCCGTTCTCGAGCGTGCCAGCGACATTCACTTTGAGCCTTACAAAGAAGAACTCTTGGTTCGCGTTCGTATTGATGGTCGTTTGCGTCTATTGGTGGCACTACCTGCTCGATTGGCACCGGCCGTCAACAGCCGCATCAAAGTTCTTTCTCAAATGAATATTGTCGAACGTAGACGGCCCCAGGATGGTCAATTCTCGGCAACGGTAGGCGATAGGCACATTGATATCCGCGTTGCCTCTGTAACGACCATGCATGGCGAGAAGTTAGTGCTGCGCCTTCACGACGCCCGCAAGCAATCCGTTTCGCTGGAAACACTTGGAATGAGTGGAAAACAGCTTGAGATCTTCTCCAACATGATTAGAGCTACGAACGGTCTGATTATGGTTGCCGGACCTACTGGTAGCGGTAAAACGACAACCCTGCACAGCGGCATAAAGGCCGTGTCAGTGGAGTGGAAGAACGTTGTCACGATCGAAGATCCCGTCGAATATGTCGTACCCGGAATCACTCAAATTCCGATTATCGATTCCAACAATGCTGGCTTTGCTGTGCAACTTCGCGCAGTCTTGCGTCAAGACCCGGACATCATTCTGGTCGGTGAAACTCGCGATGCCGAAACCGCACGAATCTCGGTACAGGCTGCCCTCACAGGTCACTTAGTTTTCTCCTCTATTCACGCTACCGACTCTGTTGGTGCCATTTATCGTCTGCTACAAATGGATATCGAGCCACATCTGGTGGCATCCTCAGTCCGCGGCGTGATTTCCCAGCGCCTCATCCGCCGTAATTGCCGCTTCTGCACCGTCGCATACGATGCCTCTCCCGAAGAGTTGCGCACCCTACGTTTTCATGGCTATACCAATACCAAATTAGCCAAAGGCGTCGGATGCACACTTTGTGGAGGTTCTGGCTTTCGCGATCGAATTGCTACCTACCAAGTCCTAGAAATGACTGAAGCGCTGGCCGATCTTATTGTTAAGCGCCCTGAACCAAATGAATTTCGTAGATATGCCTCCGAATCTGGAATGACCACAATGGATGAAGAAGCAATTCGTCTGGCCGCAGAAGGAATCACCACCCTCGCTGAGGCTCTCACATTGTTGGTGTCTAATGAGTAGCACCTTCGCCACCGAGATGATGGATGGCTCGGAAACTCCTGATTTCAATCAGAAGAAGCGCGCTTCCAAGAAGTTCGTTTCAAAGGCATCGAAGAAAAGTGAAGCCAAAAAGAAGGTAATTAACTCCTATAAATACTCTGGTTTTCTGCCAAGCGGTGAGCGCAAGACAGGATCAGTCAAAGCTGCTACATGGGGTGAGGCGCAATTCGGATTGCAGCGCGAAGGTTTGTTGGAACTCACTATCAAGCAATACAAACCTTGGTATGCGATGGAATTCGGAAAATCCGTTCCATTGGAAACCTTATTGCAGGTGACTCGTCAATTATCTTCATTTTCGCAGGCGGGCATTCCCGCAGTTCGCGGAATTTCCATTTTGGCAAAAACTACCGAGCACAAGAAGATGCAACAGATTTTGGAAGAACTTGTGTTGGATATTGAGGGAGGAGCCACCCTTAGCGAATCCGTCTCCCGCCACCCTCATGTATTTCCAAGTTACTATCCAACGATTCTTAGCTCTGCCGAAAGAAGCGGAGATCTCGTTGAGGCTTTGCATTCTCTGAATAATTATTTAGAGAGAGATTTGCGATCTCGCCGCGCTGTCAGGTCGGCAATGATTTACCCGATCGTCCTTATTTCACTGACCTTAGTTGCCATCGCCGTCTTGTCGATAGTGGTTCTGCCTCGATTCCAAGTTTTCTTTAATTCCCTCGACGTTAAACTTCCTGTTACCACGCGCATGCTGCTGAATTCGACCCACTTTGTAGCGGAATGGTGGTGGTTATTGGGTTCGGGCATCGCCCTCTTCGTTATTGCCTTTGTTGCTGCGGCCAGAAATCTCAAAACCCGAATGATCATCGACAGAGCTGTGCTCTCGATGCCGGTTTTCGGAGGTCTTGCGCGATTGGTCTCGCTCGAACGATTCTGCCGAGTGTTATCGACATTGGTGAAAACGCAAGTTCCACTACCTGATGCCTTGGAGCTTGCGGGTAAAGCCACTGGAAACTTAGTTTTCCAACGTGCAATCGCCGAAACCCGTAACCGAGTGCTGCACGGTGAAGGCTTGGCCGACCCATTGTCGGAATACAAGATCTTTCCAATTGCTGCAATCCAGATCTTGCGCATCGGCGAAGAATCAGGCCAATTGCAATCTCAGCTGCATCAAGCGGCCAGTTTCTACTCGGATGAACTTGATCACCGCATGAAGAACTTCACTGCCTTGCTGGAGCCAGCCACACTGCTCTTTATCGGCGGTGGCGTCGGCTTCGTAGCCGTGGCACTCGTTTCCGCCATGTATGGAATTTATAGCGGGGTGAAAGCATGAAGCGAAACGACTCCGGAGAAACTCTCATAGAGGTTGTTATTTCTGCCGTCATTATGGGACTGCTTGGTTTAACTATTGTCGGAGCAATTGTTGCCGCAAAACCGCTGTCAGATAAGGTGAATCTCACTGGCCAAGCGATGGCTAATGTGAATAACGCCGCCCAGCAGATTCAATTGCAAAGTTTTCGTCCCTGCTCACCTACAAATCCTCAACCTTATGGACTTTCAACCACTGGCATGCAAGGAGCTTCGGCTGCAAGCGGCCCCTTATCGATATCGACAAATTCTTTACCAATCGGTCAGGCACCAAACGCTGGTTCGACATATCCCTTTGCATCGACTCTGAGCGCTACTGGTGGCGACGGAAATTACAATTGGAGCGTTTCACCTAGTTTGCCTTCAGGTTTAAGTTTGTCTGCAACTGGAGTAATTAGTGGCACTCCCACCTCGGCGAGTACGGCGGTGTACAAATTCGCTGTCACCTCCGGCGGTGTAACGTTGACGAAGTCCCTTCTCCTGACTGTCGTCGCCATCAACGTCCAGGTCAATGACTCCGCAGTCGCATGGACTTCGTGCGCGACTGTTCCAAAAGCCACCATAACTTCGGCAACGGCCAGTGGTTCAGCGATCACATATACCTATTCTTCTGCCACTGCCTTTGCAGCAGGGGACACTGTGACAATTTCAGGAATATCACCGAGCGGATTCAACTTGGTTTCTGTTCCCATCGTTTCAGCCACATCTACCCAGTTTGTAGTGGCTAGCACCTTTTCAGGCACTTATACCTCGGGTGGAGAAGCGGGACTCACAAAGAGCGTCAACGTCCAGCAAATAACTGTGTCCACAACTCTGGGAACGCGACAACTTTCTCGCACCATAGTGGCGGCGATTTAAGATGGCGAGAAACCGAAGCAAATCAGATGAAGGTTTTACCGTCGTCGAACTTTTGTTAGCAGTCACCCTGACGGTCGTTTTAGCAGTGGGAGTAAGTTCGACTTTCGCATCCAGCGTTACTTCTATCGGTGGAAGCCGCAATACATCCTTTACCAGCTCTGGTAATGCCACGATCAATTCAGTGTTTACTCGCGATGTTGAGTCAGCCAATGGATTCTTAGTTCCCGATAATGCTTCCGTTGATGCTATTTCAGCCGTAAGTGGAAATGGCACTTCGGTCACCTATACCTATTCTGCGAAGAACACGCTTAGCGTCGGGCAAAACGTCTCAGTTTTGGGAAATGTGCCAGCGGGGTATAACGCCGTTAACGCCCAAGTACAAAGCTTCTCTGCCACGAACCACACTTTCACTTTGAATAACACGACGATTGGGGCACTGACCACTAGTGGGTCGTTAGTAACCCAGTGTTCGAGTTGGAATCCAGCGGATTCCACATTTGCATCTACCCGTCCGTTGCTCACCCTTAGCCAACAAGCCGGCGCACCGATTACCGCCGCAAGCGGAACTGGCACGGTGATGACTTACACGTACTCTGGACCTATCTCTTTTTCGGCTGGTCAAACAGTAACTATTTCGGGGTTAATCCCAGCGGGATACAACGTTTTGAATGCCACCGTCGTCGCTGCGAATCCAAATGGTCAAACGTTTACTGTCGCCGGAAGTGCCACGGGTTCACTAACGACAGCCGGGACAATGGTGTACAACAATTTTATTGGTTATGAAGTTAGGTCTTCATCAGATAAAAACGGACAACTCTGGCGCATTCATTGCGCCGTTCCATCCCTTGGTATTTCCGACGCGTCGGCGCAGCTGTTGAGGTCGGGTTTACCGCAACCTTCGAGCGACGCAGATTGGGTGGGGACTATTCAATGCGCTTCTTCGACCGGGACGTCGGTCGTGGCTTCGAGCTGTCCAGCGAACACATTTTTGAATTCAACCGCGCTTTACCCCGGCATCAAATTCGCTATTCCGCCAACTTTACTTTCGGCAACAAATTTGTATCCCCTCCAGGTAATACTCGCTTCTAGGAGCATCGCATGAAAAGAAATCGGTTCAGTGATGGTGGATCCGCAATGGCTTTGGTGCTTATTTTTGTCACCGCGCTAGGTGGTTCATTAGGCGTGACCATGCTGGTCACTCAAGCATCTACCAGTGGTGTGCAGCGCCTTAATCTTCAGACCGCCAGCTCTAGCCAAGTCGCATCGGCAACAGCAACAGTCTTAGAGCAATTGATAGTAAATCCAAGCTTCGGCTCGAGCGCCTTCACTCCTGCAACGCAAGCTAATTGCGGATTGCCAAACACCATCTCTGGAGTGACTGTAAGTTGCACCCCCGTGACTACTGGAAGCCAGGCACTTACCTCGTCGGCAGTCACAACAACTTCTTCCAGCGGAACTACAACGGGCGTTGACAACGGAATATCTGTAACCGGTTCACATGATTTCAATAGCGTAATTCAATCTTTTAGTAACAACGTGACCGTGGCTTCAGGAAGCGTTACCGCTCCACAAATTCTTACCCCGGCCGGAACGACAATATTGGGGGTGACGGCAATCTCGGCTGCTGTCTCTGGGACTTCAGCAAATCTCCCATCGAGTTCAGTTACTCCCATATTGCCGGTGGCCGATCCAGGAACCGGGGTGTCGGGTTCTATCAATGCTTATCTGCCTAATAACTGCCCAAGTTTAAATACGACAATCACGATCCCCAGTGGAAATTATAATGATGAGGCCATTGATCAACTCAACCAACTATTCGGTCTAGAAATCATTCGAACCTATAAAGCTAACGGTTCCTATACCGATAAAGACTGCTCGCAAAACTGGGGTTGGGGACACAAAATAGATATTGCCTTCGGACAAGGACAAATTTATTTTAAAGGTACAAAACTATTGGATATCCGCAAAGATAGCGATGACAATACCGAAACAATAAAGATTCACAATGACTCCAATGATGCCGTTGAAGATTTCGATTCCAAAGGAAATCCAAATGGCTGCGTCTATAAGCATGGAATCACGGCGCTAAATCCAACCCAAGCTTCTGATGTATCCGGAACTCAAATAATTTTCGGCGGTGCGGCATCATTGGCGAATGAGGATGGCGATTTTTCGCTCTGTGGTCCACATCTTTCGATGGGTCAAAGTTTTGCGATCATGTCTCTAGATACTTCTCATGCCACGGTATGTGCGACAAAAAAGCGCAGCAGTTCCAATTGCCCGGCCGTTCACACCGGAACTGCTCCATTGCTACGTGCATATGGAAATACAAATACTAAAACTTATGTGTATGGCACCATCTTGGCGTCAGGCTCAAATGTCAGAATTGATCAGCGCAGCAAAGGTCAACATGAGATTGACGGCGGAATAGTTGGAGACGGCGCGAAGTTCACTTGCACACTTGCAAGGGGGGCTTGCTTATTCCCAGTTCAGGCCGGACCTTCAGTCACGGGTCGCCGTTTAAAGATCAAATTAACGTGCGCGTCAGGTGCTGTAGTTGAACACGTCATTGTCATCGATGATAACTCTGGACTGAATCCTGGTAACCACATCTCCATCACGAATTCTGGTTCATAATGGATAAAGCGGCGAGGGAAGATGCAGGCTTCACCTTGGTTGAGATGCTGGTGGTTCTCGTCATCATGGGTGTTCTCGCCGGGGTTACCTACGTCGGATTAACTTCGAGCCGTTCCAACTCGTTGCAAAATTCATGCCGAACGGCCTATCAAGCACTTTCCCTTGGAGTTTCTGCTTACCAGAGCGATAACAACGGAACTTTGCCGACCTCGGTAACCAGTCTGCAACCGACCTATCTCAATGCGGGATTAGTGAATTCTTATGCCAATAATTTTTCTCTGCAATTAGGTGCATTTGCCGTTACAAATGAGGCCCTTTCTGGGAAAACCGCCACTTTGCAGATCTCCTCTTCCTTTCTACCTCCGATTGCCATCGGCGGAAACATTCAAGTTTCAGGAGTGGACTCGACCAATCTCGATGGAACCTGGGTCGTTACGGGCTTTTCCGGTAGCAGTTCTCCCTACACAGTGACTTACACCGCTACTTCGGCTGCGACTATTGCCAGCACCGCGGTTTCCTCAAAGGGAGCAGTCCTCAATTCAGTCACAAATGCCCAGAATTCCTATGACGTATACCTCTATAACGCCACCATAAAAAACCGCATAGGAACTACAGCTCCAAGCGCATGTGCTTTGCTAAACTAATCCAATCGTACAAGGGAGAAAAAATGCACGATCTACTACGCAAGGCCAAGGCTCATAAAGCCAAAGGCGAAAACGGCTTCACACTGATTGAACTTCTTGTAGTTATCTTGATTATCGGTATTTTGGCCGCGATCGTCGTTGTCGCGTTGTCAGGTACCTCTTCAGATGCAAAGGCAAAGGCGTGCTCACAAGACGCTTCCAACCTGTATTCGGCTCTGACCAACTTTGAAATTTCCACCACTGCGAATCCAAACGGTGGCTTCCCAGCCGCTGCGGGCGCTACCGGTACCGGCAAGATCAATGGCGCTGGTGACGTGGCGCAAGCTTGGACCAAGTATGTTGCTGCAGATCTCACAGCTCTGGCTCCTTCGTTTATCTCCAAGATTCCATCTGATGTAACTGCATATTTAATTACATCAAATACCCCGAACACAGTTGCAGTAGGTTCGGCAACGAACTTAGCTGGTTGCGTAACAGCCGGTCTCTAAATTGATTCATCGAATGGTGGCAGGCACCGACCTGCCACCATTCTTTTTTTATACCCTGGCTATTTTGGTAGGCATGATCTTGGGTTCCTTTAATTCCGTTTTAGTGGGGCGGATTCCAGATCGCCTGAGTATTGGCGGTAGATCTCGTTGCCCGCATTGCGATGCGCAGATCCGTAACATCGATAACATCCCGATTTTAGGTTACTTACTTTTAGGCGGACGCTGTCGCAGATGCAAAGCCAAAATTTCGATTCGCTATGTGATTTTAGAAATTGTCACTGCGGGACTTGTCTTGGTTCCACTCTTTAAATTTGACCGCGTCTTTGAATGTATCGCTTGGCTTTTCTTCGTGGTACTCGCGGTCGCGCTTTCGGCCATCGATTTTGAACATCACCGCTTGCCCGATCCGCTCACAGGTTCGCTCTATCTGTCTGGGCTAGTTTTTCTGACCTTAGATTCATTTGCTCATCACAACTTAAGTCGCCTTAACCATGCCTTTATAGCCTCCATTGCTCTGGGCAGCTTTTATTGGATCGTTAATTTTCTTTCAAAAGGTGGAATGGGAATGGGCGATGTAAAACTCGCCACCTCAATCGGTCTCTTCTGCGGTTACATAAGTATGTCTACGGTTTACATTGCATCGATGATCGGATTTGCGCTTGGCAGCTTGGTGGGCGTGGGTCTCATCGTGGCAAAAAAGGCTAACCGAAAGAGCGCATTGCCTTTTGGGCCATTTATGTTGATGGGGGCTATTGCTTCGATTTATGTAACCCCATGGATTAGCCACGTACGAGGACTTTCTTGATAAAGCTGCGCGCCTTCACGGAAGCCGAACTCCCGATTGCCGCGATCCTGCATGAGCTGGATACCCCAGAGAAAATCGAGAAATTTCGTCCGCGCTTTGAAGCCACAGGTCGATGGGATGATCACTATTTTAATTGCGCTGTCGAAGTGGATGGTGTCGTCGTTGGCGAAGTTCAGGCACGCCATTGCCCCAAGTCGATGCCTCCCGGTACGGCTGAGATGGGCTTGGATTTGCTGCCAGAATTTCGCGGAAAAGGATTGGGTACCAGGATTTTAAGTGTCCTTGCCCACCAACTCTTCGCTGAGGGCTATCACCGCCTGGCCGGTTCGACGGATGTCACCAACATTGCGATGCAACGTGCATTTGATAAGGCTGGTTGGAAATATGAAGGCACTCAGCGCCACTTAATGCCCGAGGGCGAAGACTTGCCGCACGACTACCGGATGTATGCGATAACCAAGTTCGACGAAATTCCTGCCGTCTCCGCGGAATAACGAGAGCGGGGGAGTTGTTTAAGTAGTTGAAAGTTCAACTACTTTGATGATAAGGTGAGGCTCATGACAACGAAGATGCCCGCTCTCTATATAGGCCACGGTGCTCCACCCTTGCTTGAGGATGAGATCTGGAGCGGCGAACTTGCAGAATGGTCTTCCCACCTGGCTAAACCCAGCGCGATTTTGGTTATCAGCGCTCACTGGGAATCTGCGCCACTAACGCTCGGCGCGACCGATTCTGGCACTCCACTTATTTATGACTTTGGCGGGTTTGCACAACGCTATTACCAATTGCAATACCAAGCACCTGGTGCGCCAGAACTGGCCGCCCGAATCAAAGCCATGATGAATGAACCGGTCACAGAACAACCACGGCGCGGTTTAGATCACGGCGCTTACATTCCATTGATGAAGATGTATCCGAGCGCCGATATTCCGGTTCTTCAAATGTCGATTCCTACCCACGATCCTGAAAAACTTTTTGAAATAGGCAAGAAACTTGCGCCTCTTCGCGATGAAGGTGTCTTGATCATTGGCAGTGGATTCTTGACGCATGGCTTGCCCTTCTTGAAAGAATTTCGAATTGAAGCAACGCCACCAGGTTGGAGCACTGAATTCGATCTCTGGGCTAAGGATGTTCTGGAACGCGGCGCAGTCGATGAGCTAATGGATTACAAGCGGTTAGCGCCGGGTATGCCGTACGCACACCCCACCGTCGAACATTTTGCACCAATCTTTATTACCTTAGGTGCGGCCACAAATTCCGATGTTGCACCCGAAACTCAGATCGAGGGCTACTGGATGGGTCTGGCCAAGCGTTCTTTCCAAGTGGCCTAATAAAATTGAGTTAAACGTTATCGCGCTTGGAATAAAACCTTCCGAGAAAATCGGCCTTAAAGTCGAAGAATTGCCCATTCGTAATGGAATCTCTCATGCGATCGACCAGACGGACAATAAATCTTTCATTGTGAATTGTGGCCAAAGTTGCAGCCAAGATTTCTTTTGATCTAAAGAGATGATTGATGTATGCAGCGGTGTAATGAGCGCAGGTGTAGCAATCACAATTCTCATCAATGGGATTAAAGTCTCGGCGATAAGGTGCGTTGGAAATATTGACGCGGCCATGTTCAGTAAAGACCGCGCTGGTTCGTGCCTGCCGTGAAGGAGCAACGCAATCAAAAGTGTCGGCGCCATTTTCGACACCAACGAAGAGGTCATCCGGTTCGCCAATACCCAGGAGATGTCTTGGTTTATTCACGGGCAATTCTTCGGCTAGCCAGCTGATGATCGTTCCTAAATTGCCTTTATCTAGGGCGCCACCCATTCCAAAACCATCAAATTCAACATCGGCGCCATCAACCGAAACTTTCATCGAACCAAGATCGCGAGCGCCCTTTCGCCGGAGATCTTCGTACTGCGCACCCTGCAAAACTCCGAAGAGCGCTTGGTAAGGACGGTGGCCGCGTTCGATCGTGAGTTCGTGGTGAGCGACCAAACACCGTTCAGCCCAGAGACGAGTACGTTCCAGCGAGCGCTCCTGATATTTGCGGGTGTTATGCAAAGTGGTGCACTCGTCGAAAGCAAACATAATGTCGGCCCCTAGCTGGTGCTGAACCCTCATAGATATTTCTGGAGTAAAGCGATGCATTGATCCGTCGAGGTGAGACTTAAAAGTGACGCCATCATCGTCAACGTGGGCCAAGCGTTCTTTTTTATCTGCGATGACTTCATCGGACCGGAAGGTGTCTTCGTTCATGGCTATAACTTTTTTGAAACCCACGCCAAGGGAGAGGACCTGGAATCCGCCGCTATCGGTAAAGGTTGGTCCATCCCAGTTCATGAACTGGCCGAGCCCGCCTGCCTCATCGACGATATCTGGGCCGGGTTGTAAATAAAGATGATAGGCATTGGCCAAAAGCGCCTGAGCGCCCAAATCCTTCATGGATCCCGTTAATACCGACTTCACCGTGGCCTTAGTTCCTACAGGGATAAAGGCTGGAGTCTGGATTTCGCCGTGAGGTGTCCGAATCGTCCCGGTTCTACCGAGCGCGGTACTAGACGTGGTGGTGGCCAGTTCACTCCTTAGTTCAAAGGAAAATTGGCTCATAACCCCACTCTAATGGGCGGACTGGAGGTGGCTCTTCTGGTTATTACGCTTTGATAAACGATGGCTTTGAGAGCAACTTCATTGGCATTTTTAGTGAATTTTGGGCTACCTTTACCCTTCTTACCAGTGAGTACTGAGCGTTAAACGAAAAGGGGGAGCCAATTGGCTCAAACAGTCTTGACTGATGACGAAGCGGTTAGCAAAGTCGTTCTCAGAACCCCACGCCAAATTTCCTGGATGCGCTTTAAGCGCAATAAAGCCGCGGTAATTTCCGGTTGCGTCGCTCTCTTTTTTATTCTCTCCGCCTTCTTAGCCCCGCTGATCACGCGCCTCGTTGGCGTCAACCCAACATCGACCTATCCCGATGCGCTCACGCAATTCGGAATGCCGCAAGGTCCTTGGGGTGGCATCAGCTTGGCTCACCCACTGGGCGTTGAACCCGGTGCCGGGCGCGATCTTTTAGCACTTCTGCTTTACGGCTCTCGCATCTCCTTCACTGTTGCTTTGATTACCAGCGTGGCATCCATCGGTTTAGGAATGCTCATCGGAATCACGGCTGGTTATTTCCGCGGACGCGTCGATGCGATCATCGGACGTTTTTCGGATTTCATTTTGGCCTTTCCATCGACCTTTATGATCGTTGCGCTCTCTTTGCCGTTAGTTCAAAGAGTCGAATCCCTTCATATAGCCAAGGACAATGGCGCTCGCATTGTTGTCTTGATTGTCTTTTTTGTCGTCTTTGGTTGGCCAGGATTTGCCCGCCTGGTGCGCTCGCAAGCGCTCAGCATGCGTGAGCGTGACTTCGTCATGGCGGCGCAAGCGCTCGGCGCCTCCAACTGGCGCATCATTACCAAGGAGATTTTGCCGAATTTGTGGCCAACTGCCATCGTCTTCCTCTCGCTTTCGCTGCCGGGCTTCCTTTCGGCCGAGGCGACCTTCTCCTTCTTGGGTGTGGGCGTTCAAGCTCCCGCCGCTACCTGGGGCCTAGTGCTCTCCGATGCCGTGACCTACTGGCAGACCGACCCCGCATACCTCATTATTCCTAGCGCCATGCTGGTCATCATCGTCCTTGCTCTCAACCTCATGGGTGATGGCATTCGCGATGCTCTTGATCCCAAGGCGGATTCGCGTTAAATCTTTAGATTTGTGGACCCCCGTCTCAAATGTAAAGATTTGATTAAGAGTTGAGGAATATGTTCCAAACTGAGTATTACCAATCTAAGATGGCCGTACTAAATGTCCGAATCGCGCACCGCGGCTCGGAACAGACTAGAAATAAGGAGGACTGATGTCCGATAAGAATATGGCAGGCCTACGCCGTCGTATCATCGCAACAGCCGCCGCAGCTGCGCTCGCAGCAGGTGGACTGCTTGTTGGTGGAGCGACTGGCGCAAGTGCTGCTGCGAAATCTGGTGGCACGTTGTACATGGTCACCCACAACGGGCAATTTGCGCATGCTGACCCACAACGTAACTACACCGGTCAGGACATCGCATTCTTTAACACATATGTTTATCGCAACCTTGTTGTCTACAAGCCATCGGCCGGTCCATCCGGTTCCGGACTTGTTGCCGACCTTGCAACCAACACTGGTGTTCCAAGCAATAGCGCCAAGACCTGGACATTCACACTTCGCAAAGGCGTCAAGTGGGAAGATGGCTCAGCCATCACCTGCGCCGATGTTAAGTACGGTGTATCTCGTACCTTCGCAACTGATGTAATCACCGACGGACCTGCTTACGCATTGTCCATGTTGGATATTCCAACCAACAAAGATGGTTCATCGCAGTATGCAGGTCCTTACAAGAAGACCGGTCAGGCATTGTTCGACAAGGCAGTTTCTTGCTCTAAGGACAACATGACCATCACCTTCAAGTTGGGTCACTCTGTTTCTGACTTTAACTATGCTGCTTCATACCCAGCATTCGGTCCAGTCAAGCAATCCAAGGACACTGGGGACAAGTACGACCTCAAGCCAATGGCTTCTGGTCCATACAAGATCGCTAAGTACACCATCAATGGTGAAATGGACTTGGTCCGTAACGCTAACTGGAGCAAGGCAACTGACCCAGTTCGTCCTGCATACCCAGATAACGTAACTGTTCGTTTCGGTTTGGATTCCAACGTCATCGATCAGATCATGCTGACCGATTCCATTCCTAACACCGTAAACCTCGATGGTCTACAACCAGTTAACAACCAGAAGTTCTTTGCTGATCCACAATACTCAGCACGTCGTATGAACGTTAACGATCCATATGTTCGTTACTACGGCTTGAACTCTTCTCCTGGTCACCTTGACTGCTTGCTCGTCCGTAAGGCCTTCTTCTTTGCTTGGGATACTCAAGCCTTGATCGACCTTTCAGGTGGAGCTGTCTTCTACGGTGCTATCGGAGATAACCCAATCAAGCCAGTTCTTGGTTTGGATTACGCTCCTACAACTGGAAACACCCATGATGCCAACTTCAAGGCATCCGGTAATCCAGATTACGCAAAGAGCTTGTTGGCAGATGCAAAAACTGCTTGCCCAGCTACCTATGCAAAGGTCACCGGCGATGCTGGTCTGACCATCGACTTGCCTAACAACGCTACCCAACAGAAGGCATCGGTCTTGATCAAGGCTGCTCTCTCCAAGGCTGGCTTTAACGTCAAGTTCAACTTCATTCCTGGTGGCCAGTACTACCCAACAGTTCAAGACATCACCAAGCAAAATGATGCTTCTCGCGCTGGCTGGGGTGCTGACTGGGCTAACGCTTCAACCGTTATCCCTCCTCTATACACCAAGGATGGTGGCTTCGATCTATCAGGTAACTGGCTCGATCCTGTTTACGCTGGCTTCAAGGCCAAGGTAGATAAGGCTCTTGCAGAGACCAACCGTCCAAAGCAAGCAGCTATGTGGAAAGAACTTGCACAGTTTGCTATGGATCAGTACTGGATCAGCGTTCCAATCTTTACAAAGCAACAGCTTGACTGGGGCTCAAAGGTTGGCGGCGTAGCATTCTGGGATCCACAAGGAACCTTCTTGTTCCCAGCCTTGTACGTCAAGTAATAAGGCCTAGCACCAAAGATTCACTGATGATAAAAGGTGGCTCTCACGAGCCACCTTTTATCTGTGTCATTCAAAGTTAGATTGAGCAAGTTTCTTATTATGAAATCAAGATTGGGCTGGTGACTTGTAAGTGTTGAAATATGTGACCAAAAGGTTGGCTTACACCGCCGTGGTCTTGGTCCTGGTCAGTCTTGTTGTTTTCATTATTTTCAATTTTCTTCCTATAGATCCCGCCCGCTTAACCTGTGGCAAATCTTGTTTCCCGGCCCTCATTGAAGCTAACCGCCATCGATTGGGACTAGATGTTCCGTGGTGGGAGCAATGGTTCCGCTTCATGCATGGACTTTTTGCCGGTAGAAATTATGCCGAAGGTGCAGCAGCCCTTCATTGTGGCGCTCCTTCATTCGGGTATTCCTTTAATCAACACTCGTGTGTAACTTCCATTATTGGACAGGCTTTTCCAGTCACTTTCTCCTTGGCGGTCGGCTCTTTTGTTCTCTGGATCATCGTCGGAGTCAGCCTGGGTGTGGTCGCAGCTCGGTTTAAGGGAAGATTCCCAGATCGAATTGCAACCGCATTTGTTTTGGTCGGAACATCGTTGCCAACCTTTATCTCCGGAATTTTAATTTTGCTCTTCATCGCACTCAAGTTCAACTTATTGAACCCTATTGAAATGGGTATGTGGCACTCTCCATTCACCGATCCCTTTGGGTACTTTAAGGAATTTATTTTTCCTTGCATTACATTGGCGCTTGCATATGCAGCTACTTATACGCGATTTACGCGCTCCAATGTGATTGAAACTTCCAGCGAAGATTTTATTCGTACCGCTAAAGCCAAAGGCTTGAGCAACCGAGTCATCTTGCGCAAGCACACCCTGCGTGCGGCTCTCTCTCCCATTATTACTATTGCGGGTCTGGATTTTGCGGGTCTTTTGGGGGGCGCGATTATTACCGAAGGCATTTTCAACCTGCCTGGACTGGGTCGATTGTCGATCAAAGCCGTGCTTATCGATTATGACTTGCCTGTAATTTTGGCGACAACTCTTCTTGCTGCCGCTTTTGTAGTTATTGCAAATCTCTTGGTGGATATTGCATATGCCTACATCGATCCTCGAGTACGTGTGGGCTAAGGACTATGACAACTCCATTTCTAGAAGTTAAGAATCTCAACGTCAGTTTTCCTACTGAAGATGGCGAAGTTATGGCTTCGCAAGATATCTCCTTCAATGTGGCCCTAGGCGAAACCTTGGCGATTGTTGGTGAATCCGGTTCCGGAAAATCAGTCTCCAACCTGGCGGTCATGGGTTTGCACAACCGTGCCCGTACAAATATTTCAGGAGAGGCTTGGCTTAATCTGCCTTCCGGCCCTGTTGATGTCATCTCGGCACCTGAAGAGTCAGTCCGCCGATTGCGTGGAAAATCCATGGCGATGATCTTTCAAGATCCCATGTCGGCTTTGCATCCTTATTACTCCATTGGTGACCAGCTTTCAGAAGCCTGGCGTTTATATAACGAAGGTTCCAAGTCCGATGGGCTCAAACGTGCTGCGCAAATGTTGGATCTTGTGGGAATTCCGGACGCATCTCGTCGAGTCAACGAATACCCTCATCAATTTTCCGGTGGTATGCGTCAACGCGTGATGATCGCGATGGCGCTTATCAACAACCCATCACTCTTGATTGCCGATGAACCTACGACTGCACTGGATGTAACCGTCCAATCTCAGATTTTGCAGTTGCTGCGAGATATGCAGAAAGAGTTCAACATGGCGGTTATTTTGATTACCCACGATTTGGGCGTGGTTGCTGAAGTCGCCGATCGGGTCAACGTTATGTATGCCGGCAAGATTGTCGAGCAGGCTGGAATTGACTCCATCTATTACGACTCACTCCACCCCTACACCATGGGACTTTTGTCATCGATTCCTCGGGTCGATCAATTGGGCGGTCATCGCCTCAAGACAATCCCTGGGCAACCACCTTCACTTATTGGCCTACCCTCTGGCTGTTCCTTCCGATCACGATGCGAATATGCCGGAATGGTTTCCGGAAATCTCTGTGCCACCGAAGCTCCTCTGCTCGATCTCAAGGCACCTCTGCATTCATCCCGTTGCCATCTTTCTATCCAACAGCTCAATGATGTGAATCCATCCGATGTAAGGAGTGCTCACAAGTGAGTGAGAGTGTTTTAAAGCTTGAAGGGCTCAAGAAGCACTTCCCAACGACCACAGGTGGCGTTTTCAGCCGCGTAAAGGGCGTTGTCAAGGCAGTAGACGGCGTAGACCTAGAGATTGCTCGTGGCGAGACTGTCGGCCTTGTGGGCGAATCTGGTTGCGGTAAGACCACAGTGGGTCGAACAGTATTGAAACTCTACGAACCAACCGACGGCAAGATTTTCTTTGAAGGCGAAGACATCACCAAATTAAGCCGCCACGATATGAAGCCACTTCGATCTCAGATGCAAATGATCTTTCAAGATCCATTCGCATCCCTCAACCCGCGCCATACAGTTGGCGCCATTATTTCCGCATCTTTTGACATCCACGGAATCAAACCCGAGGGTGGCGTCAAGAAGTCGGTCCAAGAGTTATTAGAACGAGTCGGCCTCAACCCCGAGCACATCAACCGTTTTCCTCACGAGTTCTCCGGTGGACAGCGCCAGCGCATTGGTATTGCTCGCGCCTTGGCCCTGAAGCCAAAGTTAGTCGTCGCAGATGAGCCAGTCTCCGCGCTGGATGTATCTATTCAAGCCCAGGTCGTTAACTTGTTGGATGATCTCCAACAAGAACTCGGTTTGGCTTATCTCTTTGTGGCTCATGACTTGTCCGTTGTTCAACACATCTCCGATCGCGTCGTAGTGATGTATCTCGGCAAGGTCATGGAGATGGCCAATACCTCCGAACTCTTTTCTAATCCACGCCACCCATACACCAAGGCTTTGCTCTCGGCCGTTCCGATTCCAGATCCTGAAATCGAACGCAAGCGCGAGCGCATTATTTTGCAAGGTGATCTTCCTAGCCCAGTCAATCCACCAGCCGGTTGCGTGTTTAATACCCGATGCTGGAAGGTTCAGGATCGTTGTCGAGTCGAAGTCCCGCAGGTACTGGAAATCTCTCCCAAGCACACCCTTGCTTGTCACTTTCCAGAAGGCGTTTAATCCGCCGGATTCACATTAAAAAAGCCCCGCTTCTTATCGAGAAGCGGGGCTTTTTGGTGAAGTTATTAAATTAAACTAGGGCACCTGTCACGGTTGCAGTATCTGTGCCAAGGGTGATCGTCAGAGTAAGAGGATCTCCAACTTTGCCATCGCAACCGACACCATAGGTGAAGTTAGCGCTGGCTTTAGGAGCAACGGGATCTGTTGGAGCACCATTAATTCCGGAATCGCCATCGAGCACATCAACGCAAGAATTTGCTCCCGAACCGGCGGTGATCAAAACCGTCGAGAGGTCGAGCGCGGATGATCCGCCATTTTGAATCGAAACGGCCAATTTGTCATGCACTTGGTTGGCAAAATAATTGGATGCGAATGCAGTTGGCTTGAATGCCACCGGTGCCGAGACGGTGATGGATACTCCGCCACCCAAATCGATCGCCTTGCCAAAAGCGGCACTTGACTGGGTTTGGGCAGATGCGGTGGCCGCATCAGTTGGAGCATCGGTTGTCTTAGCGGAACCTCCGCAGCCGGCAAGCAGCAAAGTCAGCGCCGCGACTGGAAGAACTGCAAGGTGAAGCTTTTTCATAGCAAGCCTTTCGATTGTCTTACGCTCCAGGTGCCGGAGCGAAATCCCAGATGATCCGCCTAAACAGCAGCGTTTAGGCACTTGCCAAAGTCTAACAGCGCTACCAGATACGAACTCGCTGAGATGGCGGCAGGTAGAGCGCATCGCCCTCAACTACCTGGAAAGCCTCATAAAACTCATTGAGATTTCGCACCACCTGGTTGCAGCGGAACTCGTCGGGAGAATGCGGATCAGTGGCGATTCGGCGCTTGACCTCTTCCGGGCGTTGTTTGCCGCGCCAGACTTGAGCCCAGCCTAAAAAGAGGCGTTGGACTCCGGTTAACCCGTCAATTTCAGGGGCGCTCTGCCCCGCCAAGGAGAGTTCGTAAGCCTTCAGGGCGATGGTCAACCCGCCTAGATCGCCAATATTTTCACCGATGGTCAACGCACCGTTGACGTGCACCTCAGGAGCACCTTCAGGATGTAGTTCTTCATATTGAGCGATAAGAGCCGCGCCGCGCTTTTCAAATTCGGCGAGGTCAGATTCAGTCCACCAGTCATTGAGGTTGCCATCGCCGTCATATTTAGAACCTTGATCGTCAAAGCCGTGGCCAATTTCATGGCCAATGACCGCGCCGATGCCTCCGTAGTTGGCAGCATCGTCGGCATCCATATCGAAAAATGGCGGTTGCAGAATAGCGGCAGGAAAAACGATCTCGTTCATGCCCCGGTTGTAATACGCGTTGACGGTTTGTGGGGTCATCAGCCATTCGGTCTTATCGACTGGTGCGCCAACTTTGGCGAATTCAAAATCTTGGCCAAATTTGGAAATCCGCGCCACGTTGCCGATCAAGTCACCGCGAACGATAGAAAGGCTCGAATAATCGCGCCACTTGTCCGGGTAGCCAATCTTGGGCAAGAACTTGTCTAGTTTGTCGAAGGCTTTTTCTTTGGTCGCTGCGCCCATCCAATCCAGAGCCGCGATATCGACGCGGTAGGCCTCAATGAGATTGGCGACGAGTGCATTCATTCTGACCTTGGCCTCGGGTGGAAAATGTCGAGAAACATAAATTTCTCCAACTGCCTCACCCATGGCTCCTTCGACCATACTCACGCCGCGCTTCCAGCGGGCCCGAAGTTCAGGGACACCAGAGAGGGTCGTGCCGTAGAAGGCGAAATTTTCATTAACTAGCGCCGAATTAAGGAGAGAGGCAGCCCCAGTGAGCAATCGCCAGGTCAACCACGAACTCCAGGACTCTATAGCGACTGACGTCATCAAGGTCGCCATCCCCGCAAAGAAGCTGGGCTGGCGCACAATACAAGTCGCAAGGATTTTTTCAGGAGTTGCCGAAGCTTCCCTCCATGTTTGCCAATCAAAACCTTGAGACAAGTTCTTGAGTTCAGCAAAAGTAAATTTGTTATAGGTCAGATGCGCGTCTCGATCTTTGACCTGATCCCAATGATGGGAGGCGATCTTCGTTTCTAATTCGAATATACGCTGGGCATGCGTTGCGCCGTCGGCGATGCCAGCGAAAGTGAACATCTTTTCGATGTGTGCCACAAGGGCATCTCGAACCGGAGCAAATTCCGCTTCGCGATAGTAAGCCTCATCGGGAAGGCTCAATCCAGATTGGCCGATGTAAGTGATGTTGGTCTTGGAATCTTTATTATCGGTGGAGATGTACTCGTAGAAAAGCCCGCCAACGCCACGGGCTTCGAATTCGCCTAAGAGAACGTGGAATTGATGGAGATCGGCGAGAGCCAAAGCGCGATCGAGATCGGCTTTAATGGGGGAGATACCTAATTCTTCGGCACGTGCTTCGTCCATAAAATCGGCGTAGAGATCTCCGATTTTTTGGGCGTTGGTTCCTGTTGCACTGGTGCTGGCGGCAAGTTCTTCAATGATGGTGCGGACTTGCTTTTCGGCTTCCTCATAGAGCCAATAAGCGGCGCCGTCTGATGCGCGATCTGCTGGTATTTCTGCGGTATCAAGCCAGAGACCATTCACATGGCGAAAGAGGTCATCTTGCGGTCGGATAGAAGTTTTGAGATGGGAGAAATCGATGCCACTTTTCATAGTGAAAGCCTATATATACGTGAGGTTTTGTCGAATTAATCGTGATAGTTCAACTTTCAACTAAATCACAAAATGGAGTAAAGTGGGCACATGGCAACCAAGAAGATTGAACCTCGTTGGCTTAACCCCCGAGAAATGAAGGCCTGGCGCTCATATATCGTCGCATCGCGTCGATTGCTCGAGGCGCTAGATGCTGACCTTTTGGGTCACGAGCTATCCATGGCTGACTACGAAGTTTTGGCCCAATTGAGCGATGCTCCTGATCGCCGAGTTCGGATGAGTGAATTGGCCGAGATCGCTATGGTCTCGAAATCTCGCCTCTCTCACCGAATGAAAGTGATGGAGAAGGCTGGGTGGGTTCGCCGCGAAGAGTGTCTTGAAGATAAGCGAGGTTCTTGGGCGGTCATGACCGATAAAGGCTGGAAAGCGATAGTGAAAGCCGCTCCGGATCATGTGGCTTCAGTGCGCAATCGGTTTGTCGACCATCTGACCTCGAAGGACCAAGAAGATTTAGCCAAAATATTTGATCGAGTCACGTCACAACTTCGCGATCAATTTATTGATGAGGCTGCTCCAGCTAAAAAGAGATAGTTTTCCAGTGCAATAAAAAACCCCGCCATTTGCATGGCGGGGTTTTTTAATAGATCGGTTACTTTGCAGCAGCCTTCTTGCGACGCTTTGGTGCTGCCTTCTTGGCAACAACCTTCTTCGCAGCTGGCTTTGCAGCAGCCTTCTTGCGCTTTGGTGCTGCCTTCTTGGCAGCTGGCTTTGCAGCAGCCTTCTTGCGCTTTGGTGCTGCCTTCTTGGCAACAA
>JBAXAO010000017.1:0-25217 GCA_037142435.1 Actinomycetes bacterium | reverse complement strand
ACCTCAAGAAATTCAGCGATAGCTTCGGGCCAGAGACTGTATTCACCAAATGGATCTCCACTGGCCAACATCACGCCACCTTGGACGCGATAAGCAATGCCGGCCTTTTGATTCTTCGCCCAGATAACGCTTTTATCCAGGCGAGTAGCAAAGTAACCCAAGGAGTCTTGCTCTAAATCGTGCTTTATAAGCTTCTTTACGATCTCAAGTTCATCCGCGCTCATTTTCGGAGTGGGTTCGATTCTGCGGAAATAGAGCCAGATTGGAATTACAACTAGGAATATTCCAAAGGTGCCTAAAGTAAAGCCCAGCGCGTCGTTAGAACGATCGGAGATGAATTTAACTGGACCGGTAATTCCGACTAACCCTTCGAGAACTGTTAAGAGGATGTCTTTGACTGAAGGACTACCGGCTATCTGGGAACCGTGGCGGAAGAGCAAGATCAAAATTCCTGAAATAAAGAAAATGATAAAAGCAAAAACAAAACCGTATACCGGGCGCAATTTTGTGGTGGGGTCAGATTTAGCGTAGAACTCTTTTCGATAAGCGACCAAAAGAATTATGAGAACAACAGAGAGAATTTCCTCGAATGGTTGATCGTTTAACCGAAGTCCATTGGCGATCAAACTGATAACTAGTGCGCCGAGGCTCATGGTCCAAGCTCGACGTTTCCGCCTGATCAGACCGCGAGCCAGAATTAAAGTGATGACGCCAGAAAAGAATGCCGTAGCAAAAGCTGTCGAGTGGACCGCGAGTGGTAAGTAGTGATCAATCTTGTGTGCACGAATGCGGATGGGGCGAAACAGATTGGCGCCCATATCGAAAAGACCTACAAGATATGCAAAGCGGCCAATCCATTTAGGGACCGAGCCACTGAATTTCATTATCTAAATACCCCTGTATGTCCTAGTGAGTAACGACCTGGTTGCGGATAAATTGCCAAGCCATGTGGCTCTTTGCCTACTTTTATTTTAGTAAGAAATTTGCCATGCACAATATCGAAGACATAAACGACATTGTCATATCGACCAGAGACCCAGAACTGCGTTCCATCCGCGGAGATTCCACCCATATCGGGGCTGCCACCGCCTGGAATTTTCCATTTGGCGATAATTTTATTGTCGGAAAAGCGCAGCACCGAAACGCTTCCTTCACCGCGGTTAGTAATAAGGGCGGTCTTGGAGTCGCGCGTAACGTAAATGCCGTGCGCTTCCTGGCCGGTCTTGATCAGAGTGAAGTGACCGAAATTGTTCGCCGGCATCATCCAAACGCCGTTGGACATCATGTCGGCAATGTAGAAGGTGCTGCCATCCGGAGAAATCTTCACATCTTGTGGCATTGGATTCTTGACGTAGGTGTGCGGCAATTTAGCCGTCTTCACCAAGGTCATTTTGCTGGTGTTAAGCCAGAGCATCTCGCCGTTGAATTCACAGCTGGCCATAAAGAAATTGCCATCTTTGGTCCAGTCTGCATGATTGACTCCCGGACAAGGGACTTTTACGACCTTCTTTATTGCCATTGTGTGTGGGTCGCGGAAGACGATCTGCTGGTCGGCCTCAGCCATAACCACCGCGAATTTTCCGTTTGGGGTGAAATAGAGGTTGTAAGGGTCGTGGACGTAGACCGCCTTGCCGATGGTGACAGTCGCAGGGTTGATGGGGGTTAGGTAATTGCCTTCGTTGTCATTGACCCACAGGGTTTTGAGGTCCCAGGAAGGGACGACGTGTTGTGGGCCTCTAGCGGTTTTAAAAGTCTTTATTACCTTGAATGTCTTGGGGTCGATCACTGACACAGTATTTGAAGTGTGATTAGGAACGTAGACGCGTTCTGGCATGTTCTTCACTACATCTGAAAGTTGATTAGCCCGGTCGGCAGCGTAAATATCATTTTGATCGAGGACTGGCGGCATTCCAGCGAGTGGTGTCGAAGCTGAGGCAGGAATGAAAATTGTTGTGGCGGCAAGAATTACAAGTCCAAGAAACTTACGCATTAAATCTTTCCCAACATGGTAGTCAGCGTTACTGGTGTAAAGCCTTTGGCGTGCAACTTCTCGAGGAGAGTTGGAAGTGCGGAGACCGTATTTTTGTGCCCAAAGTGCAAACTGATGATGCTGCCATTTTGTACTGAGTTCATGACGTTATTGATGATTGCGGTCTTACTGGGATCTGTGTAATCCATGGAATCAACTTCATACGAGATGCTTTGGTTGTAGCCATACTTGATCGCGCTTTTGCGGATGAGAGCCGTGGTGTGTTGAGTTCCAGATGGACGAAACCAAGATCCGTGGTTGCCGATGAGTTTTTTTAATTCGGCGGCACCACCAGCGATTTCAGAATCGACTTGTTTGGCTGTCAGTGTTTTCATTGGATAGTGATGCAGGGTGTGATTGCCTAGATCGTGGCCATCCGCCAAAATCGTTTTTGCGTAATTTGGATTTGAGATCAACCAAGTTCCGACCGCAAAAATCGAAACTGGGGTTTTGGCAGTCCGAAGAATCTGCAAAAGCGAATCTGCAATGGCGCTTGCTCCGGCTCCATGAAAAGTTAAGGCAACCTGCGCTTTAGTGCGTGTGCCATGAGTAATGTCCGGTTTGGGAGTTGCCGCCGTTGCTGGATCTAAAAAAGTTGCAGTTGCGGCGATTGCCCCCGCTTGAATGAATTGTCTACGGCTCAGGCTCACTGGGTAAGAATACTTCCGCTGGGTGGCGCCGCCCCAATCGCGCCCTTCTTGCTAGTGTTCTCAGTACGCGCAGTGCTAGCACTTAAGGAGTTACCTTGAGCGAAGATGACGAAAACCAAGACGAAATCGTTACTGAGGAAATGCTGTGGGAACGAATTCCTGAAGTCGAAGGTCTAGAACGCGCGAATACATATTACGAACTGAGCGCCCGCATCTATGCACGTGGCCAGTATGACGAAGCTCTAGCGCTCGCCGAAACTGCCCGTGATATTTACTCCGAACTTGGTCCAGTAGTGCCCGCAGATGGCTTAGCCCAGGCGTATTCGGCAATCGGGTACAACCTCAATCAATTGAAGCGTATGCCCGAGGCTGCCACAGCCATGAGCAAAGCCGTCGAACTCTTGCGCGAATCAAAATCTCCTTTGGCGATCGATTTGGCCTGCACATTAGGCGAATGGTGGTTCGGCTCTAAAGAGTTTCAAAAGACCGTCGATTGCATGACAGATTGCGTACAAGAACACCTGGTAGATGGAAATGACAGTGGCGCTGCGAACGATCTACACCTGATTGGCTGCGCTCGCCGCGAATTAGGCCAGTTCGAAGAAGCGCTCGCCGCATTCCGTGAGGCTCGTACGCTCTTTAAGAATCTCAAGGAAGTTATCAACGTGGCCAGGTGCGATCAGAAGATTGCACATTGCCTGGTGGAAATTGGCGATGGTGATGCCGCTTTGGCTGCCGCGCAAAAGTCACTGGATGTTTTCGTAACCGCTCACGATCATCGTCGCGAAACGTATTCCCTTCTCGAGCTAGGCAAAGCTCAAATATTGATAGGCCAAGCGGACTTGGGTTTGCTCACCCTGGAGCGAGTACTCGAAGATGCTACAGACTCAGATCCTCGTGATTTCGAATTCATTCTCGAGGTCGAACGCCGCATGGCTTCTGCTCTACGTGCCTTGGATCGCGAAGATGATGCGCTTGAGATAGAACGACGTTTACTTGCAATCTCCGAAATTATCGAAGATCAGTGGGTTGAACCTAGTTTGTTCGACGAACGTTGAGGTGTTGCATTGCCCAGGCGTACATAGCTATGGCGCCGGCAGCAGATGCGTTCATAGATCTGGTTGACCCATACTGTTGAATTGCTAGTACTTGTGCGCAAATAGATACCGCTTCATCCGACATGCCAGCGCCTTCTTGGCCAAAGAAGAGAACACAGCGTTCGGGGAGGGCTGCTGATTCCAGTTGAGTAGATATTGGCAGATTATCAATTCCAATAATCGGCAACTGATTTTCTTCACACCAATTTTTAAAGTCAGAAATCGTTGGATGGTGAATCACTCGAAGATATTTATCGGTGACCATTGCGCCTCGGCGGTTCCAGTCGCGCTTGCCGACAATATGAACAGCACTGACATTAAAAGCGTTTGCAGTGCGAACAATGGATCCAATATTTAAATCGTGCTGCCAATTTTCGATCGCGATCTGCAGTGGATGTCGCTTGGTATCGAGGTCGGCAACTATCGCTTCGACTTTCCAATAACGGTAATGGTCGAGAACATTTCGACGGTCACCTTGCTCTAGTAATTCTGGATCAAAGTGATCTTCGGTGGGCCAGGGAAGCGGCATCGGGCCGACTCCGACCACAGGATAGAATTCGCCAGGTCCGATTTCGACTTTCCCGACCGGTTGTTGGCTAGATTGCTCGGACATAGGCGCCACTGTAGAGGGAGAGAAGTAGATGCGAAAATCTTGGCTTCCTTCTTATCTTGCACTTGGCTTTGTGTGGGGTTGTTCCTTTATCTTCATCAAATTGGGATTGGAATTCTTAACCCCTTTTGGAGTCGCGTTTGGTCGAAGCGCACTGGGGGCGCTGACACTTCTTATTGTTGCGAAGTCGCGCGGAATCAAACTTCCTCGAGGGCAGAGCACGTGGTTCAAGCTCTGGATCGTTTCGTTGCTTCTCAACGTCTTTCCTGGAATTCTTTTTGCTTACGCGGAAGTTCGGGTGACCACAGTTTTGGCTGGAATTATTAACGCAGCAACACCGCTGGCGACTCTAATTGTCATTCTTATTGCCTTCCGTGAAGAGAAGCCGAAAGTCGAGCAATTGCTGGGCCTGGCTTTGGGCGCCTTGGGGGTCGTCACAGTTCTCGGGATTTGGCGGGGGATCGGCCACAACTCCGGAATTGGAATTATTGCCTTACTGATTGCGGTGAGTTGCTACGGAATCTCTTTTCCCTTCACGCGCAAGTATGTGATTCCGCTGGGGATGCGCCCAGAAAGTTTGGCGGCTGCGCAAATTACGTGTGCCGCGGTAACACTTCTTCCGCTCTATTTATACGATGGCATTGCCCAAGACAGTTATCGTCCTGGACCCATTTTGGCCATGTTGGCGCTTGGAATTTTTGGAACGGGTTTTGCCTACATCTGGAACTTTTCAATTATCGCGTCGGCGGGAAGTTCGGTTGCCAGTACTGTCACCTACCTGACACCAGTCGTCGCTGTCTTTGTTGGTTGGATATTCCTGGGCGAGTCCATATCCTGGAACCAACCAGTAGGTGGAGCCTTGGTCATACTTGGTGCAGCAACTTCGCAAGGCAGGCTTCGACTAAAGAAAGAGAAATTGCAATAGTGCGCAGATCTTTGATTACGGCAACAGCGATTGCGTTGAGTGTCTTGTCTATTCTGCCTGCTAACTCTTCCTCGTTACCCACATCTTTTATTAAGTTTGCTGATTCACCTTTGCTTGCTCATCCCGGGATCATTGTGATCGATCCCGCTACAGATCAAACGCTTTTTTCTTATAAACCGGATGCACTTCGCGCTCCAGCTTCTGTGCTCAAATTAGTTTCGATGGCAACAGCGATTCATAACCTTGGCATCGATAAAGTTTTTCACACCTCCCTTTATCAATCCACAAAACCTGATACTTATTTATTACTGGGCGAGAGCGATCCTTGGCTAACGGCCAGTCCGTTCGAGGCGACGAAATACCACCGAGCATTCTCTCCTGCTCTCATAAATGCTCTCAGCACAGCCCATCCTGGAACCCGTAACTTCACCATTGAATATTCAGGCGTCTACGGAAAAGATCTCTTGATCCTTAAAAAGTATTTCCCAAAATTAAAATTAGACTTCGTGCCACTTCCTTCTAATAATGTCGCCAACACATTGATGGCCGAGAAGATTGCTGAAATTGCCTCACCACCGTTGAGCGACATCGTTAAATTTACTTTGCTCTGGAGCGACAACGTTCTGGCTGATCGTCTGGCCCATCTGGCGGCTCGCAAGTTGGGTTATGTGCCAGACGTCCAAGGCGTACAACTCGCATTCGAAGAAACTCTTGGAACGCTGGGCGTGGAAACTAAAGGTCTAGTAATTAAAGACGGAAACGGTTTATCAAAAGAGACCAGGATTTCTGCCCGAACCGTGGCTCAGCTACTTATTGCAATAGAGAAGAACCCCGAATACCAGGTTATTTACGATGGTTTGCCACTTGCAGGCAAGACCGGCACCTTGAAGACCCGATTCGTCACCGATGCCCCCAGCGCGGTTGGCCTGGTTAAAGCAAAGACCGGCTGGATCAATGGCACAGTCAGCTTGGCTGGCTACGTCACCGTCGGCGACAATCAATATGTTTTCACGGTTATCGCTGACCATGTGAAGCAGACCGAATACTCCAGGCAATTGGCTCGGGAGACTATCGACAAGATGCTCGCCACCATTGCCAAGCCTAAAACTGCCGCTTAGCCCTGCCTACCTATTGACGAGTACGCTGTCGCGGTGATGAAGCGGGTTATGGCGCCATATTTGGCGTTAATGAAGTTGCGAGTTGTTGAACTCCTTCTGGTTACGACTCTTCCCGCACTCTTTTTGGCGGCAAAGGGTGTACCTCCAATAGGGGTCACGATTGCGACTCTCGTTGGCGGAACGCTCGCTGCAGGTGCGGCCAATGCCTACAACATGATTATTGAAGTTGAATCAGATCGGCTTATGGGACGGACCAACAAGCGACCCCTGGTTAAAGACGAAGTTTCTATCCGGGCCGCTCACATTTTCGCAGCAATAATCACGGTGCTTTCGTTGGCAATATTTTTGATCTGGACCACGACATTAGCCACGATTTGCACGGCAATCGCCATCGCATTTTACGTATTTGGATACACGATGGGGCTCAAACGCCGAACCTCTCAGAATATTGTCTGGGGCGGCATCGCGGGCTGTTTACCAGTGCTCATTGGTTGGTCGGCAATTACGAATTCGCTATCACTCACCGCGTGGCTCTTTTTCTTCCTTATTTTCTTCTGGACCCCGCCTCACTTTTGGGCGCTCGCTATCAAGTATCGAGACGATTATGCCGCCGCCGGAATTCCCATGTTGCCCGTTGTTGCGTCGATGAAATCGGTACAGAAGCAGATGTGGTTCCACACCACCGGAATGGTGATTTCCTCGCTCGCGGTTTTATGGAGCGCGCATTTGCCCGCCTGGACTTGGGTTATTTCAGTGGCACTGGCACTTGGCTTTGGCGTCCAACTGATGAAGATCGACGGCCCAGATTCAGACAAATCAGCCGCAAAGTTATTTCAATGGTCCATTACTTACCTCAGCACATATTCATTGCTGTTGGTTGTTGGAGTTCTAATTAGCTAAAGCTTGTTCCAAATCCTTGATTAAATCGGTGGAATGCTCGAGCCCGACCGATAGTCGCACCACCGAATCATTAATTCCGAGCTCAGCGCGGACATCTGGGTCTAGACGCCGGTGCGTCGTTGATGCGGGATGAGTAATAAGAGATTTGCTATCACCCAAGTTGTTAGAAATATCAATGACCTTTAACTTGTCCATAACGGTGAAAAGGCCATCCATGTCGCCATTAAATTCGAAGCTGATGGTTGTGCCACCACCGATCATTTGGCGCTTGGTAATTTCGTAATCTGGATGCGTTGGTAGACCAGGGTAATTAACCGATTTAATTTTGCTCTGCGAAGTAAGAAATTCGGCAACGAGTTGCGCATTGTCATTCATACGATTGACACGCATAGAAAGAGTTTCGAGCGACTTAACCAGAACCCATGCGTTGAATGCGCTCAGGGTTGGCCCGGTATGGCGAACGAATGGATTGAGGTATCCATGGATGTAGTCGAAGCTTCCGAGAATTGCCCCGCCCAATACTCGACCTTGACCATCAATATGTTTCGTCGCGGAATACATCACAACATCAGCACCAAGTTGAAGTGGCTTTTGCAAAATTGGTGATGCCATGACGTTATCGACCACAACTGTGGCGCCAGCTGCGTGAGCAAGTTCGCTCACCATGGCAATGTCGACAACCTCCAGCATAGGGTTGCTCGGAGTTTCAAGAAATACAACTTTTGTTTTTTTACTGAGAGCCTTCGCCCAATTATCTGGATCATTGCCGCGGATGAATTCGACGGTGATACCCCATTTAGGAAGGATTTCTGCCAACACGACATAACAGGAACTAAACATCGCAGCCGAAGCAACAATGTGATCGCCAGCTTCAACAAGACAAGCCACCGCTGCAAACATCGCCGACATTCCCGATCCGGTGCCGACACAAAGTTCTGCGCCTTCGATTGCTGCCAGACGTTGTTCAAACATCGCAACTGTTGGATTTGCAAAACGACTGTAAACAAAATGGTCGATTTCATCAGTAAAGGAATGAACAGCCTGTTCGGCAGACTCGTAGGTGTATCCGCTACTGAGATAAAGCGCTTCACCGGTCTCACCAAATCCAGAGCGGGCAAGGCCGGCACGAATGGCTTGGGTATCGGGATGCAGTTCCCAATCGGGGGCAACCCCATCGGGTGAGCTCTGATATCCCCAAGGTCGATGGCGATGCGTCATGAGGCAAGGGTACTTGCTACTGTCGGAGTATGAATTCAGCAGCAATATCGGTCTCGGATCTAACGAAGGTATATGGCGATCGCCCGGCGCTTTCGCATGCCAACTTCGAAGTTCCCATGGGAACCGTGTGTGGTTTCGTAGGTCCAAATGGTTCGGGCAAGACCACCACTATCCGAATGCTCTTAGGTCTGATTGCGCCAACTGGCGGAACTGGTTCGGTGCTGGGTCACAACATCAGTCATCCCGAAAAATATTTACCACAGGTCGGTGCCATGATCGAGGGGCCGGCTTTCTACCCCGCGCTCTCCGGCCGAGAAAATCTCAATGTCTTGGCCTCGCTGGGCGGTTTTCCTACCAGTCGAGTTCAAGGTTTATTGGATCAAGTTGGACTCGGTGATCGCGGTAGCGGAAAGTTCAAGACTTATTCCTTAGGAATGAAACAACGTCTAGGGATAGCCGCCGCACTTTTGCCTCAGCCAAAACTTTTAGTTTTAGATGAGCCGACCAACGGATTGGATCCTTCTGGAATTCAAGAGGTTCGTAATCTCATCAAAGATTTAGCATCAGATGGCACCACTGTCTTTGTCTCATCTCATCTTCTTAGCGAACTTGAAATGATCAGCGAGTACTTAGTGATGCTGCGATTAGGAAAAGTTATTTTTTCTGGTCGCACCCAAGATTTATTGGCCGCTCAACAACCTATTCTCGTTGCTAAACCCGAGTACGAAGTCGATCTTGGCAAGTTATTCGAAATCGCTAAGTCCAGTGGCCATGCCGTTACGTTGGTCGATGGCCAGTTGCACATTGTCAGTGACCCCGAATGGGCGCCAGCGCTCAACAGGTTGGCCTTTGAAGCCGGAGTCACATTGGCTTCGCTAACACCGGTATTTCCAACTTTGGAAGAAACCTTCTTCGAAATGACAGGAGAAGAAGCATGATCCACGTCATCATCGCCGAATCCAGAAAACTTCGCCGCCCCACCTTGCTCTTTTCAACGATGGCAATCACCGTTGTGCTCTCCGGCCTATTTACATCATTGCTCTTCCTGCTCATTAACTCCAAAGATGGCAATGGCAAACGCGGAGAATTGATCTCACCAGCGACTCTCTCGTTGCCAACTGGCGTTGTCACTGGATTCACCAGCACAGCCACACTGCTTGGAATTGTGGCGCTTTGCATCTTTGCTGCACAGACGGCGCAGGAGTACACCTTCGGCACGTTGCGCAATCTATTAGTTCGCCAACCATCTCGAATGAAGATTCTTGGTGGCAAATACATTTCCATGATCATTTTTGCAGTGGTTATGGATGTGCTTTCACTCATTATCAGCGTTATTGCATCGTATGCACTCGCCGGTCATGCTCACGTCACCACGGTGCTCTGGAGTTCTGGTGCTGGGTACCGCGAAATCGGTCATGCCTTCCTTAATGTGCTCATAACAACATTGGGTTTTGGCACGCTAGGAATGATTTTGGGATTGGCTCTACGCTCACCTATTAGTTCGATTGCTATTGGGGTTATCTGGGTTTTAATCGTTGAAAATTTACTGGCACTTGCAGTCAAGAAGAGCGGGCCATGGCTTCCGGGATACCTCATCTCCACCGTCGCCGAAGGTGGCAGTGTGGACATTAGCTACCAAAGAGGGCTGCTTTTAGGTGGCGCATATCTGTTGGTGGGTGGCGCCATCGTGAGTTATCTCTTTAAGAAGCGAGACGTATCAAACTAGCGACACTCAGCAGTTTTTACAGCCGATACTCACCTTAACCCTTTACCCTTGGGACATCTTCTTCCCCAGGGGGTCTATTTATGCATGCTCGTTCCCGCAGGCTGCCGCTTCTCGCTGCAGTCACAGTGGCCCTATTTGCTCTCGCTTCAACGCCACAAATGGCCGAAGCCAAGACGCGCAAACCAACTCTCGCCGAAATTGCAGCTGCAAAACAGATCGAAGTTGCGAAACAACAAGCAGCCGCGGCGGCAGCCGCCCGTTTAAATTCAGCAACAAAGACTTTGAATCAACTGACCTACTTAGCCAATCAAGCAACAGCTCAATATCGCCAAGCTCAAAATGAGTTAGCACAAGCAACGGCGGTCGCTAAAGCGGCCGCAGCACATGCGGCGTTAACGCAGGCAGCAGTCAATGATGCAACTCGTACGATTGGAAAGCTTGCCACGAACGCTTACATGATGGGCGGCGGCTTTACCGATCTTGATTCCGTTCTTCATGCCAACGGCCCGCAGGACTTGATGGATCGTCTTTCTACACTTAATTCTCTAGGTGCCAATAACTCAACGGCGCTAGAGCGCTATCAAGCCGCCTCGACAGCAGCGAAAGCGGCGAAAGCTGAAGCCGATCGCACCAAAGCGGCACAAGTAGTTGCTACAAATAAAGTGGCGGCTGCAAAACAAGTTGCTGATGACGCCAAGGCTGCCCAAGCAAAAGAAGTTTCTCGTCTCAGTGGAATTCAAGATGCATTGGCAAAAGAACTAGCCAGCGCTAAACGAGTTCGCATCACGTTAGAACAACAGCGCCAACTTGCAATTCTTGAAGAGCAAAAGGCCAATACCGCAGCCAACACTTCCGGACAGAAGAGCGTGTGGCCGGACCGCGGCTTTAAAGGCCGGACCTCAATTCGGTCAACCGATGCAATTCGCGCAAAAGCCGTTGCCTTTGCCAAAACACAAGTGCTTGCTCGCCTGCCATATGTTTGGGGTGCGCAAGGTCCGAATTCGTATGACTGCTCTGGTTTGGTTTATGCCGCGTATCGCGCAGCAGGTTTGGGATATCCCAATTGGTCCAGACTCAATGCCGCGTTGTATTTCGTAGACTCCAAGCGCATCGCGTTTGCTGATTTAATCCCTGGCGATCTACTTTTCTATTCCTACGACGGCACCGTGCAAAATATCCACCACATCACAATTTATGCTGGCAACGGCATGATGTGGGAGGCGAATTCAAAGCGCACTGGGTTGCTCTATTCCAACATGTACAGCATCAAAGGTTTGATGCCATCTGGTGGACGTGTCTAAGAATTAACTAGGCTTAACTCCATGAAGGCGATGATGGAGATCAGACGATCGCTACGCCCTTGGCTAGATCAGGTTTCGGCTGGTGAAAAAGTCTTGGTCGGTGTCTCTGGAGGCATCGATTCGATGGCTTTGGCCTACGCGCTCTTTCAGGAATGTGGTCCCCGAGCCATTGTGGCTATTCCAGTCGTCATCGATCACGGTCTCCAAGAGGGCTCGGCGGAGATTGCCCATGCTGTTGGCTCGCGGTTGGCCAGCGTGGGCTATCCCAAAGTCGAGATCCGCAGGGTTCAGGTAGAGATGGCAGATGGGTTGGAAGGTTCGGCTCGTCGCGCTAGATACGAGAGTTTCCATGCTCTCATTGACCACCATGGCGCTCGCTACCTCTTTCTGGGACATACTGAAGATGATCAGGCTGAGACGGTGCTACTCGGGCTGGCCCGAGGATCGGGCACGCGCTCGCTTTCAGGTATGGCCAAGGAGATTGGCCCCTTTATCCGTCCCATGTTGGACCTACCCCGAGTGATCACAGCCTCGGCGGTCACTGA
This sequence comes from Actinomycetes bacterium, assembly GCA_037142435.1. GTDB lineage: Bacteria > Actinomycetota > Actinomycetes > Nanopelagicales > Nanopelagicaceae > CAIMZW01. The sequence goes on along the minus strand of JBAXAO010000017.1, from coordinate 13,098 downwards.
GGCCGGGTTGGTCGTTTGGGAAGACCCCCATAATTCCAATCAGAAATTCACTAGATCTCGAGTTCGCCACCAAGTCTTGCCGCTGCTGGAGGCTGAATTAGGACCTGGAATTGCTCCCGCCCTGGCCCGAACTGCCAAAATCTTGCGTGAAGATGCCGATGCCCTGGATCTCTTGGCCAACGAATTCTTGGAGCGGAATATCGCTAGTGATCTCGATGTTGCTCAATTAATGGCGCTCCCCAAGGCAATTCGAGCTCGAGTGCTCCGCATGGCTATCTACCAAGTAGGCGCTCCAGCTGGATCGCTCTCAGCCGACCATTTGGCTCCAATCGAGGCGTTAATCACAGGCTGGAAGGGTCAGGGCCCTTCCTCACTTCCAGGCGGTGTGAAGGTAGAGCGTTTATCGGGCAGACTTTCGCTCTCACGTGGAGACTAACCACGGAAATGAATCCTGAAGGAGCAAAGTGGACTTAGCAGCAACTGGCAACGATATTGAAAGAGTCATTGTCACCGAAGAGCAGATTCGAACTCGGTTAAAAGAACTCGCTGCGCAAGTAGAGGCTGATTACGAAGGACGTGAACTTCTGGTCATTGGCGTTCTCAAAGGCGCAGTTATGACCATGGCCGATTTCGCCCGATCTTTGCAACGCCACATCGAAACGGATTGGATGGCGGTCTCCTCCTACGGGTCAGGTACCAAATCCTCAGGCGTAGTTCGCATTTTGAAGGATCTCGATCGAGACATTCTTGGAAAAGAAGTTCTCATCGTGGAAGACATCGTGGATAGTGGACTAACACTTGCTTGGCTGAAATCCAATCTCGAATCACGCGGCACCAAAAGCGTTGAGATTTTGACGATGCTCCGCAAACCTGATGCCGCCAAAGTTGATGTAGCCGTTAAATATGTCGGCTTTGATATTCCCTCTGAATTCGTCGTGGGGTACGGCCTGGACTACAACGAAAAATATCGAAATCTGGATTTCATTGGCGTTCTAGCAAAGCACATTTATTCCTAACCATTTCCCCTCACCTGCAAGAAATGAGATAACGCGTGGCTGAAAAGAAAAAGATTAAAGTTCAAAAACCCAAGATGCGTAAGATGCTTCGCGGTCCACTCTTTTGGATCGTTGCAGCACTTGTCGCCGTGAGCGTTTTTGGCAGAATCTCTGGCAGCGGCGCTCAGTTCATCAAAGTCGACACCTCGACAGTTCTTGCTGAAATTTCAAATAATAAAGTTGATTCAGTCTTACTCATCGATAAAGACCAAAAGATTCGGGTCATTCTCAAATCAGGTGAATTTGTAAAAGGCTCATCACGGTTGGAATCCTCGTATGTCGCCGGTCAAGAGCCACAGATCGTTGAATTGCTTACTAGCAATCCACCTCCCAAAGCGTGGAATGTAAAAGTTCCGACGCAATCTATTTTGGTTTCGATTTTCTTTACTTTTGCGCCTCTTCTTTTGATTGGTTTCTTGCTTTTATTCTTTATGAGCAACGCTCAAGGCGGCGGAAACAAGGTCTTTAGTTTTGGTAGATCTAAAGCGAAATTACAGACGAAAGAGACACCGAAGAACACCTTTGCCGATGTTGCAGGTGCCGATGAAGCCGTCGATGAACTTCGGGAGATTAAAGACTTTTTAGCAGAACCAAAGAAGTATCAGGACATAGGAGCAAAAATCCCCAAAGGGGTTTTGCTTTACGGCCCTCCAGGAACTGGAAAGACGTTGCTGGCTCGTGCTGTAGCAGGCGAGGCAAATGTGCCGTTTTATTCGATCTCGGGCTCAGAATTCGTCGAGATGTTTGTTGGTGTTGGCGCAGCTCGAGTTCGTGATCTCTTCGCCCAGGCTAAAGAGAATGCCCCAGCCATCATATTTGTCGATGAAATTGATGCGGTCGGTCGCCAACGCGGCGCCGGACTTGGTGGCGGGCACGATGAACGTGAACAAACACTTAACCAACTTTTGGTAGAAATGGATGGCTTTGAAGCCAATGGCCAAGTCATTCTGATCGCGGCCACTAACCGTCCGGATGTTCTGGACCCAGCTCTACTTCGTCCTGGCCGCTTTGATCGCCAGATTCCAGTAGATCGACCAGATCTCAAAGGTAGAACTGCAATTCTTGAAGTTCACGCTAAGGGCAAGCCACTTGCTAAAAATATTGATCTCAATGGATTCGCAAAACGAACTCCTGGATTTACCGGTGCAGATCTTGCCAACGTACTTAATGAAGCCGCACTCCTCACAGCACGCGAGAATGCGAAGATCATTACAGCGGGTGCGTTGGATGAAGCGATCGATCGTGTTATGGCAGGGCCGCAGCGCAAGACCCGATTGATGACCGAGGAAGAGCGTCGCATTACGGCGTATCACGAGGGTGGACATGCGCTCGTTGCGCACGCGCTGCCACATTCTGATCCGGTTCATAAAATTACGATTATGCCGCGCGGTCGCGCGTTGGGATACACAATGGTCTTGCCTGACGAGGATCGCTACGCGACCACTCGCAATCAGATGTTGGATCAATTGGCGTATTCGCTTGGCGGACGTGCCGCAGAAGAACTCATTTTCCACGATCCAACTACCGGTGCCTCTAACGATATTGAGAAGGCCACCAACTTGGCACGCGCCATGGTTACTCAATACGGAATGACCGAACGAATTGGCGCTATCAAATTGGGCATCAGTGAAGGTGAGCCATTCCTCGGTAAGAACTATGGCCACCAACGCGATTACTCAGAAGAAGTTGCGGGCATCGTGGATGAAGAAATCCACGACTTAATTAAAAATGCTCACCAAGAAGCTTTTGATGTTTTGGTAGCCAATCGCGGAATTCTCGACGCTTTAGTTGTCGAATTGTTGGAGAAGGAAACGCTCTTGAAGGAAGATATCGATCGCATCTTCCAAGGAGTAACCATGATTGCGCCACGTCCAGCTTGGACCGGATCTCCCAATCGCCAACCCTCGGACTTACCACCGGTAGCTATGTCTCCGGCAAACTCGTTGCAACCAGTCGAAGTTGTCGAAGTTACCAAGCCAGTACGCAAACCTCGTGCCAAAAAGGTGGCTCCACCTAGTGAGTGAAATTACCCCGGTATCGATGGGACCTCATGATGGGGGTGCGAAGGCGCCCTTTGATCAAGAGCGCGCCGAGCGTGCCATCACCGAACTCCTTTTAGCAATTGGAGAAGATCCAACCCGTGACGGTCTGATTGATACCCCTGGCCGCGTGGCTAGAGCGCTCAAAGAAAACTACGCCGGGTTGTGGCAGAGCCCCGAGGAAGTACTAACCACAACATTCGACATTGGACATAGCGAACTCGTCATTGTTCGCGATATCGAAGTTTTCTCTCACTGTGAACATCACCTAACTCCCTTTCATGGCGTCGCACACATCGGATATATCCCTGGCAACAGCGGCCGCATCACGGGACTTTCAAAATTAGCAAGGTTGGTCGACCTCTATTCCAGAAGGCCACAAGTACAAGAGCGGCTCACCACTCAAATTGCTGATGCCATGGTCGAAGTCCTTGATCCAGGTGGCGTAATTGTTGTGATCGATTGCGAGCACCTCTGCATGTCAATGCGTGGGGTCAGAAAATCTCAGGCCCGAACTATCACCAGCGCTGTTCGTGGGCAATTGCGTAATCCCGCAACTCGAGCAGAAGCTATGAGTTTGATAACTGCAGCTTCTCACTAAAGTGAATCAATTAATTGCCCCACTCGTCATGGGAATACTCAATGTAACTCCCGATTCTTTTGCCGATGGCGGGCGCCATTTTTCCTTGGAAAGCGCCGTCCATCGAGCTGAAGAGATGATGCTTGAAGGCGTTGACATCATTGATGTTGGTGGGGAGTCCACCCGCCCGGGCGCCGGACGTGTATCTGCTGCTCAGGAAGAAGAGCGCGTAATCCCCGTTATTAAAGCACTTTCCGAACGCGGCGCCACGATAAGTATCGACACGATGCGATCGAGCATCGCTCAATCAGCAATAGCCGCTGGTGCAACATATGTAAATGACGTCAGTGGTGGATTGGCCGATCCTGATATGGCCAAAGTTATTTCTCGCCACCCAGATGTGCAGTACATAGTTATGCACTGGCGTGGGCATTCTGCAAATATGAATGATCTTGCTGTTTATGATGATGTTGTTATTGATGTAAAAGACGAACTAGATAATCGGGTTTTGGCCTTAACCAAACTTGGAGTTCGGGAAGAACAAATTATTTTGGATCCAGGGATCGGCTTCGCAAAATTACCCGAACATAACTGGCAGCTACTTCGCAACCTTGACCGGCTGGCGCTCTTGGGATTTCCGTTATTAGTAGGCGCCTCGCGCAAACGATTCTTGGGGGAGCTTCTCGGAGGCGCCGCTCCGGACGAGCGCGAAAATGTCTCTGTTGCTTTAACAGCGCTACTCACCAAATCTGGCATCTGGGGGATAAGAACTCATAGTGTTAGGCCCCACAAGGAAGCCATCTCAGTTGCATTGGAGCTAATGAAGTGAGCGATCGCATCATCATTACTGGGATCTCCGCAATTGGATTTCATGGCGTTTACCCTGAAGAGAGAATTCAAGGTCAAAGATTCGTTGTCGATGCAACCCTGTCTCTGGACCTTTCGGTACCAGGTACAAACGATCATCTCATTAACACCGTGGATTATTCCAAAGTTGCCGAGTTGATCCACGAGATAATCGTGGGAGATCCTTTCCAACTTATCGAACGATTGGCTGACGAGATTGCCAATCGAGTACTGCGTACCTATTCATTGGTTCACAGCATCGAAGTCACAGTTCATAAGCCCGATGCGCCCGTTGGAATCTCCATTTCAGATATTTCAGTTCAGTTAACAAGGCACCAATGAAAGTTATAATTGCTCTGGGATCAAACTTGGGCGATCGAGAAGAAAATCTCAATCGGGCCGAAGCCGAACTCAGCGAAGTCATTCGAATTGATGCCATCTCCACTTTTATTGAGACCGATCCAGTAGGCGGCCCAGAGCAACCCGACTACTTAAATGCCGTACTTATTGGCGATTGCAATCGCCAACCCGAAGAGTTGCTCCAACTTCTATTGCAGATCGAATCTAGGTTGGGCCGAGTCCGCGATGTGAAATGGGGGCCACGGACATTGGACCTCGATCTCATCGTTGCCGGAGACTTATTTATCGATAGCGAAGAGCTCCAAATCCCACATCCGAGGGCTCACGAGCGAGCATTTGTATTGGCTCCCTGGCTAGAGATCGATCCGGATGGTTACATCCCAGGCAAAGGCAGGATTGCCGACTTATTAGCTGGGTTGAACAGCGACTAATATAAGAGCACGAAGAGCCCGGTACCCCCTCAAGAAGGACTGGAGCATGACTGTGTTGAAGCAACCCACCACCGCCTTTGTTCCAACCATGGGCGCCCTTCACGCTGGTCACGAATCTCTTATTAAATTGGCGCGAACCCTTACCGATGAAGTTCTCGTGAGCATTTTCGTGAATCCGCTTCAATTTGAAAGTGCTGATGATTTAGCAAAGTATCCGCGAACCCCAGAGAGCGATAAGGCTATTGCCCTGGCTGCGGGTGCGACTCAGGTTTGGTTGCCGACGGTGGATGAGATTTATCCAGAGAAGGTCGATCTGGTTGACTCGGGTGAAATTGGAAAATTGTTTGAAGGCGCCGCTCGATCGGGCCATTTCGATGGCATGTTGACGGTGGTGAAGCGACTCTTTGAATTAACCTCCCCTCGCTGGGCCATCTTTGGCGAGAAAGATTTTCAACAACTCTTTTTGGTGAAATCCATGGTCGCAAGATTCAATCTTCCGATCGAGATCGTGAGTGCGCCGATCGTTCGCGAACCTGACGGGTTGGCTATGTCCTCCCGCAATATTCGATTAAGTCTCGAGGGTCGCCAGGCAGCAACTGCTATCTCCCAAGGGTTGAGAGAAGCTACTTCACTTCAAGATTTAGCCTTGGCTCGAGCGACACTTACTGACGCATTGTCGAATGAACCTCTTTTTACAGTTGACTACGCAGAGATTATCGATGAGGCAACTTTCCTACCGGCGGATTCGACACAGACCATTAACCGAGCGATCGTCGCCGGTTGGATAAATGGCGTCCGTTTGCTCGACAATATGGCGATGAGTCAGGCCACTTTATGAAACTTCGAGCTGGTGCTCCTGGGTGGACAGTTCAGGCAGATGCCATCGTCATTGGTTCAGGAGTGGCTGGTTTAACCACAGCACTTAATCTCCGCGCTGGCGGTCTTTCAGTTCTCCTTGTCACCAAATCGCATATCGATGAAGGATCAACTAAGTGGGCGCAAGGTGGGATCGCCGCCGCACTTGGCCCTGGTGATACTCCGGGTCAGCATAAAAAAGACACTCTCATCGCTGGTGCAGGTTTGTGCGACACCGATGCGGTTGATGTTCTAGTGAGCGAAGGCCCCGAAGCGGTGCGCAAACTGATTGCTCGCGGCGCTGTATTTGATAAATCTGAAACCGGCGAAATCGCACTCACTCGCGAAGGCGGGCATTTGCGCAACCGAATTCTCCACGCTGGTGGAGATGCAACCGGTGCTGAAGTATCGCGTGCGCTACTGGCCGCAGTTCAGAACGATTCCGGAATTGAAGTTATTGAGCATGCTTTGGCAATTGATGCACTCTTGAGTGAAACTGGATCGGTATGTGGTGTGACTCTTCATGTCATCGGAGCCGGAACCCGAGATGGCGTTGGCAGAGCCCTTGCACGTGCGGTAGTCATTGCAACTGGCGGACTTGGACAGGTGTATTCGCAAACTACTAATCCATCCGTATCGACTGGAGATGGTGTTGCCTTGTCGCTCCGTGCGGGCGCAGCGGTTGCCGATGTCGAATTTATCCAATTTCATCCCACGGTTTTGTGGCGCGATTCCAGTACTGGTGGACAACAGCCGCTGATCAGTGAAGCCGTTCGCGGCGAAGGTGCGCTGCTGTTGAATCATCGGGGCGAACGATTCATGGTGGATAAGCATCCGCTTGCCGAACTTGCGCCGCGTGACATTGTTGCCAAGGAGATTTTCACTCAAATCAAAGAGTCAGGTTCGCAACACGTATGGCTAGATGCAACTGCTATTAAAGATTTCCGCGAACGATTTCCTACAATTTACACATCGTGTAAAGCAAATGGAATTGATCCAACTTCTCAGTTAATACCAGTCTCTCCAGCATCGCACTATGCATCTGGTGGCGTTCTTGTCGATCTCAATGGTCAAACTTCCGTGCCGGGGCTCTATGCCTGCGGTGAAACAGCGTGCACTGGTGCCCACGGAGCAAACCGGCTGGCTTCAAATTCATTGCTCGAAGGTTTGGTTTTCGGCGCTCGAATTTCGGCTCACATCGTGGCGCACATCCCAGCACAGTCTCAACCAAGTGCAGATCAAGGAATTGATTTTCTATTAAGCCCCACGATTGAACTTCCATTACAGCTTGCGATGAGCCAAGGCGCAGGAGTCATGCGCTCAGAGAATTCGCTCAAGGAGACACTTTCGGTGCTTCAGCAACTTTCCGAATACACCACGGCAGAGCCCACGTTAGAGGCATGGGAAGCATCGAATCTTTATCTTCTAGCCACTGCGATAGTAAAGGCGGCATTGGCTCGTACCGAATCACGTGGTTCTCATTGGCGCACTGATTTTCCGGACACTTCAGATCAATGGCATAAACGAATAATTCAGACTTTGGATAAAGCCGGGAATTGGCACTCATATACAGAAGAGGTTAAGTGATGAAACTTTCAGCGCAACTGGCAGATCGGCTCTCTGATCTCCAGTTAGATCCAATTTACGTGGCCGATATCGTCGAACGCACCATCGATGAAGATCTTGCAGGCGGTGAAGATGTTACTTCGATCGCCACAATCCCTGCCGATCAAGTTTCGGTTGCTGAATTTCGTGCTCGTAAAACCGGCACGGTTGCCGGACTTTGCGTTGCAGCTGCTGTCTTGGAAGTACGCGGTATTACTGATTACAAGATTCAAATCTCAGAAGGCGATCACATAGAACCTGGAGAAGTTTTAATCTGGGCAAAAGGAAACACTCGGCAATTGCTTTTGGCTGAACGGACCGCTCTTAACTTCATTGGCCGCCTCAGTGGAATTGCCACCTTGACGAGACGTTGGGTTAATGATGTTAAAGGGCTACCCGTCGAGATTCGGGATACGCGCAAGACAACCCCACTGCATCGCGAACTCGAGAAGTTTGCAGTGCGCATGGGTGGAGGTACCAATCATCGAATGTCGCTTTCGGATGCCGCTTTGATTAAAGATAATCACATCGTGGCTGCAGGCGGGGTCACTCAAGCATTTGCCGCAGTCCGTTCGAAATATCCCAACATTGAGGTTGAAGTCGAAGTAGATCGACTAGAACAACTTCGTGATGTCGTCGCCGCAGGTGCTGATCTGGTTCTTTTGGACAATATGTCGCTCGAGCAATGTCGAGCAGCTGTCGAAATGGTGAAAGGTAAGACCAAACTAGAAGCATCGGGTGGTCTTACCCTAGAAAATGCCCACGCTTACGCATCAACTGGTGTCGACTATTTAGCCGTCGGTGCTCTTACTCATTCAGCCCCAGTGCTGGATATCGGTCTAGATTTTAAGGCGGTGTAACAATGTTGCTGACTGTTGACGTAGGAAACACAAACACAGTGTTAGGTGTGTTTGAAGGTGAAAAGATGGTGCATTCGTGGCGCGTAAAGACCGATCCACGAGATACATCCGATGAACTCTGGTTGCAATACCGATCGCTTATCGAAGGCTATGACCTGACGGGATTAGCTGTTTGTTCTACCGTCCCGGCTTCTCTGCGTGAAATTCGGGGAATGATCAAAAACTATTTTGCACATATCCCCACAACGATCGTCGAACCAGGGGTTAAAACCGGGGTGCCATTATTAGTGGATAACCCAAAGGAAATCGGCGCTGATCGCATTGTAAATACTTTGGCTGCTCACACTCTCTATGGATCGGCCGGTCCAAGTATTGTCGTTGATTTTGGAACTTCAACAAACTTGGATGTTGTCTCGCCCAAAGGTGAATTCTTAGGTGGTGCTCTCGCTCCGGGAATCGAAATCTCTGTTGACGCTTTGGCGGCGCGCGCGGCTCAATTGCGAAAAGTGGAGCTGGTGCGGCCCAAGTCGGTCATTGGGAAAAATACCGTGGAGGCCTTGCAATCTGGAACCATCTTTGGCTTCGCCGGCCAGGTAGATGGTTTAGTAAACCGGATTATCGACGAACTTGAGACTCTTTACCCAGACACCGAATCAACCACAGTTATTGCAACGGGTGGACTGGCAACTTTGGTCCTCGGCATCAGCGAGACTATTGACTATCACGAACCCGATCTGACACTAATTGGACTGCGATTAGTTCATGAGCGTAATTCCTAAACGGTAGGCTTGCACCCCTTATGAGCGAATCAGTAACGAACCCGGCCGACGATCTGCCCGAGCAGCTTCGCATTCGACGTGAAAAGCGCGCTGCCATATTGGAGCGCGGCGCAGAGCCCTACCCAGTCGCCGTTGCTCGCACCAAGTCGTTAAAAGAGATTCGCGCAGAGCACAAAGATTTAGCCATCGATGTCGCTACTGGCCAAATTGAAAGTGTTACCGGTCGCGTTATTTTCAAGCGTGATACTGGCAAGCTTTGCTTTGCGACCTTGCGCGAAGGCGACGGCACCGAACTTCAGGCCATGCTCTCTTTAGATAAAGTCGGGCAAGAAGCTTTGGAGCTCTGGAAATCCGAGATCGATCTTGGCGACCTTGTCAGCGTGAGCGGTGAAGTCATCACTTCAAAGCGTGGCGAACTTTCGATTTTGGCAAATGAATGGAAGCTGGCTTCCAAGTCATTGCGCCCATTGCCCGTAGACCACAAACCTCTCTCTGAAGAAACCCGCGTTCGCATGCGTTATGTGGACTTGATCGTCCGACCAGAAGCTCGCACCATGGCGCGCCTGCGACCTGCGGTTATGAAGTCCTTACGAGACTCGTTTGCCAAGCGCGACTTTATTGAAGTTGAAACTCCGATGTTGCAGGTTATGCACGGTGGCGCTACTGCTCGTCCGTTCAAAACCGAAAGCAATGCCTACCAGATGGATCTTTTTCTGCGTATTGCACCCGAACTCTTCCTCAAGCGCTGTGTAGTTGGTGGTCTCGAGCGAGTATTCGAAATTAATCGCAACTTCCGCAATGAAGGTGCTGATTCATCACACTCTCCCGAATTTGCAATGATTGAGAGTTACCAGGCTTACGGCGATTGGAATTCCATCGCTGCGCTTACTCAATCGTTGGTTCAAGATGCCGCCATGGCAGTATGTGGATCACACGAAGTAACTCACCTTGATGGCCGCATTTTAGATTTGGGCGGAAAATGGCGCGAGGCTTCACTTTTTGAATTAATTTCAGAAGGTGTGGGCGAAGAAGTCACTCCGCAAACCAGTTATGAAGAGTTGAAATTAATAGCTACCAAGTTGGGTATGAAGATTGATCCAAAATGGATCACTGGCAAGCTTGCTGAAGAGATCTTTGAACATGTAACCGAGGGCAAGTTAAACGCGCCGATTTTTGTTAAAGGTTATCCAGTTGATACCTCACCTTTGGTTCGTGCACATCGCGATATTCCTGGTCTGGTAGAAAAATGGGATCTCTATGTCGAGGGATTCGAACTTGCCACTGGATATTCCGAACTCATCGATCCCGTTATCCAGCGCGAGCGCCTCATCGAACAAGCCTCACTTGGCGCCAAGGGCGATGTTGAAGCGATGCAACTAGATGAAGATTTCCTGCGCGCCATGGAATACGGCATGCCACCAATGGGTGGGATGGGTATGGGCGTGGACCGCTTGCTGATGGCGCTCACCGGGTTGGGAATTCGCGAAACTATCCTGTTCCCTCTGGTTAAACCCGAGGCTGACGAATAAATGGCTGTAGAAGTTCGTCCAGCCACAACAGCTGACATTAAACAGATTCGTCATTTGATCGATGCGTACTCAGGTCAAGGTCGGTTGCTCTCGAAAGAAACAGTGACACTGTATGAAGATGTCCAAGAATTTACCGTTGCAGTAGATGGCGACAAAGTTGTCGGTTGCGGTGCTCTCCACGTTTTGTGGGAGGACCTAGCCGAGGTTCGCACAGTTGCTGTCGAAACTGATTATCGCGGGCAGGGGATTGGCCATGCCATCGTCCAACGCGTCATCTCCAGGGCTCGGGAAATTGGTGTCGAGCGCATCTTCTGTCTGACCTTTGAGACCGAATTCTTTGGCCGCCATGGTTTCACCGAGATTGAAGGCGCCCCGGTCGAGCCAGAGGTTTATGCCCAGTTGCTCCGCTCCTACGACCAAGGTATGGCCGAATTCTTGGATCTGGAATCGGTTAAGCCCAACACCTTGGGCAATACCCGAATGTTGCTCGTTCTCTAGCTTTTTCTGCTCACAGCAAAATCTCGCCTATTTCGGGCATAACTAACTCATTTGTGGGGTTAAGTGAAGTATTGGGCGGGGGTTTTTCAGGCTACAGCCATAACCCTGCTCGCATTAGGCTTAACCCAAGGAAAGAAGAAGGAGGCTCACCAATGTTCGAGCGCTTTACCGATCGAGCTCGCCGGGTTGTTGTTTTGGCCCAAGAGGAAGCTCGCATGCTCAACCACAACTACATCGGCACCGAGCACATCCTTCTGGGACTTATCCATGAAGGTGAAGGCGTCGCCGCCAAAGGGCTAGAAGCTCTTGGCATCTCACTAGAAGCCGTGCGCTCGCAGGTCGAAGAAATCATCGGACAGGGACAGCAAGCCCCATCCGGCCATATCCCATTTACGCCACGGGCTAAGAAAGTTCTCGAGCTTTCGCTTCGTGAGGCGCTACAACTCGGCCACAACTACATCGGTACCGAGCACATTCTTTTAGGTCTCATCCGAGAGGGTGAAGGTGTTGCCGCCCAAGTACTCGTGAAGTTAGGCGCCGATCTCAATCGCGTACGCCAACAAGTTATTCAATTGCTTTCGGGCTACCAGGGCAAGGAAGCAGTCGCAGCAAACGGTCCCGCCGAAGGAACCGCCTCGACATCTTTGGTTCTGGATCAATTCGGTCGCAACCTGACTCAAGCCGCTCGCGAAGGAAAACTTGATCCAGTTATTGGTCGCGAAAAAGAGATCGAACGCGTTATGCAAGTTCTCTCTCGCCGTACCAAGAACAATCCAGTTCTCATTGGTGAACCTGGCGTTGGTAAGACGGCAATCGTTGAAGGGTTAGCTCAAGCAATTGTTAAGGGCGATGTTCCAGAGACTCTCAAGGACAAGCAGCTTTATTCGCTCGATCTCGGCGCGCTCGTTGCTGGTTCTCGTTACCGTGGAGATTTCGAAGAAAGACTCAAGAAAGTTTTGAAAGAAATCCGCACTCGCGGCGACATCATTCTCTTCATCGACGAGATTCATACTCTTGTCGGAGCTGGCGCAGCTGAAGGCGCAATCGATGCTGCCAGCATTTTGAAGCCAATGCTCGCTCGTGGCGAACTCCAGACCATCGGTGCCACAACACTTGATGAATATCGCAAGCACCTAGAAAAGGATGCAGCCCTAGAGCGTCGTTTCCAACCAATTCAAGTTGCTGAGCCAACTGTTGCGCATACCATCGAAATTCTTAAAGGCTTGCGCGACCGCTACGAATCTCATCACAAGGTTTCGATTTCCGATTCCGCATTAGTTTCTGCCGCAACGCTGGCTGATCGCTACGTCTCAGATCGCTTCTTGCCGGACAAGGCAATCGACTTGATCGATGAGGCCGGATCTCGTTTGCGGATTCGTCGAATGACCGCTCCACCCGAGCTTCGTGAATTCGATGACCGCATTGCCAAGGCTCGCAAGGAAAAGGAATCAGCCATTGATTCTCAAGACTTTGAACGCGCCGCCTCCCTTCGCGATAACGAAAAGAATCTCATTACTGAAAAAGCTGAGCGTGAAAAGAGCTGGAAGGCAGGCGACCTCGATGTCGTGGCCGAGGTTGATGAAGAACTCATTGCCGAAGTCCTCTCGACCGCTACCGGAATTCCGGTCTTTAAATTGACCGAAGCCGAGACGGCACGATTG
>JBAXAO010000016.1:0-26093 GCA_037142435.1 Actinomycetes bacterium | reverse complement strand
ACAAACCGGTCTGATCAACGCCGGGCGTAAATTCCCGCAGCGCTAACCAGATTGCAGTCTCGGCGCCTTCTTCAGCAGAGCGCGGCGCATCGGGTCCGCCCATGTCAGTGCGCGAATGGTTCGGGCAAATGGCATCGACTAAAAGCCCGCGTGAACCGCGAGCCGTTTCGTGTGCCAAATTTCGAACCAGCGCATTTACACCCGCCTTGCTAATTCGATAAGGCGCAAGACCGCCAGCATTTCCTGGACCTGACATTCGACCCAGGCATGCAGAGAAGATAACGATGCGACCATTACGCGCTTCGGCCATTTTGGATCCGACTTCACTGACGGCCGTGAAGACGGAATCCAAATTGGTAGCCATAACCCGGCGCCACTCTGCGTCGGTTGTTCGAAGCGTCTTAGACATTTTTTCGCTCATAACTCCATGAGCTAAAACCAAAACTTGTGGAACCCCGAAAGTGGCAACTGCTTCGGAAAGACTCGCGCGGAAAGTTTCTATCTCTGCAACGTCGACCGCTCGGAAATCGCAATCTAAAGTTTGGGCAGCGGAGGCGGCGCGTTCTGGATCTTTCGAAATGATGACAACTCGGTGCCCATTTTGACGCAACGATTTGGCAACTTCATATCCCAGGCCCCGCGAGCCTCCGGTGACGAAGGCAAGAGGCAGCGCATTCGCTTCAGGTGAGTCGGTTGCGTTCTTTGCCGCGCCAACGTGAGCGGGAGTCGAACTCGAATCTGAGGAAGCTGGCAAGGAATTCACCCGCCGAACTTTGCCCTGAAAATGGACATTCCGCTCATCGAGTTGTTCCACAGCGCCGTCGAGCTCTTGCAGTGAGGGGCTTGGGTTACAAGCGGGTCTTGGGCTGCCTGAGGGGCCAGCCCAGATTGCGCCCCTTCTCACAGGCGGCAGGCACATTTTCGTGAAGTCGCACACTTTCGGGACTATTAGACTGACGCCCTCGCACGAAATTCTTGCCACTTAACGGATGGGGAGCATCGCCAGTGTCGGCATCGGGATCGAAGACGCCTGCCAGTAACGGACCAGCCAAGCGCTTTGGCGAATCCTTTGGGGCTAACGAATGGCTCGTTGACGAGATGTATGAGCGCTTTCTCGCGGACCCAACCTCCGTTGACAAAGCGTGGTGGGATTTCTTCTCGGACTACACCCCTGTTGCCTCAACTTTGGCCAGCGCTGCCCGCCCAGTTCTTCCTACTTTGGGCGATGCGCCAAAAGGCGGAACTCCGCCACTTCCTAAAGCACCAGAAGCTGCACAAGGAATTCCGACTCCTGCGACTCCAGTAGGCGCTTCTTCTGCGGCAGCTACCAATGTTTCTGCAACCTCAGTACCGAATTCGAGCCCGGCCGTTCCCGTTGCAGCAGAAGTTTCAACATCGGCACCAGCCACGCCAACAATTTCAATGCCAGCGCCAACCGCACCTGTTCCACCACAAGTTCCACCTCATGTTGCCCCACCAGCCTTCAAACCACAGGAGACGGTAATTACCGCGATGACAAATTCAAATCCAACTCCCGCCGATCCTGTCGTAAAGCCTCTCCCCACTTTGGTATCCCCTGGTGCCTCATCTGTTGAACCGATCCGTGGTGTTGCCGGCCGCGTTGTCCAGAGCATGGAAGCTTCACTGACCGTTCCAACTGCAACGAGCGTTCGTGCCATTCCCGTAAAACTTTTGATCGACAATCGCATCGTTATTAACAACCATCTAAAGCGCGCCCGTGGCGGCAAAGTTTCTTTCACCCACATCATCGGTTACGCGATGATCAAGGCGATTCGTCAGATGCCGGAGATGAACTCGTTCTTCACCAACCTCGATGGCAAGCCCGCGCTAGGTCATCCCGAACATATCAACCTCGGCATTGCGATTGACTTCACCAAGCCTGATGGAACCCGCCAATTACTCGTTCCCTCCATTAAGGGTTGTGAAGATCTTGATTTCGGCCAGTTCTGGTCGGCCTATGAAGACACGGTGCGCAAAGCACGCAATGGCGCACTCACCGTTGAAGATTTCTCTGGAACTACGGTCTCGCTTACTAACCCCGGCACCATCGGAACAGTTCACTCCGTTCCACGTTTAGTCCAAGGCCAAGGCTTGATTCTTGGCGTGGGTTCCATGGATTACCCGGCTGAATTCCAAGGTGCCAGTGAAGAAACACTGACCCAATTGGCCATCAGCAAAGTCGTGACTCTCACCAGCACTTATGACCACCGCATTATTCAAGGCGCACAATCGGGCGACTTCCTGCGACGCATCCACGACATTCTTCTTGGTGGCGATGGTTTCTACGATGAGATTTTCGCAGCCCTACGGATTCCTTACGTGCCAATTCGTTGGTTCAACGATATGCAATTCGCTAAAGAGCACGAACTAGGCAAAGAATCTCGCATCCAACATTTGATCGATGCGTATCGCACCACTGGCCACTTAATGGCCGATATCGATCCATTGGAATACCAGCAGCGCTCGCACCCAGATCTCGACGTTGTGACTCACGGATTAACTTTGTGGGATCTCGATCGCGAATTTGCTACCGGTGGTTTCGGTGGCAAGCCGGTCATGAAACTGCGCAACATTTTGGGAATTCTGCGCGCCTCCTATTGCCGCACCGTCGGCGTTGAATATATGTATATCCAAGATCCAGCCGAACGTCGTTGGATCCAAGAACACATCGAAGTTGGCACGCCTCGCACACCTCGCGAAGAACAACTTCGTATCTTGCGCAAACTCAATAGCGCCGAAGCATTCGAAACTTTCTTGCAGACCAAGTACGTCGGTCAGAAGCGCTTCTCCCTTGAAGGCGGCGAATCGGTTATCCCACTGTTGGATGCAATTATTTCTGATGCTGCGGAAATCGGTTTGGATGAAGTCTGTATCGGTATGCCACACCGCGGTCGCCTTAACGTCTTAGCTAACATCGCGGGCAAATCTGCGGGCCAGATCTTCCAAGAGTTTGAAGGCCATTACGCCGAGAACCAGGTTCAAGGTTCAGGCGATGTGAAGTACCACTTGGGCACCGAAGGCACTTTCACTTCGCATTCCGGTGCAACAACCCAGATTTACTTAGCTGCCAACCCATCGCACTTGGAAGCAGTTAATCCAGTACTCGAAGGCATTGTTCGTGCCAAGCAAGATATTTTGAATGTGAAGAGCGCGTTCTCTGTTCTGCCAATTTTGGTTCATGGCGATGCCGCTTTCGCAGGTCAAGGTCTCGTTGCTGAAACCCTTAACTTGTCCCAACTCCGTGGTTACCGCACCGGTGGCACCATTCATATTGTGGTCAACAACCAGGTTGGCTTCACCACGTCACCATCTGCTGCGCGTTCATCTACCTACTCCACCGATGTCGCCAAGATGATCCAGGCACCGGTGTTCCACGTCAACGGCGATGATCCTGAAAGCGTCGTCCGCGTTGCCAAGCTTGCGTTCTTATATCGCCAAGAATTTAACAAAGATGTTGTTATCGACATGGTTTGCTATCGCCGCCGTGGTCACAACGAAGGTGACGAGCCAAGTTTCACCCAGCCACTTATGTACAAGCTGATTGATGCCAAGCGCTCGACCCGTAAGTTATATACCGAGGCACTTATCGGTCGCGGCGACATAACCGTTGAAGAAGCCGAAGAAGTTCTGCGCGATTACCAGAACCAACTAGATACCGTCTTCGCATCGGTTCACAACCAACTTCCAGATCAACCTAACTTCCAGGTTCCTGTAGTTCCAGACCCAACCACAGTTAACACCGCACTCGATGAAGCGACTTTGCGCCGCATCGTAGCTACTCAGACCCAAACTCCTGAAGGTTTCACTGTTCACCACAAGTTGTTGCCACAACTTCAAAAGCGCACCGAGATGCTCAACGATGGTTCGGTCGACTGGTCCACCGGTGAACTTCTTGCCTTTGGTTCCATTCTTTTGGAAGGTCACCCCATTCGATTGGCCGGCCAAGATGTTCGTCGTGGCACCTTCTCCAACCGCCACGCTGTGATCATCGATCAAAACAGCGGCGATACCTGGACTCCACTGCGCGGCTTGATTTCCGATGAAAATCAATTCTTCGTCTTTGATTCTTTGCTCTCTGAATATGCAGCCCTGGGCTTTGAATACGGGTATTCCAACGAGCGCGAAAACGCTCTAGTTCTCTGGGAAGCTCAATTCGGAGACTTCGCCAATGGCGCCCAGACCATTATCGACGAGTTCATCTCCTCCGCACTTCAAAAGTGGGGCGAACGTTCTTCGGTTGTGCTCTTGTTGCCTCACGGCTATGAGGGCCAAGGACCGGACCACTCCTCTGCTCGCATCGAGCGGTACCTAGCGTTGTGCGCCGAGGGAAATATGACCGTCGCTCAGCCATCATCTGCGGCTTCTTACTTCCATTTGCTTCGCTGGCACATAAAGAACCCCGCCCGACGTCCGCTGATTGTTTTCGAACCAAAATCAATGTTGCGTTTGAAAGCTGCCGGCTCTGCGTTAGCTGATTTCACTACTGGAACCTTCAAGCCCTTAATCAGCGATGACACAGTTTCGCACGCAACTCGCTTGATCTTCTGCTCCGGCAAGATTTACTACGACCTCATCGCCGAGCGCGCCAAACTGGGCGAAGACACCACCGCCATTGTTCGTGTCGAACAGTTGTATCCGCTGCCAACAGAGGCAATGGCTCTTGAAGCCGCCAAGCATCCTCATGCCAACATCCTCTGGGTGCAAGACGAGCCTGGTAACCAGGGCCCATGGCCATTCATTGCCACCCATACTTTGGAAGCACTTGAAGGTCGCACCATTCGTGGTGTTACACGTCGTGCAACCGCTAGCCCTGCTACTGGTAATCACTACGTGCACGAAGAGGAGCAGAAGGCGCTGCTGATGGAAGCGTTCTCGCGCTAGAAGTTCTAACAAATAATAAATCTAAGAACCCCTTGGTAAAAACGCTACCAAGGGGTTCGCGTTTTACGTGGTGA
The DNA here is from genome assembly GCA_037142435.1 of Actinomycetes bacterium. Taxonomy (GTDB): domain Bacteria; phylum Actinomycetota; class Actinomycetes; order Nanopelagicales; family Nanopelagicaceae; genus CAIMZW01. Next base: position 21,117 of record JBAXAO010000016.1, on the reverse strand, counting down.
TTTTGAATTCTTGCTGGATTGCTTCACAACTTGATCAATTAATAACTTGATTACTTCGTTATTTCTTAACTCCTGAAGAGATGAGAACCCGTCCCCTGATTTCTGAACCCTTTAAATAACCCCAATGCCGCGAATCGGTGCTGGCGGATGTGTTATCGCCCTCTACCCAAAAACCCAGCGCGCCATTCTCCAAACGATCAACCTTCGTCAGTCGCTTAATTTGAACGATGTCCGGCTCGCTGCCGCTAGCGCCACCTAAGCGCTGAATCACAACCACCTTGCCAACCAATTTGCGCGCTCGTTTTTCTAAACCTTGATCGGCTGGTGTTCCAGCATCCAACCCTGAAAATTCACCAAATTTCCATATTCGTGCCAAGAGCCAACTGGCATCCTTAACCCGAGCGGCAAGATCGGCGTCGGTGGGATCCGTCCCTAGTGCAGCTGCGTCAGCGGATGCGGGGGGCTGGCTGGTGCGCATGGAATCGCCCCGTACGCCAATACGTTGCAAGGGGAAATTTCCAAGTCTCACAGCGCTCATAGGAGTAGTAGTCTCACACAGTAGATTTATTTAGTCCCATCACGGAGGTAGAAGATGAAGAACACCCTAACTGCAACGCTCCGCGGCCTCGTAGCCCCAAAGACCATTGCCTTTGCGCATTGCGATCTGCCATGCGGCATCTACGATCCAGCACAAGCAAAGATTGAGGCCTTGTCCGTTAAGGCCACCATGGAGAAGTACGCAGCCAGCAGCGATCCAGATTTCAAGTCTCGCGCTGTCGCGATCAAAGAAGAGCGATCTGAATTAGTAAAGCACCATCTCTGGGTTCTCTGGACCGACTACTTCAAGGCTCCTCACTTCGAGAAGTACCCACAACTCAATGGCCTCTTCAATGAAGCCACCAAGTTGGCTGGTGCTGGCGGAACTAAGGGCACTAACGATGTTGCTGTCGCCGAAAAGCTCTTGACCAAGATCGATGAGATCGCAGAAATCTTCTGGGAGACAAAGAAGGCTTAATTCTCTGCTCTAGGGAATTTCATACATAGAGAAGTTTTTAACGACCTAACGGGAAACTGTTAGGTCGTTTTCTTTTCCGCCAACATTCCTTCGGCTGCGGTACGCGCCATGAAACTGACACGATCAACTACTTTGCGGTGAACGGTGGCGGTAGCAATCAACCGCGCTTCATGATTTATCTCGGCGCTAAATTCCAGATGCGCACCTTGCACATCGACACAAGTGACGTACGCCCGAATCTCATTACCAACGCCGACTCCCGAAAGTAACGAGAGTTGAATATCAACGGTGTTGGAGGTCTCCCCCGGTTCGAAGTATTCGGCAAGCGCCGCGCTGCATGCGCTCTCGACTAAACCGATTAAAACGCTGGTGGAAATTACTGGCAGATCACTGATGTTGGAAGCAACTGCGGTATCTCCGGGGCGTATGGAGAGTGAAGACATACCAACGGCTCCTAAGAGGAGGTCGTTATTCATTATGCCCACCTGTCCTGCGAACGAAGCTCAGTGAATTTCCTTCACTTAACTTAACCCTTTAGCGGGCTATCGAACGTTATTCCAGAGGGAAATCGCGGCGAATTTCATGGGATGTTTCGATGATTTGGGTTACACCGTCGACCGTTATTTCAGTGCGGGTGTATTCGGAGTAAACCTGAGACTGTCCAATAAATTGAGATTGATAAAGAGCGTTCATTTGATTGGCAAGGTCTTCGGTCTGTTCGACAATGCGAGCCTTGAGATCGTCCGGGGCAATATCTGCACACGATCTGCCGAGCAGCGCCTGAATCATGGCAATGGCCTGACGCTCTTGCTCCATTGTGCCCTGGCACGGCGAGCATTCCTGGAAGTGGATCTCGTAAGCCTGGGCTTGCTGGGGGTTATTGATCTCGTGGTCGATAAAGAGCATCAAAGCGCCCAATACTTCATCACACGGGGTCTGATGAGGATGGCCGCAACTCATAATGCAGCCTCCTTTCCGAATCCGCGGTTCTTGGCATATTCAGCTAGAGATTCACGCAATAACTTTCGCCCACGATGCAGACGTGACATAACGGTTCCGGTGGGAACGCCGACAATTTCGGCAATCTCTTTATAGGAAAATCCTTCGACATCTGCGAGATAAACCGCCATACGAAATTCTTCGGGAATGGCAGCTAAGGCATCTTTGATATCGCCATCGGCAAGATTTTCCAGAACTTCATCTTCGGCAGATTTACCTTGATCGCTAGTGTGGCTGGAGGCGCTAGCGATCTGCCAATCCTCAAGTTCGCCGCTGGCAATCTTGGGCTGACGTTGGGCTTTGCGATAACTGTTGATGAAAGTCGTGGTCAAGATGCGATAAAGCCAGGCTTTGAGATTAGTGCCAGGTTCAAATTGATGGAATGAGGTAAATGCTTTGGCGTAAGTGTCTTGAACGAGATCTTGAGCATCATGCGCATTCTTGGTGTAGCGAAGCGCAGCAGAATAGAGCTGGTCGGTGAAAACTAAAGCATCGCGCTCAAAGCGAACTTTGCGCTCGGAGATGGATTCGGTATCACGCAGCGAGAGTCCAAGATTGCTAGAACTTGCTAATTCGAGTTCATGAGGCATCTCGGCAGAGAGATCAGAAGTGGTGTCAGTTGGCATCAGCAATAAGGTTACTGCCATTTACCCTCACCGCTCTCTGGAATTAATCCGCAAATCCGCTGTGAATCTGCGCCGGTCATTCTCAAGATTGAAAGGTGTCTAAACCCGACAAATTACAGATATGACACTTGCAAAAACCCTGGAGCTGCTCGGTTTATTCCCATTCAGCCCCCTCGGCCTAAAAAAGGGTTTCGGGTTCTCCTAGTTCAATCGGGGCAATCAAATCAACTCCGCTATTGCGCGCTGAATTCACACGTGAGGAGACCGGGTATGCCTGCAAACCGTATGCAGGATCGGGAATATCGAGGAGTTCCTTGAGATGCGCCTCGCTCTTGGTGGTCGGCTCCAACCAATCGTTCCATCGAGCCCTCGGCAAAAAGGTGGGCATGCGATGGTGGATCTCTTCCAGAAATCCCACGGCTGGCCTGGTGATCAAAGATGCACTTTCGTGAATCTGACCGTTGGCATCAATCCACTGATCCCAAATTCCGGCAAATGCCAGAGACGGATGGCGCTCATCGCTAGAAGATATATAAAAAGGTTGTTTTGTTGCGTACTTACCTAGTGCTGTCGCCCATTCGAAATATCCACTGGCAGGAATCAAACAACGGCGAGACCTAAATGCATTTCGAAATGTGGGTTTCTCCTGCACCGTTTCAGTACGCGCATTTATTGCTTGAGATTGAGACTTTATGGCGTCAACGGAATTCTTACTCCACGGAGCAATTAACCCCCAAGACACGACGGCTAGTTCCCGTGCGCTGACTTCAGATTTGTTCCCAGCTCCGCCAATAGAAAAAGGCTGATCCCGAATAATGTAAATATCTTTCGTCGGCGCAATATTCCAATCTGCGGGGAGGATGGCCCCTGTTAAGCCAGCGGTAATTTCAAATTCTTCGATGATCTCATCGGGTAACTTGGAAAGCGCATATCGGCCGCACATAAAACGAAATCGTACTTGGCACCACCCCCTGTACGCTTCGGTTATGACAGCACTCTGGCCAGCGCCATTTCGTGGCTCCGAGCCGATTGCTGCCACCATTCGTATTCCAGGGTCCAAGTCCGCAACAAATCGAGCGCTGATCTTGGCGGCTCTGGCAATTACACCTTCGACCTTGCGCCGACCACTGCATTCTCGCGACTCCGCGTTGATGATCGCCGGCTTGAAGGCGCTAGGAACTGGCATCGAAGAGCTCGAAAATGGCGATCTCATAATTACCCCCGCACCGTTTTTTGGACCAGCCTCAGTCGACGTCGGGAACGCCGGAACAGTGATGCGCTTCCTTCCACCTGTGGCCGCGTTGACCAGCGGCTTAGTGCATTTTGACGGAGATCCGCGTTCGCACGAGCGTCCACTCGGACCAGTCATTACCGCCCTTGAAGATCTGGGCGTAACCATCGAACATGGTGGACGTTATTCACTGCCGCTTACCATAAACGGGTCGGGATCGCTCAAAGGCGGCGCATTGGAAATCGATGCCACATCATCAAGTCAATTTATCTCCGCCCTCATGATGATTGCTCCTGCGACTCAACAAGGAATCACCATCACTCATGTGGGTCAAAGCCTGCCGTCGATGCCTCACATCGAAATGACTATTCAGATGTTGCGTGAGTTTGGTGCAACGGTCACAGTTGTCGATCACGCATCGACACGTAAGCATGAATGGCGCATTGAACCTGGCCAACTTCACGGACTCGATCTCATCATCGAACCAGATCTGTCCAATGCCGCTCCATTTATGGCGGCCGCAATGATTTCCGGTGGCGAAGTACGCATCAGCGACTGGCCGCTCAAGACAACACAACCCGGCGATCAATTGCGATCGATTTTGGCACGTATGGGTGCTGACGTTTCGTTTGCATCAGAGAATTTTGAAGAAATCCCTGAAGTGGATCTTGATGCCCCGGATGCACTACTTAATGAAGGTAGCTTCGATGCTCGGCCACAAGTTTCGGAACTCATTATTAAAGGCACTGGACTGATTCATGGCATCGATGTTGACCTTCACGACGTTGGCGAACTAACTCCTTCGATCGCAGCGTTATGTGCCCTTGCCGATTCGCCCTCATCCCTCCGCGGCATCGGCCATTTACGGCTCCACGAAACAGATCGATTAGCCGCCTTAGCCAGTGAAATAAATGCACTTGGCGGCGATGTCGAAGAAGAAGAAACGGCTCTGCACATATTCCCGATGCCGTTGCATTCTGGCACTTTCCATACCTATGAAGATCATCGCTTGGCCACGGCTGGTGCAATGCTGGGATTGGCCATTCAAGGTATCCAAGTTGAAAATATTGCGACCACGAATAAAACCTTGCCCGACTTTCCTGGTGCCTGGGCAGCACTGCTTGCGGGCAATTAATGGCCTCTAGGCATGATCTCGATGAGGACGATGTACGTTCTCGTCCAGCGCGAAGCACTAGACCCAGAACCAAAGATCGCCCTGATTACACCGCAGCCACTCGAGGACTCGTTATAGCCGTCGATCGCGGGCGCACCACGTGTGTATTAGAAGATGACCACACAATCGTGACGGCGATGAAGTCTCGAGAACTCGGAAAGAAATCAGTGGTCGTAGGCGACATAGTTGGTCTGGTCGGAGATATCTCGGGCAGTGAAGGTTCGCTCGCTCGCATTGTTACGGTCATTCCACGCAAGAACGCCTTAACTCGAACCATCGATGACAACCCGGGTGAAGAGCGCATGATCGTTGCCAATGTTGACCAAATGGCGATTGTGATCGCCGCGGCACATCCTGAACCCAGACATGGTTTTGTTGATCGCGCGCTTGTGGTTGCCTTCGATCAAGGCATTACACCGATCATTATTTTGACCAAACGAGATCTAGCTGATGGTAAAGAATTCCTCAGCGTCTATAACGGGCTAGATATTGAACTATTTGAAATCCAACGTGGTTCTGATCTTGATCCGTTACGTTTCGCCCTCGCCAACAAGATGACAGTTTTGTTAGGACATTCTGGTGTTGGAAAATCAACGCTGGTGAATGCTCTGGTGGAAAGTGCAGATCGAAGCACTGGCATCGTTAACGATGTAACCGGTCGCGGGCGTCACACTTCATCCAGCGCCTTAGCCCTTCGTCTCGATCCGGTTAGCGCTGATGTAGAGACTGGCTGGATTATTGATACGCCCGGTGTGCGCTCTTTTGGTGTCGCCCATGTCAACATCGAACGTGTTATCGCCTCATTCCCCGAATTCGCCGAAGCGATGGAGAGTTGCCCTAAGAATTGTTCCCACATCGAAGATGGTTGTGCACTCAATACCTGGGAAGGTTTCGACGAGTCCCATAAATCGCGTCTAACCAGCCTGCGGAGGTTGCTAGCTGCGCAGTAAAACTGAAAAGGGCCACTCAATCGTAAGCGGGCTCCCCTTGATAGCCTTGCCCCATGAGCCCAACCAGTTCCGCATCTGCCTACTCGTCCGATCTCGAACTTGGCCTGCGCCTGGCAGATTTGGCTGATTCCATTTCGATGGCTCGCTATCAAGCCCTGGACTTGGTCATCGAAACCAAGCCTGATGCCACTCCGGTCACCGATGCTGATAAGGCAACCGAGCAAGCAATCCGTGACCTGCTGGCCAAGGAGCGACCAAACGATTTAATCGTCGGTGAAGAATTTGGAACACCTGACCTAACCGGAAAAGAGCGTTATTGGGTCATCGATCCCATTGACGGCACCAAGAACTTTCTGCGCGGAGTCCCCACGTGGGCAACGCTCATTGCTTTGGTAGAAGGCAATGGTGAAGTTGTGGTCGGGGTCGTCAGCTCGCCAGCACTCTTTCGTCGCTGGTATGCCAGCAAAGGCGACGGTGCTTTCGTCTCACTAAATCATGCAGCGGCTCAACGAATATCGGTTTCCGCCGTAAAATCTATTTCAGACTCTTCCATTTCATATTCTGACCTTGAAGGTTGGGGCGAGCGCCGGGCCCCATTCCTAGAACTGCAACAAAATATCTGGCGTACTCGCGGCCTGGGAGATTTCTGGTCACACATGTTGGTAGCCGAAGGCGCAGTTGATTTAGCAGTAGAACCCAAATTGGCGCTCTGGGACATGGCGGCCTTAGACATTGTGGTGCGCGAGGCTGGCGGAACCTTCACGAACATTGATGGCGTCGATGGCCCCCACGGAGGCAGCGCGATCTCGAGCAACGGTCACATCCATCATCAATTCATAAACGCATTGAAGTAAGAAATTACCTTTGATGAATATCTCTTCTGAAAATCGTGCTCTGATATATGCCGTAGCGGCGGGAGTCCTAGCGCTCTTGATCTTGTTATTAGTAGTAGCGCGAAGAAAATCAAAAAAACGGAACCAAAGATCGTTAACTTCTGCAATTCCCACGAAGGCAGAAGATAAAGAAGGTTCACCTGACGCAGGCAATATAGCCAACGTGCCGATCGCTCCCATACCCGAGCTAGTGGATTTTTCGCAGAACGATTTACCAAAAATTTCTGCACCAGAATTTATTGAACTTTTCGTTATTGAAGATCCGCTTGATGGCAGTGGATATTTGGGGACCCAAATTAATCGCCAAATTAGCTATATCTCCGATTTTGAAATTCGAGCCCTCATTAACCGTTATCAGAACGAGCTACTTTCGGAGCAGGCGCTGCGTGCAGGATTTGCCGAAAAGACCACGGTCGCGGGCAAGATTCGCACGGTTCTCTATGGCGAAGTCGAAGCTATCGCCAAGGCCACCACTGCATTCCATCCAGAAATTGCTGCCCGAATTGAACAAGCAACTCTAGCCTCCGCGGACTTTCGTCTACTCGCGATTGATGGCTTGGTATATGGCGTTTTCCTCGTCGGAGTTAAATAGCGCCAGCAAGCAGCATTTAGAAACGCTTTGGTCAATGACCTTCGCTATTTAGAGGTCGATCCACCCTTGTGGAATCAAGTCATCGACTTTCTCTGGGCCCCAAGTGCCTTTGAAATAAGGATAAACCTGAGGATCGCCGTGAATTACGTCTTCAATGATGCGCCAACTCTCCAGCACTGAATCAATGCGAGTAAATCGCAGGTGGTCACCCAACATCGCTGCCCGTAGTAACCGTTCGTAAGCTTCCTGACGATCTCCAAGTGCAGCACTAAATTCGACGTTTAGTTGAACCGGAACGGTCGCAAGATTGTCCCCTGGAGCCTTTGCCAATAGTTCAATGTCTACGCCATCGTTCTTGCCCAAGCGAAAGCGCAAGATATTGGGCGATGATTCCTGTCCTTCGGCAAAGAGCAACCGAGGCGGATGTTTGAACTCAACGATAACTTCCAAAGTGGTTTCAGCTAGATATTTGCCAGTGCGCAGATAGAACGGGACTCCGGCCCAACGCCAATTGTCAACATGCAGCACCGCCGCTGCGAAAGTTTCGGTGTGAGAACCGGTGGCTACGCCTGCTTCGTCGAGATAGCCAACGTATTGGCCTCGAACAATCTCATCGGCTTTCAATGGGTCAATAGCACGCAAGACTTTGATTTTCTCATCTTCCATGAATTGCGATGTTAAGTCTGAAGGTGGCTCCATGGCTATCAAAGTTAAGACCTGCAGCAAATGATTTTGTAGTACATCGCGAATAGCACCAACGCCATCGTAAAAAGCGCCACGACCTTCAATGCCAAAGTCTTCGGCCATCGTTATCTGGACACTGTTGATGTAACGGCGGTTCCACAAAGGTTCCCAAATGGAGTTAGCAAAGCGGAAAATCAAAATATCTTCAACGGACTCTTTACCTAAGTAGTGATCAATTCGAAAAATACGTTCTTCAGGCAGAACTCGCTCGAGAGCTTCTTGCAAAAGTTCTGCAGATTGCAGATCGCGACCAAATGGCTTTTCTACGACCAAGCGCGCGTGCGCCGTTAGGCCGACAGCGGCCAAACCTTGCGTCACGGTTTCAAATAGGGATGGCGGGATCGCCAAGTAAATTACGGGATTGAGCTTGTTCGACAATTTCTCGGCGAGATCTTGATACACCTTGGGATCTTCGTAATTGCCGACGACCAAGGAAAGTTTGGAATCGAGTTGAGCCAGAATGGTTTCATCGACATTGGCGACGTTGGCCCTAATGGCAGTGAAGGCATTATTGATAAATTGTTCGTGGTCCCATTTGGTAGAAGCCACACCCACAACCTCAGCCTCTAGCGCCCCTTTTCGAGCCATGTTGTACAAGGCAGGAAAGAGTTTCTTTTTTGCTAAATCTCCCGTGGCACCAAAAAGGACAAGTACATCGGATTCGGAGACTTCGGGGCTCTTCTTAATCATCAACAAGCTTCCTCTTAATCGGTTTTCTTGGTGGCCTCGGAATGACCTCCGAATTTGCGCCTCATAGCTGAGAGAACCTTGTTCGCATATAAATCATTCCCGCGGGAGTAGAAACGTCCCATTAAAGATGCGCTTAAAACATTGGCAGGAACGCCAGCATCGATCGCGGTCTGAACCGTCCATCGACCTTCGCCTGAATCTGCGACAGCCCCCGTATAGCCAGCGAGCTGCGGATCTTCCGCATATGCCTCTGTGGTTAAGTCCAAGAGCCACGATGCAACAACAGAACCTCGTCGCCATACCTCTGAAATTTCGGCCATATCAAGGTCGTATTGTGTTTCGGTGTGGCTGCCGACCGCAGTCGGATGTTTAATCCCCTCGGCGGCAGTGTGCAACAAGTTCAGGCCTTCGGCATAAGCGGCCATGGCGCCGTATTCAATTCCGTTGTGAACCATCTTGACGAAGTGGCCGGCGCCAACCGGGCCACAGTGGAAGAAACCTTGTTCGGCATCAGAAACCACTCCTGATTTTCCAGGAGTACGTTCGGCTGATTCAGCGCCTGGAGCTAAAGCAATAAAGATGGGGCGCAAGCGATCGACTACAGGCTTGTCGCCACCAATCATCAAGCTGTAACCGCGTTCGAGTCCGTAGACACCACCGCTGGTTCCAACATCTATAAAATTAATTCCAAACTCTTGGAGCCAAGCTGCATTTGCAACATCGTCACGATAAAAAGAATTTCCGCCATCAATAATTGTGGAACCTGGAGCCAAGTGGACTGCTACAGATTTGATAGTTGCCGCCGCTACTTCCGATGGCACCATAATCCAAACGATTTGAGGATTCTCGGCGTCATTGAACTGTGTCAGATCAGCAAGTGAGGTAAGTCCGTTAAATCCTTCTGCCGCTACCGACTCCACGGTCTCGGGATTAACGTCAAAGACATTGATTGCTACGTGTTGTGGGGAGGATGCATGGCGTTGAATGCGGCGGGCGATGTTGGCGCCCATGCGACCCAGGCCAACCATCGTGAACTGCAGTGGTGCAACCTCATTATGAGCGGACATTTCGGGCTCCCTTCACAGCATTAATCTTACTTTTCAGTTGAGATCTGTCAGAACGAAAATATTTCCGTGAGGTGAACTTCTGCGTAATAAGCCCACAGGTAAAGCAGAACCTTCATCAATAGAGCGATCCTTTGCTTCGCGCTTGCTTTCACCAAAAGCCAAGACATAAATCTGATTCGACTGAGCAAGCTGTTTTAGCGAGAGCGAAACCCGCTCACTCGGCGGTTTTGGTGAATCCCATATCGCAATCGCTAGAGACTCTGATTCCAGTGAATCCGGTATCGCCGGAAAGCAAGAAGCTACATGACCATCCTCGCCCAAACTCAAGATTACAACTTCGAATCGTTGCCCACCTAGATTGTCTTTCAATTGCTTTGAATAGGAGTCCGCGGCGTCAAGGAGCGATTCGCGACTTGGTGGCGAAACTCTGTGAAAGGTAATTAAGTTTCGAGTCAGTTTGAAATTCTCAATCAACGTTGTATCAGTTCGATCTAAATCGTCGAACTCGACAAATCTTTCATCGCTAAACCAAATATGAAGCGGCCGTGGAGTTTTTGCATTCTTAGCAGTTCGAAACTCTGCCGTTCCGCGAAAAAGTTCGAAATCTAACGCTTTGCATATGGCAGAGCCATTTCGTCCACCAGTAACAACAACATGTGCATCACGTTGCTCGCTCCAAGCATGCAAGATCGCTGCGACCGTGCGCTCTGCAGTTTGGGCAATGAGATGTTCAACGGATCGGTCGTAGCGCTGAGAAAGATTCATAAGAATTTATGGCAAGAAATACTGGCCATATTTAAAAATCACCAACGTCGCCAAGACGGTATAAATGGCGACAACGACAACACTGTCTCGTCCGACGTGAAGCCAACCAGCGATTCGGTCATAGCGCTCTTGTGAAAAATTAAAGGTGTTATCCAACAAGTTGACGCGCAGCATGCTGAAGAAAACAGTGATCGTTGAAGCCGTCACCAGCAGGCACCACGGGCAGAAAGCTTTAATGACAAAGAAGGATTGTGAGAAGAGCCAAAAGGCGAAGAGCAGCCCGATACCGTAGATGGTTAAGGCAATTTTCATAAAACCTTTACCGAATCGAACTCGAGTCAGCCCGGCCACTGCCAAGGTGATGACTACAGGCTCACAGATCAACCCGAGAAAGGCGTTAGGAAAGCCCAGCAAATTGGACTGCCAAGACTGGGCCACCTTGCCGCAGGAGATGATGGCATTGACGTCACAGGAGAGCTTGGCGTTGGCGTTCTTGGCCAGGGTGATGGCATCAACCGAGAGGACCAGTGAGGCGGTGAGGCTGGCAATCGAAGAGAGCAGCATGGTGATGTAAGCCTTGAGGTGGCGGGCGGGGGTAATCACGGCCAGCTGGTGGTCAGTTGCACTCATGACCCTAAGTCTAGGCGAGGAGACAGGGATAGGCTGAAATGAAGCGGCAAATGAAAAGCACCGCACCACCTGCCCCATTTCCGGGGCCAGTAGTGCGGTGCGATATCTAGTAGCGGGGACAGGATTTGAACCTATGACCTCTGGGTTATGAGCCCAGCGAGCTACCGAGCTGCTCCACCCCGCGTCGGAAATCCCAATTCTAGGTGATTAACGACTAATACCCAAACTCGAGGGCTACTTGCCCTTGGCTTGCGCGGTAATTGCGGCAGCGATGGCGGCCTTGAGCCGATCCTGAGCCTTGCCATAGGCGGTGAAGTCTCCTGCTTTAAGTGCGGCTTGCGAATCGGCAAGTGCACTCTGCGCGCTGGCAAGGGCTGCCTTCAATGAAGAACTAGTAGCAGTACCAGTGGTTGTGCCGCCTGTAGTTGTTCCGGTGCTCGTACCAGTAGTTCCGGAGTTGCCTCCGAAGACCTGATCCAACGCTGCCTTCAATGTGTCATCAAGTCCCATTTGATCTCCGAAGGAAACCAGGACTTTTTGCAACAGTGGGAAGGAAGCTGAGTTGGAAGTAGCACGAACATAAACCGGTTGAACATAAAGTAAGCCGCCACCAACGGGAAGTGTCAGCAGGTTACCCAGAACAACATCGGATCCACCTTGGCGCAGAAGCGAGAGCGCCTGGGCTACTTGTGGTTTGGCTTCGAAATTAGAGGCAACTTGCGAAGGACCAGAAATGTTGGTCGATCGCGGTAATTGCAGAACGGTAATTTTTCCGTAGTTAGGACCGAAGTCAGAATTAACCACCGCAAATGCCGTCAAGTTTTGTCGCCCACCTCGAGGAACAAATGGCGTGGTCAACGAGAATGCTGCTGCTTTCGTACCCGGAACTTGCAGAGTTAAATAGTACGGAGGCTGGTTTCCGGCATTGGCGCCCAACGTTGATGGATCAGTTGGCACCTTCCAGAAATCTTGTCCGCCGTAATAAGCACCCGCGGTCTCTACATGGTAAGTACCCAAAATATCGCGCTGAACGCTGAAGAGATCTTCAGGGTAGCGAATGTGAGCCAAGAGTGCGGCCGACATGGCGCTCTTTGGCTTTACTGTTTTTGGAAATGCTTTGCTCCAGGTCTTGAGAACTGGATCGCTAGCATCCCATTGGTACAACGAGACAGTTCCATCGTAGGCATCAACCGTGGCTTTCACGGAGTTGCGAATGTAGTTGACGGTTTTGTTATCCAAAGCGGTCACCGATGTTGATGCGTTAGTGAGAGCATCAGTGGTCGCACCATTGAGATTGGTCTTCTTGGAATATGGATAACCAGCCGAAGTCGTGTATCCATCAACAATCCAGAGAATGCGACCATTGACGATGGCTGGATAAGGATTGCCATCGAGGGTCAACCAAGGTGCAACCTTTGCAACACGATCGCGCGGATTACGATTGAAAAGAATCTTGGAGTCAGAGTTGATCAAGCTAGATAAGACAATGCGTTGATCTTGATACTTAATGGCGAAGAGCAACCGGGTCATTAGATTGCCCATGGGCACGCCACCCTTACCCGTATAGGTGTAGTTCTTCTGACCGTTGGCAGAGTTGTCATCTGGATAGTCGAGTTCGACGGGAGATGAGTTCTTGGCCCCACCAATAATGGAATAATCCGGAACATTTTCACCGAAATAAACACGCGGCTCAAACTTTCCTAAACCAGTTGTTGGCGGGATATTTCCGACCTCAAAACTTGGCTTACCATCGGCATCAACGGTATTTCCTAGTGCCGATACAAAACCGAAACCATGGGTATAAACCAAGTGGTCATTGATCCAGTTACGGCTGGGATTGCCGTTGATGTTGAGCTCACGAACCGCAACGACGGTATCGCGTTGCTGACCTGCGATCGTGTAGCGGTCAATATCGAGTGAATCTGGGAAGGTGTAGTACGGCTTGATCTGCTGCAGCTGACGGAAGGTTGCCGAAAGCACGCTTGGATCCATCAAACGAATATTCGAGATGGTGGCCGCATCATTGGCAAGTTGCCCCGCGGTCGCAGAACTAGTGGCTTGGTAGTCAATTACTTTGGCACTCGCCACGTCATAAGCAGCTCTGGTCGCATTGATATTGCGCTGAATGAATGGAGCCTCTTTAGAAGATTCGCTGGGCTTGACTTGGAATTGCTGGATAACTGCGGGATAAACACCGGCGATGATCAAAGAAGAAACCGCCATCAAAGTCACACCTGCTGTTGGCAATATCCATGAGCGGCGAATGATGTTGGCAAAGAAAAGTAGGGCGCAAATTAAAGCGATGCCCGCGAGAATCGCCTTTGCAGGAAGAACAGCATTTACATCGGTGTAGGCCAGCCCCGTAATTAATTTTCCTTCTTTCAGGGCCAACGAGTAACGATCGAACCAATAAGCGACTGCCTTCAACAAAACCAATACACCAAGCAGAACCGAGAGTTGAACACGCGCGGAAACAGTTGTGCGATCCTCTTGAACCTGAAGACGAATGCCACCGTAAAGATAATGAACAACCGATGCCGCCAAAATCGAAATAACAACGGTCGAGATCGCCCAACCAATCAGGGATTGCCAAAATGGCAATTTGAACGCAAAGAAGGAAATATCTAAACCGAATTGAGCATCCTTGGTCCCAAACGGAGTTGAATTCTTAAACTGCAACCAGGATTCCCACAACTTGGTCCCCGAGCTACCGGCAAAATAAAAGAGCAGAGCGCCAACCGCGATTAATGCGTAACGACGAATTGGTTCGATCTGCGCGCGATAGCGTTCGAGATTGTCCGCTTCGAGAGTCATGGGAACATAAATCGGGCGCTTCCGATACGCAATGTAAATATTGGCCGTGATAATTAACGATGTAATGAGTCCAAATCCGATGAAGAGCTCGCCTTTGGTAAAGAGAACAGTGCGCCAAACGCTGGTGAAATTTACAGATCGGAACCAGAGCAAGTCAGCGTAAAAACCGCTGAGGGCAACCAGCACAACGCCAATAACGACGAGAGTGAGAATGGTGAATGGGAGTGGGCCGCGCTTGCGCCGTGGGCCGCCGCCGGCATTTCCACCGTTGTTTCCACCGGGACGAGAAAAAGGATTATTCGGGAACTGAAATGAACTCATGTCCCTACTCTATCTAGTTGGGCAGACCGGGTACTTCTCAGAAGTATTTGCTTGGAGTAGCTCTAGCGCCTGAAAAAGGGTTTGAACTGGGACGGCGCGCAATCCCTGCGGCACACGCGTGACATCAGCACAGTTTCGCAGCGGCATGAGGAAAAGTTTGGCTCCAGCCCTGGCAGCGCCAATCATTTTCTGATCGATTCCACCAATGGGGCCAACATTTCCGGCGCTGTCAATGGTCCCCGTTCCCGCAATGGAACGTCCATGGATGAAATCGTGAGGATCTAGACGCGAGAGAAGTCCCAACGCGAATATCAGCCCGGCACTTGGTCCGCCGGTGTCCTTCAGGGATATAGAGACGTCAGCTGCCTTGACCGAAATCGGACGTTCTGGATGTTGGGCTTTATACAACACCAGCGCTGCGGCAATCGCTGATGACTCCGAAGTGACCATCTCCTGCTTGCCAACTTGCACAGCTTTCGCATTATTCTCTGACTTCGGGTAAACCGCGCTACGCGGTAAAACCACCGAATCACCCTCGATCCAATTAACCAATAATTCGACCCCGTACATCTTTGCTTCGGGGTTGGAGACTAAAACAGTGGTGGAAAAGAGTTCGCCAGATCTTTGAAAAACTTGGGTGTTCTTAATTGTGATGGTGCTGCCCAAGACATTCTGAGTCGGGCCAGGTTTGATGATCACATACGGAAGCGGTGCAAAGAGCGCCAAAATCAACCCAATAATTGCCACCAGACCGGCAAAAATCGGCACTCGCCTACGGAAGATCATGAGCCGCTATTCGCCGCGCTTCTGCAGATCTTCAGCACCTTGAGGGTCTGCTGGATCGGCGTCAGTTTCGTTCTGAGGAAGGAGAATGATGGGTTGGCTTTCGCGAAAACTATCTTGAAAGCTCTGAAATTTTGTCACCGAGCGGTTGGTCTCGTTCTGGAATTTATCCTGAAATTTAGAGACCCAAATGACGTAGGTGAAAGCACCCAACAACGCGACAACCGGAACCGCCCACCAAATTAAAGCCGAAAAGGCGGTGCCGGCGACTGCAGCGAAGATCATGGGCTAACAGTAACCAACAAAGCAACGGAAGGAATTTCGGGCCGAGCGAGCCATGCGTGGGAAGGTGTGTTTACGCTGAGAACTGAAATATTCGCCACATTTGGGAAGCATTTCTCACTAATCACGGTTATGGTCTAACAGGAGAAGAAAGATCAAGTGAAGTAGGAAATAGAGGAGAACCATGAGCGGCAACTTTGGATTCGGCCCAGCCGATGACAGCGGTGACGATTCCGGAAAGAACGTACCTAATTTCGAGGCGCTCTTCCAACAATTTGCTAACTTTGGAATTTCTCCCCAGACGCTTTTTAATTCAGGAACCGGAAACAATCCACTCATCGCGGTTGAAACTATTCGCGAAATAGCGCGAAAATTCTTGGCGACGCAGAACGAAGAATTTGTCGGCACTAATGATTCTGCGCAAATGCGCGAGGCGCTCGATATTGCAAATACCTGGATAGATGACGTGACTTTTTTCCCTGCAAGTGTTCAGACTGTTCAACCTGCGTGGTCTCGCCGCGATTGGCTCGACTCGTCATTATCAGGTTGGCAACAACTTGTTGAGCCGCTGGCTGAGGGTATGGCCACTGCTCTTACCAACTTGATCAAAGAATCAGGTTCTGGCATGGGAGGTGAACTCCAACTTCCAGACGGAATGCAACCCACAGCCGAGATGCTGCAGGGAATTGGTTTATTGCTCCGATCCTTTATGGGATCAATGATTGCCACCCAACTTGGTCAATCCATTGGGTTGCTATCTACGACCGTGACTGGTTCGCACGATGTGGCTATTCCGCTATTTTCTAAGTTTGAATCTCACCTCATTCCGCAAAATGTCACCGCCTGGGGGCAAGGGCTCGATCTTCCCGAAAGTGAAGTTCGAATCTACTTAGCGCTTCGTGAAGCAGCAGCAGCACGGCTTTTCTCCCACACTCCGTGGCTCTCTCAATACATCAATGATTCCTTTGCAGCTTATGGAAAAGGCATTCGCGTTGATATTGCAGCTATTCAAGAACAAGCGGAAAACGCTGTTAATTCTGGTGAGCTGGATATAAATAATCCAGAATCTATTTCTTCAGCCATGACGCAAGGACTCTTCACCCCCGAACAATCTCCTGAACAAGATGCGGCACTGGCTCGATTGGAAATGATCTTGGCGCTGATTGAAGGATGGATTGATCAAGTTGTTACACATGCTGCAACGGATCGGCTTCCATCATTGCCTGCGCTCAGTGAATCGCTGCGCCGCCGCCGTGCTTCCAACTCCCCTACGCAACAACTCTTTGCTTCACTTCTGGGCCTGGAAGTATCGCCACGACTCATGCGCGAATGTTCAACTTTTTGGGCTCAAGTTCAAGAGACCCACGATCTTGATTTCCGAGATCAACGCTGGGAAGACCCAGCTTTATTACCTACCGAAGCCGACTTGGATGACGTTTCAAAATTCTTGGCCAGCACAACTGTCCCAGATGACCTCTCGGGATTGATCTAACCTTCCCGTCGCTCAAACCGGCAGAAGAGATCCTTAAGACTCACAAAAGAAAGCGAAGCCCCCGGGCGCACGATTCATTATCTGCCTTCCCCTTGCAGATACTGAACGGTTATCCGAGGACTTCGTGGGTGAAACTTACGACAACTTCAAATCATTATCAACTAATTTCATGTCACAAAAACAGCGATAAACGCTGACGATTTCACGCGTGAAATGGAAATTATTTGACATTTATCGATAAATATTTTTTCTTTTTATTGCCAAATTGTGACAACACCACACATCCAATACTTGCGGTGAAGATGTTTTACATAGGTTCACACGTGATTACAGAAGTTCACGGTGAGCGAGGGATCAATTTCCATCCCAGCCATCGGTGCGTTGAGCTCTGCACTTTCTCCTAGTGGCTAAACTTTTACGAGTTATGCACAGAACGTGTTGATAACTATGTGGAGAAGAGGGGGATAACTCGAAATGTCGGTGGACAACTTTTTCCAAGAAGAATTCTTCGCCGATATCTTGCGCCCCGTGGAACCAAAGAAACCAATGAAGCAGAACCGCCCCACCGAGTTACTGTCCAGCCCTTCGCTGGCCCCGGCCCCAGCCCCAGCCCAGCCGGGCAGCCCCACCCCTGAATATCGAGTCGTCCGTAGCCCGCGCCGCAAGCGCAGCATCAGCGCCTTTCGTAAAAATGGGTTGATTGAGATCCACGTTCCGGCTCGAACGACCCGACGGGAAGAGGCTGAACTCGTTCCCGAAATGATCGCCATGGTCCTTGCCCGCGAATCCAAGCGCCGGCGCACGGATGAAAAGCTGGCTCAAATTGCCCAAGAGCTTCTGGCGGAGCTGCTCCCCGAGTTTGAAGAGCGCCCCTCCAGCGTTACCTGGCGCTCGATGCGAGACCGATGGGGTTCATGTACCACCGTAGATCGGACAATTCGGATATCCGACCGGCTTAACTCTGTTCCCGAGTTTGTCCTGCGCTGCGTCCTCTTCCACGAGCTCATCCACCTACGCATTCCTGACCACCAGGCTGAGTTTTACGCCTTCTTGGAGCGATTCCCCGACCGGGAAAGGGCTGAAGCCTTCCTCGATGGCTATGAGGCAGGGCTTATAGCCGCCCCCTCCGAGGCGAACTAAGACCTAAAATTGAGCGTGAAATCCCGTGCTCCACGCGTAAACGGGGGTATGGTGGTCTCACGCACAAGAGATGTGGGAGGCTCCCGGATCTTTGATCGTGCAGCGATGGGAGGGTCAATATGGCTGAGGAATACAAAGGTGAGGCCTACTGCGTAAAGTGCAAGGAGAAGCGGTCCTTCGAAGGACACGTCAAAGTCTCTGATTCTGGTCGTCGCATGGCACAGGGCATCTGCCCAGTATGTGGCACGAAGGTCAACCGTATTTTGGGCAAGGCATAACTCACAAGATGTAACGAAACGCCTCGGGTAACAACCCGGGGCGTTTTGTATTTCTACCCGGCAACAGATTTAACTGCGCTCATCCACATCTTTCTCTCGGTTTACCAGAGGCAGGCTCAGCGGTAGCGCATTCTCTCCTCCGTGAATGAGTTCAAAACTGGTTCCGTCGGTCTTTCCACCGATTCCTATCTCCGCCTCAAGTTCGGGGTACGCGTTCTAGAAATTCCCGCGACTCCTTCAGAATCCGTCTCCATCTTTGTCGGTACTGATCGAGGAGGTGTTCTCTTCCCAGGATTGGGTTTGCGCGGATTCCTTGCTCATCTCGATGGCAGCCAAAGATTGAGTGATTTTCTGACCAGCGATTTCTATTCTTCGGATGAGATCAGTTCGGCGCTTTCGGAATTAAGGCAAGCCAACCTGCTGGTAATAGCAAATGAAAAATTATGGACGCCTGCTCCATTCACTTCGGAGAGCCATCGGATATCAGAACTTCGGATTTCTGCTGAGGCGAACTTAGCAACCTGGAATTCAGCCACACAGAGCGATGGCAGGGATGTTGTGAAAGCCCGCGCCGACTTCGCCATCCTCATCTTTGGTTTCTCGCGTGTGGCAATCGCGCTCTTTTCCATTTTGCAAGCCAGCGGTTTTAGCCAAACCAAAATTATTTCTGGCGAACGTTCCAAAATGACGACCTCAGGTAAGCGGACTAGCTCGACGCATATCCGAGTCGAGGAAATCTGCGGGCTCAATGTAACCCTGGCGGATGTAGGTAAAAGTCGCAATGAAACCATCACCAAGATTCAACACTCTGCCCAACTCGTGCCCGACAAGCACGCAAATTTTCCTGCAATTCCCAATCTCGTAATTTCAACCGAGACTGCCCAACCTGATTACATTCAACGATGGATGAGTGAGGGCGTGGCGCATCTTCAAATTTCAAACCTGCACGAAAGTTTTATTGAAGTTGGGCCGCTGGTGATTCCTGGGATTAGCCCATGTCTTCGCTGTGTAGGGATGCAGAAATTCGGAGCACACAAAATCCAAGGAATGGTGGAATTCTCCAACGCCATGGAGAGTACGCCCGAGCTCTCAAGTGCAAGCGCCGCAACGATTTCGGGGCTGGTAGCCGCCATCGTCATTCAATTGGCCGATACGGGACGCTCGCCCCTGATGCAAAAATCAATCCGCTACAACCTGCTCGACATTTGTAATCCAGAACACATTTACTGGCAGCCTCACATCTTCTGCGGATGTCTGGAAGTTATATAACAATGCGCTAATGGCTAATGAAATTCCCCGTTCTACTACGACCCGAACCGCAAAGATGGCTGCACTCCCCCTTTCTCTCGCGGGGCGAAGTGTCGTTGGCTTTGGGCGCCAACTCGTTGGTCAATCGGGATCAATGGTCTTTGGTGAAATTCAGGAAAAAACTGCCGAGCAAGTCTTTAAAGTTTTAGGTGAACTTAAAGGCGGGGCGATGAAATTCGGCCAGGCTCTCTCTGTTTTCGAAGCCGCACTTCCCGAAGAAATTGCAAAGCCTTATCGTGAAACTCTTACGAAACTTCAAGAGGCAGCGCCCCCGCTTCCAGCGCGCGTTGTCCATAGCGTTTTAGCAAAAGAGCTGGGCGAGGATTGGCGCGATCATTTCTCTGTCTTCAATGACAAGCCGGCTGCTTCTGCTTCCATCGGACAAGTACATAAAGCTATTTGGAAAGATGGCCGAACTGTTGCAGTAAAGATTCAGTATCCCGGAGCCGGAGATGCACTGATTTCCGACCTCAATCAGATTCAACGCTTCGCCAAGATTTTCCAATTGTTTATGCCTGGCCTGGAAATGAAGCCCATCTTGGAAGAACTTCGCGCGCGCATTATCGAGGAGGTCGACTACCGCTTTGAAGCTGAGGCTCAGCAGAAATATTCTGAAGTTTTTGAAGGCGATCCTGACATTGCGATTCCAAAATTAGTAATGGCATCAGACAAAGTAATCGTCGGCGAGTGGTTAGAGGGAACTCCCCTCTCCAAGATCATCTCTAAGGGAACTCGAGCACAGCGCAATAACGCTGGAATAAAGTTGGCTCGTTTTCACTTCACCTCACCAGATCGCGCCGGCTTGCTACATGCCGACCCTCATCCCGGAAACTTCCGCTTGCTCGACGATGGTCGGCTTGGAGTCTTGGACTTCGGCGCCTGTAATCGTCTGCCAAACGGTTTCCCAGAACCAATGAAGCGACTTCTCAAAAGCGCTCTCGATGATGATGCCACGGCTCTTTATCAAGGCTTTAAAGAGGATGGTTTCATCCTGCCCGAGGTCGATGTTGATCCCCAGTTAGTGTTGGATTTTCTCGTTCCTTTGGTATCACCACTGCGCACTCAAACTTTTAAGTATTCGCGCGAATGGTTACGTGAACAGAGTGCCCGCGTGGGAGATCCGCGCAATCCCACCGCCAAGATCGGCTTTCAGCTCAATCTGCCACCAGAGTATGTACTTATTCACCGCGTCACCTTGGGTACCACTGGCATCTTCTGCCAACTAGAGGCCGAAGGAAACTTCAGAGACGAAGCGCTCTCCTGGTTTCCAGATCTCAAGCCTCTAGCAAGCGTGAAGTAAAACTAGCCAGCTAATTCTCGGTC
>JBAXAO010000015.1:0-26781 GCA_037142435.1 Actinomycetes bacterium | reverse complement strand
GTTGCAAGGGACCTTATTCGACGTCTTATATAACCCTTGGCCAACTCCATTGGCTACCGCGTGGCATTTAGGGGGAGGCAAAGTTATTAATGGCTTTGATCTGCTGGTTGAACAGGCCTTGGACCAGGTAATGCTCATGACAGATCAGACATTTGACCTGCCCACCATGCGAAATGCAATGAACAAGGCGATTGAAGTGGAGCGAGGTAAGGCCGCTTTCTGAGAGAATACCTCTCGTTGGTCCGGCTGTTTTTATTGGTCTACAGGGTTTCTTTACTAATGGTTTGAAGGAGATGGCATGCTTCGTTGGCTAACTGCGGGTGAGTCTCACGGGCCGGCGCTCACGGCGATTTTGGAAGGTTTGCCAGCTCAGGTAGAGATCTCAACCTCGGATATCGACGTCGATCTGCGGAGGCGCAGATTGGGCTTTGGCCGCGGTGCTCGCCAGACTTTTGAAGCCGACGCTGTATCTATTCACGGGGGAGTCCGCCACGGATTAACTCAAGGTGGACCCATTGCCATTGAAATCGCAAATTCCGAATGGCCTAAATGGGAAAAAGTTATGTCGGTTGACGCAGTTGACCCTAACGAGCTGGCCGCCTTGGCAAGAAATGCGCCACTTACTCGCCCCAGACCGGGACATGCAGATTTGGTAGGCATGCAAAAATATGCATTTTCCGATGCTAGGCCAATACTAGAACGGGCAAGCGCCCGCGAAACTGCGGCACGTGTAGCGCTCGGCGCTGTTGCTCGAGCCTTTCTTGAGCAAAGTGTTGGCATCAAGATAATGAGTCACGTGATTTCCATCGGTGAAGCAAAAATCAATGCAGAGGCAGAACTTCCCACCTACGCAGATCGTGAACGTATAGATGCCGATTCTGTGCGTTGTGCTTATCCAGAAGCGGCTGCTGCCATGGTTTCTGAGATCGAGTCAGCTCATGCCGCTGGGGACACCCTCGGCGGCGTAATCGAAATCTTGGCATTTGATCTGCCACCAGGATTGGGTTCACATACTCATTGGGACAGACGCCTCGATGCCAAACTGGCAGCGGCAATGATGGGTATTCAAGCCATTAAAGGCGTTGAGATCGGTGATGGTTTTCTTACTGCAACCAGGCGAGGCTCCGTCGCGCACGATGAGATCGAAAGGGATGCCACCGGAAAGATTGTTCGTCGGACAGATCGTGCCGGGGGCACCGAAGGAGGTATGTCTAACGGTGAAGTTCTGCGGGTACGTATCGCAATGAAACCCATCTCCACAGTTCCCCGCGCCTTAGACACCGTGGATGTCGCCACTGGCGAGCCGGCTAAAGCCATCAATCAGCGCTCTGACGTTTGTGCTGTCCCGGCGGCCGGAATCGTTGGAGAAGCGATGGCGGCTTTGGTTCTAGCAGATTCGGTTCTAGAAAAATTTGGCGGGGACAGCGTTTCGGAAACTCGTCGCAATTTTCTTAGTTATATCTCGGCTCTCGAGATCAAGTAATGCCTGCGTTCATTCTGATTGGACCGCCCGGGGCGGGAAAGTCTTCTGTCGGAAAGGCTTTAGGTAAATTATTGAAAGTTACCTATACCGATACGGATGCACTCATTGAAGCGCGTACCGGTAAGAAGATTTCGGAGATTTTTGTCGAAGATGGAGAAGAGAGCTTTCGCACTTTAGAGGCTCAAATTCTTGCCGAATGTCTTCAAATCAAGGATGGAGTCCTCTCCTTAGGGGGCGGAGCAATTTTGAACCCCAACAGTCAGGCATTAGTGGCATCGTCACAGAGCTCCATAATTTTTCTAGATGTGTCTATTTCTCAGGCAGCTCCAAGAGTCGGATTCAACAAGGATCGCCCGCTTCTCCTGATCAATCCTCGTCAACAGTGGTTAGCACTTATGGAGAAAAGGCGCCCCATCTACGAAGCGTTGGCCTCACATCGCATTGTTACCGATCACAAGAAAGCTGCTGAAGTGGCTCTGGAAATAGCTGATCTGGTGGGCGTTGCACATGATTGAGATCAAAGTTTCGAGCGAGCGAGAATACTCGGTTCATATCGGAATTAGCTGGCAGGAAGAGTTGCTGGAAATTTGCCGCAGTTTTGACAAAGTTTTGGTGATCGCTCCCAAGAAAATAGTCGAACTATATGAAATTGATCAGGTCGCTGCCTCATCCTCCAAACTGTTCTTACATGAAGTTGCTGACGGGGAGGATCAAAAGACTCTAACGAGCCTTGACGGAGTATGGAGCGCGTTGGCACAAGCGAAAATAGGCCGCAAAGATGCAATCGTTGCTATTGGCGGAGGAGCAACTACAGATCTTTCGGGTTTCGCCGCCGCCACCTGGTTGCGAGGTATCGAGTGGTTTGCATTTCCCTCCACTTTGGCTGGGGCCGTGGATGCAGCAGTAGGTGGAAAAACCGGGATCAACTCACCTGCTGGCAAAAATCTCATAGGTTCGTTCTATTCACCTCGCGCAGTTTTTATTGATACTTCATTTCTCTCGACACTGAGTGACCGCGATTTTGCCGCAGGGCTCGCTGAGGTAATTAAAACCGGATTTATTGCTAGCGAAGAGATTCTCACGATTCTCGATGCCTGCGCTTCACTTGAAGACGCTCGCGTTAAGGTCGAACGATTAATCGCTTTAAGCGTGGCCGTCAAAGCCCGTGTCGTTTCTGAAGATTTCAAAGAAGGCAAACTTCGCGAGATTCTTAATTACGGTCACACCTTAGGTCATGCAATAGAGAGATCCGAGGGCTATACCTGGCGCCATGGCGAAGCGATTGCTATCGGTTTGGTTTTCGCCGCCGAGTTGAGTCACTCTCTCTGCGATTTGCCCGCGCCCGTTGTGGCTTCTCATCGCAATCTTTTGACCAAATTTGGTTTGCCAATCTCTTATTCGGCACACAAATGGGATGAGCTATTAGATTTCATGAGGCTAGACAAGAAGGCTCGATCGGCGTCTTTGAGATTTATTGGAATTTCCGAAGTTGGCACGCCGCAATGGTTAGAAAACCTTCAAGACGATCAATTGGCTCTTATTTATGAAAGGATTTCGCAATGAGAATCCTGGTACTTAATGGACCTAATCTGGCCAGACTCGATTTGCGGGATTCTGCCATTTATGGATCGATGACTTTTCCCGACCTCGTTACCTTCATAACCGCCGAGGCGGCCGAGCTCGGCTTTGTTGCCGAAGTTCGCCAGACCGATAGTGAAAGCCAGATGATCGGCTGGCTGCACGAGGCAGCCGACGGTCAAATACCAGTGGTCATCAATCCAGCCGCCTTTACTCACTATTCGTATGCCATTCGGGATGCTGCAGAACTTGTGAAGGCACCGCTGATTGAGGTCCACTTGTCCAACCCTTTGGCGCGTGAAGAGTTTCGGCACACCTCGGTGATTTCCGGGATAGCCAACGGAACAATTGCCGGTTTTGGGCCTGATTCGTATCGCCTGGCGCTCATGGCGTTAGCCCGAATGGTCAAGTAGGGAAGTAGTAATTTCCTCAGGTATCCTTGCTCTCTGAACTTCCAGCCTCTCAAGCAGAGCGCTGAATCGACTACTTTTTACGAGACGAGATGGATTAACCATGGCAACGACCAATGACCTAAAAAATGGCATGACCCTTGATATCGAAGGTCAACTCTGGAACGTCGTGGAGTTTCAGCACGTCAAGCCAGGCAAGGGACCAGCTTTTGTTCGTACCAAGTTGAAGTCGGTTCTTTCCGGCAAGGTCGTAGATCGCACTTTTAACGCGGGCGTCAAAGTAGATGTAGCGATTCTCGAGAAGCGTGACATGCAGTTCTTGTACAAGGATGGCGAAGACTTTGTTTTTATGGATTCCAAGACCTACGACCAAATCAATATTTCAGCCGAAACCGTTGGGGATTCGGCCGACTACATGCTCGAGAATTGCGATGCAATCGTGGGCATCCATGAAGGAAATCCGCTTTTCATCGAATTGCCCGCCTCGGTTGAAATGACCATTACCTATACAGAGCCAGGTCTCCAGGGAGATCGCTCTTCCGGTGGAACCAAGCCGGCAACCCTCGAAACCGGAGTATCTATACAGGTGCCACTGTTCATCAAGCAGGATGAGAAGATCTTGGTTGACACTCGCAACGGGGCTTATCTCGGTCGCGCAAACTAATGTCAGCTCGGCGCAAGGCGCGAAAACGTGCCGTTGATTTCCTCTACGAAGCCGAGATCAAGAAGATAGACCCAAAGGCGCTACTAGAATCACGTCCACCCGAGGAACTCTCCGAAGGTGAATACGCGATCCATTTAGTATCTGGGGTTGTGGAGAATCAACGCAAAATTGATGATTTGATCATGACCTATGCCCAAGGTTGGGATATGGATCGAATGCCTGCCCTAGATCGCAATATATTAAGAGTGGCAATTTATGAATTGCTTTATGAGCCAGAACTGGCAGATCAAATAGCCATCAATGAGGCCGTCGAAATAGCCGAAGATATTTCTACTGTGGATTCATCTGGGTATATCAATGGCGTCCTTGGCCGCATATCCGCTCTGAAGGAATCCTTGATTTAATCATTCGCTGTTGGTGAAGAGCAACTGCTCTGCGGTGAGCTTCTTCAGGATTTCGACTTCGGAAGTAAATGCCAGTAAGGCCAGAGTCGTCTGATCTGATTCGCGTAACGAGAGCACTTCGCCGTTCCAGTCCTTCCGTTTGGCGCAGATCAAGGCAGCAAATTGGGAGACCATGGCAAGGTCATCAAAGTGTTGGGAGTAGGCGTGCAGGCGGCGCAGATCCAATACCGTGCGCGCCCGCATAGATGAGGTGGGCATGGGGCGGTCCAGGCCCAGCAATTGATCGATAGGAACTTGATAGAAATCGGCGAGTTCAATAGCTTTTCGGAGCGAGAGAGCACGGTCATTCCGCTCGTAGGAGCCAACTACGACCGCCTTCCACAATCCGTGGGATTTGCGCTCCACTTCATGGAGAGTCAGCCCTTGGCTTTTCCGCACTTTCCGGAGATTTGCCCCAATTATGGCCATCGCATCACCTTTGCCTGGATGAGATTGTTCGAAAGTCACAAATCCAAGGCTATCCAGATGAGACACGCGTACGATTTCAATATCCACAAGTGATAACCTTCGGCTGTAATCCTTTAACGATCCGTCCTGTGAGGCGGCAAAGGAGTTTAAATGAGCACTGTTTTAGATTCAGGCGATATCGCCCGCGCTCTTAAGCGCATTTCTCATGAAATTGTCGAACATAATCATGGGCTTTCCAACGTCACTTTGATGGGTATCCCCACTCGTGGCGCCTTTCTGGCAGAGCGCATTGCCGCCCATTTGGCCGAGATTGAGTTGGCTCCGCCTGTCGGCATAATTGACACAACGTTATATCGAGACGATTTGCGCATGATTGCACCCAAACCGCTGATGGCGTCTACTTTGCCGATAGGTGGAATCGAGGGGCGCGACATTGTTCTCGTTGACGACGTTCTCTTCTCCGGACGAACCATCCGGGCAGCGTTGGATGCTCTCGGAGATCTAGGTCGACCTCGCACTGTTCAGTTGGCAGTCTTGGTAGATCGTGGACATCGCCAACTCCCGATTCGCGCCGACTATGTTGGAAAGAATCTACCAACATCGGCTTCTGAAAAGGTTCGCGTCTGTTTACGAGAAGTAGATGGTGAGGATCTAGTGGAGATCACGGGGGCAAATAAATGAACGCACATTTGCTTTCCGTAAATGATCTTTCGGCCGCAGAGGCGATCGCTATCCTCAATACCGCTGAGGAACTGGGCAAGATTTCTGATGGACCCATGAAAAAATTACCTACGCTTCGCGGTCGAACAATCGTCAATCTGTTTTTCGAAGATTCAACTCGCACTCGCATCTCTTTTGAAACCGCTGCCAAGAGACTTTCTGCTGACGTCATCAACTTTTCTGCTAAAGGATCAAGCGTCAGCAAAGGCGAAAGTTTGAAGGATACGGCGCAAACTCTCCAAGCAATTGGTGCTGATGCAGTTGTTATTCGCCACTCGGCATCAGGAGCAGCGCAACGTCTGGCAGATTCAGGCTGGATCTCGGCAGCCGTGATCAATGCTGGCGATGGCACTCATGAACATCCCACCCAAGCCCTTCTGGACGCACTCACAATTCGTCAACATTTCCCCAGCGAATTCGGAGATCTAACAGGATTGAACGTTGCCATTGTTGGAGACATATTGCACTCCCGGGTAGCTCGCAGCAACGTTCTGCTTCTCACAAAACTTGGAGCGAAAGTGACGTTAGTTGCGCCACCGACTTTGTTACCTGTCGGAATTGAAACCTGGCCGGTTTCCTATTCCTTCAATCTAGATCTGATATTGCCTCAAATGGATGTAGTTATGATGCTGCGAGTTCAACAAGAGCGCATGAGTAATTTCTTCTTCCCGACCGCACGCGAATATTCCAAGTCTTATGGTTTAACCAATGCTCGTTTGGCCAGTCTGAAGTCTTCGGCCATCGTCATGCATCCCGGACCCATGAATCGTGGATTAGAAATTTCATCCGAGAGCGCCGATGCCCAGAATTCGGTAGTACTGGAACAGGTGGCCAACGGTGTGCTGATACGCATGGCCGTCTTATACACGTTACTTGGAGGAGTTCCACTCCAAGGGGGAGCAGAGACCAAGCTATGAGGACACTATTAAAGAACGCGAAACTTCCCACGGGGGAGCAGGTCGACATTCTTATTGACGGCCGCCGGATTGCACAGGTGGCACCATCGATATCGGAATCCGCCGATCGCACCATCGATCTGAATTCTGCATACGTGCTACCGGGTTTGGTCGATCTCCATACGCATCTTCGCGAACCAGGCAGAGAGGATGCCGAAACGGTGGCATCTGGATCTCGGGCAGCAGTTAAAGGTGGATATACAGCGGTTTCAGCAATGGCAAATACTCATCCGGTGGCAGATACCGCAGGTGTGGTTGAGCAAGTCTTCCGACTTGGCCAAGAGGCCGGACTCTGCGATGTCTTTCCCATAGGCGCAGTCACTGAAGGACTTAATGGCGAGAAATTGGCTGAGCTGGGGGCGATGGCAGAGTCGGTGGCCCGGGTGCGTATTTTTAGCGATGATGGCAAATGTGTTCACGATCCATTGGTAATGCGCCGAGCACTTGAATACGTCAAGAGCTTTAATGGAATTATCGCTCAACATGCTCAGGAGCCTCGGCTTACTGAGGACGCCCAAATGAATGAAGGAAGTGTTTCTTCAGTTTTGGGATTGACAGGTTGGCCGGCTATCGCCGAGGAGGCGATTATTGCTCGAGATTTACTTTTGGCAGAGCATGTCCAAAGTCGATTACACATATGCCACCTCACAACCGCTGGCGGAGTCGAACTCGTCCGGTGGGCAAAATCCCGTGGCGTGCAAGTCACAGCAGAAGTGACACCCCATCATTTGCTACTGACCGATGAAAGCGTGCGCAGTTACGACCCAGTGTTTAAAGTAAATCCACCGCTACGTTCAGAGAGAGATGTTCTCGCCCTTCGAGCGGGTTTAGCTGATGGCACAATCGATGTAGTTGCAACAGATCATGCACCCCATCCCACCGAAGATAAAGAGTGCGAGTGGCAGTCTGCAGCGTTTGGCATGTTGGGACTGGAAACTGCACTGTCCGTTGTTGTAACCACCATGGTCAAAACTGGAATGATGACGTGGAGCCAGCTTGCCGAGCGCATGTCGATTTCTCCGGCTCGTATCGCTGGATACAGTGAACACGGCCAGGAAATCGCTGAGGGAAGTATTGCCAATCTCACAGTCGTTGATCCAGATATCACTTACACAGTTGATCGCTCAAATGGTGAATCCAAGAGCAGAAATAATCCATTCCACGGCCAGGAGCTTCACGGGATGGTTACGCATGTTCTTTTTGCGGGTAAATTAGTTTTAGATAATGGCGTTGTGAATGCGAGAGTGAATGACTAAGGCGTTTCTAGTTCTAGATGATGGTGCGATTTTCGAAGGTGAATCTTGGGCTGCCCAAGGCGAAACATTCGGTGAGGCAGTATTTTCAACTGGTATGACCGGGTATCAAGAGACCTTGACTGACCCTTCTTACTACAAGCAGATCGTGATCATGACGGCTCCTCATGTCGGAAACACGGGAATGAATCAGGCCGATGAAGAGTCTGAGCGTATTTGGGTTTCGGGATTTGTAGTGCGCAACCCTTCGCCATCGCCCAGTAATTGGCGATCTGAAAAATCATTGGAAAGTTCTCTGATCGAGGCTGGGGTCGTTGGTATCAAGAGTGTCGATACTCGAGCCATCACGCGTCATCTGCGCGATCGCGGTGCGATGAGGGTAGGAATTTTCTCGAACATGGATCTCACTCGGGATGAAATGGTTGTCAGAGTTCGTCGTTCACCCCAAATGTCCGGCGCTTTTCTAGCTGCAGATGTTTCCACCGAGATGCCCTATGTCGTTAATCCACCCACCGGAACGAAGACTGAATTCGTGGTTGCAGCACTTGATCTAGGTATCAAAGCCGCAACTCCACGGTATCTTGCCGCGAGAGGCGTGCAGGTACATGTTCTGCCTTTGAACTCAACATTGCAGGAAATAGAAGCGCTCCGCCCCGATGGAATATTTCTTTCCAACGGCCCTGGGGACCCTTCAACCATGAATGATGTTGTGCAATTAGTTCGAGATTTTCTCCTAAAGGGAACACCTATTTTTGGAATATGTTTTGGTCATCAGATTCTCGGTCGGGCTCTTGGATTTGAGACCTTTAAACTTCCCTTCGGTCATCGGGGTATCAACCAACCGGTCAAGAACATCAAGTCGGGAGTTGTGGAGATCACCGCTCACAATCATGGTTTTGCAGTTAAAGCACCAATCGAAAGTAATTTCTCGACGGTTTACGGAGCCGGATATGTCAGCCACATCTGTCTCAACGACGGAGTAGTCGAAGGATTGGAACTCATTGAATTGCCGGTATTTAGCGTTCAGTATCACCCCGAGGCAGCGGCAGGTCCGCATGATGCGCAATATCTCTTTGATCATTTCATAGATTTGATGCGATCATCTAGCGCAAAGAATGTAGGAACCCATGCCTAGAGATACCTCTATCGAGAGTGTTCTCGTCATAGGCAGCGGACCAATCGTCATTGGCCAGGCTTGTGAATTTGATTATTCGGGCACTCAAGCTTGTCGCGTTCTCAAGGAAGAGGGCATCCGCGTCATTCTCATTAACTCCAATCCAGCGACGATCATGACCGATCCCGAATTTGCCGACGCTACCTATATCGAACCTATTACCACCGACATAATCGAAAAGATCTTGGCAAAGGAACGGCCAACTGCCGTGCTCGCCACCTTGGGCGGTCAAACAGCGCTCAATGCAGCAATGGGTCTCTTTGAAAATGGCCTTCTAGAAAAGTACGGGACTCGCCTCATTGGCGCCGATATCCCAGCCATAAAAAGAGGTGAAGACCGAGAGATTTTCAAGGGAATAGTAGAAAAAGTTGGGGGAGAGTCTGCTCGTTCTCGGATCTGCCACACCATGGAGGAATGCTTCCGAGCCGTCGGAGAACTTAACTATCCAGTGGTCGTTCGTCCCTCCTTCACTATGGGTGGCCTTGGCTCGGGTATTGCCTATAACCAAGAAGAGCTAGAGCTCATTGCTGGTGCAGGTTTGCGCCACAGCCCAACCACAGAAGTTCTGCTAGAAGAATCGATCATTGGCTGGAAAGAGTTTGAACTCGAGGTCATGCGCGATCATAAGGATAATGTGGTGATCGTTTGTAGCATCGAGAATGTGGATCCCATGGGTGTTCATACCGGTGACTCGATTACCGTTGCCCCAGCGCTCACTCTGACCGATGTTGAGTTTCAAAAACTGCGTAATCTATCGATCGAGATCATTCGTGAAGTCGGAGTAGCTACCGGTGGATGCAACATACAATTTGCAGTCAATCCTCAGGATGGGCGAATTATTGTCATCGAGATGAACCCTAGAGTTTCACGTTCTTCTGCTTTGGCATCAAAGGCGACCGGATTTCCGATTGCTAAAATTGCGACCAAACTAGCAATTGGTTATTCGCTTGATGAAATCGAAAATGACATTACAAAATCTACTCCGGCTTCGTTTGAACCGACCCTAGATTACATTGTTGTGAAAGTTCCTAGATTCGCATTCGAAAAATTCCCTGAGGCTGATCCGCGACTGACTACGACCATGAAGAGCGTGGGCGAAGCCATGGCAATAGGCCGAAGTTTTGCCGAAAGCCTACAAAAGGCGCTCCGATCGGTAGAGAAGAAAGGCACATCTTTTACTTGGGATCTAGATGGTCTAGATAAATCACTGTTGCTAGAGCAAATTTCCGTCCCTACTGAATTTCGTCTGCAGCAAGTTCAAAAAGTTATGGCCTTAGGTGCATCAGTGTCCGAAGTACACGCCGCTTCAAAGATTGATCCTTGGTTCCTACAACAAATTGAGGCCATCAATAGTGTTGCAATGGAGATTAAGCGAGCTGGCGATGTTGGTGTCGAACTCATGCGTAAAGCCAAATCCAATGGATTTTCAGATGCACAAATATCCAGCCTGACGTATTCTTCTGAATCTGAGGTTCGCTCCAATCGCCATCGTATGGGAATACGTCCAGTTTTCAAGACAGTTGACACATGCGCTGCCGAATTCGAGTCTCACACTCCGTATCACTACTCCAGTTATGATCTGGAAACTGAAGTAGTGCCACGAACTAAACCTGCCGTAATAATCCTTGGAAGCGGTCCTAATCGAATCGGACAAGGCGTCGAGTTTGACTATTCCTGCGTCCATGCTGCCTATGCACTAAAAGAAGCTGGCTTCGAAACGATCATGGTCAATTGCAATCCCGAAACCGTATCGACAGATTACGACACATCTGATCGACTCTATTTCGAACCGTTAACGCTAGAAGACGTCCTTGAAGTCATTAATGCCGAAAGCGCTGCCGGTCCGGTTGTGGGCGTGATCGCCCAATTAGGTGGGCAGACTCCACTGGGATTGGCCCGCGGTTTAATGGAGAACGGGGTAACTATTTTGGGTACGAGCCCTGATGCCATTGACTTGGCGGAAGAGCGCGGAGCCTTCGGCGAGATCTTGCGTATAAATGATCTATTGGCACCAAAGTTTGGAATGGCGTACTCGTATGCCGAAGCGCTCAAAATAGCCCACGATCTCAGTTACCCAGTTCTGGTTCGACCATCGTTTGTGTTAGGTGGTCGCGGGATGGAGATTGTTTACGACGATGAATCGCTAGAGGGTTTCATCGCCCGAGCTACCGAGATCACCCCCAACCATCCAGTCTTGATCGATCGTTTCTTGGATGATGCGATCGAGATAGATGTCGATGCTCTCTTCGATGGGCACGAACTTTTTCTTGCCGGCGTCATGGAGCACATTGAAGAAGCTGGAGTTCACTCGGGTGATTCCGCTTGCGTTATTCCCAGTATGAGTCTTTCTAGTGAAAAACTTTCAGAAATCCGATTAGCGACAGAAAAGATTGCCCGAAGCGTAGGTGTGCGTGGTTTGCTCAATATTCAATTCGCCATTGCTAAAGATCTGAGCGGTGTGGATCTTCTTTATGTTCTAGAAGCCAACCCCCGTGCCTCGCGAACCGTACCGTTTGTATCAAAGGCAACGGGCAATCCGCTGGCTAAGGCGGCAGCATTGATTTCTACCGGTGTGTTGATCCCACAACTCCGCACAATGTCGCTTTTGCCACCCAGTGGCGATGGAATTGCGCATGGAATATCGGTTAAAGAGGCAGTGTTGCCCTGGAACCGCTTCCGCCGCACTGATGGAATGGGCGTGGATTCTGTCTTAGGACCAGAGATGCGTTCAACCGGCGAAGTCATGGGCATCTCCCATACCTTCGGTGAGGCTTATGCCAAGAGTCAAGCAGCCGCGTTTGGCGCCCTCCCTAGAACTGGATCAGTATTTCTCTCTCTTTCCAACCGAGATAAAGAGACAGCGCTCGATCCTGCTCGAGAACTCAAGGCATTGGGATTCTCCCTGTTTACAACCGCTGGTACTCACGATTTCCTCCTTTCACATGGAATATCTTCATCTCAAGTGCGCAAGCATTCTGAAGGTTCGGGAGAGTCACGTACTGCTGTTGAAATCATTAATGATGGCTCCGTAGATCTCGTCATCAATACCCCTTTGGGGCGCGGAACTCGACAGGATGGATGGTTAATTCGCACCGCTGCGATTCAACGCTCCATTCCTTGCATTACAACTATTGCTGGCTTTAAGGCGGCAGTGGCAGGCATTGCTGAACTCCAGTCCCACGACTATTCGATTGAGTCAATCCAAGAATGGTTGCAGGAATGATCAACCGATTCGCCACCACAGTCGCTGCTGAAATCATTAGCAATAAGAAAGTTGGCGCATACCATCACATAGTGTTCGAGGTCGGCACCATCGCAACACATGCTCGGCCTGGCAACTTCGTCGCAATCTCTGTGGGTGGCGAGAACAGTTCCATGGTTCTTCGCCGAGCCTTTGCGATACACCGATCCATGGACCGCGGCGCCAGTGGGGGAGTCATCGAACTTGTTGTAGCGCCTCACGGCGGCGGAAGCAGATGGTTGACAGCTCTTCCGGTACATTCCAAAGTTTCGCTGACAGGCCCTCTTGGTACGGCCTTCGGAATTCCTACCGAACCCGTAAGGGCTCTTTTAGTCGGGGGAGGTTACGGATCTGCGCCACTCTTTGGGCTAGCTGAACTCTTAAAATCTCGAGGTTGCAGGGTAGATATGGTCTTGGGAGCTTCCAGTGCCGGGAAAATCTATGCGCCAATTGAAGGTAAACGTTCCGTTAATTCACTCACCATCACTACAGATGACGGAAGCGCTGGATTTCATGGAAAAGTTAGCGACTTCCTTCCCAAGCTGATCGCAGAGAATCACATTGAAATTATTTACTCGTGTGGGCCAATGGGTATGTTGCAAGCAATTTCGCAGATTGCGCAAGAACACGATCTGGTCCATCAATGCGCTGTGGAAGAGTCAATGGCGTGCGGAATTGGTGTTTGTATGACATGTGTTCTTCCCATCAGAGGGGATGATGGAGTGGTGCGCATGGAACGTTCTTGTATCAAAGGTCCCGTTGTGGATGGCGAAAAGGTCATTTGGAATTCAAAGGGAGTAATCCCAGATGAAACATGGGGTAGATCATGACTTTCGACTATCGCACCTCGCTCTCGCACGCACCTTTTAAAAATCCCATCTTCACTGCTAGTGGTTGCGCCGGATCAGGAAAGGAGCTTTCTCAATTCTTTCCCCTCAAAGATTTGGGTGCTGTAGTAACTAAATCCATCATGCTTAAACCCCGTTCTGGACGCGCGACACCTCGCATGGCAGAGACTCCTAGCGGCATGCTCAATTCCATTGGGTTGCAAGGTCCGGGCATAGATTTATTTCTCGAGAAAGATATTCCCTGGCTTGTCGATCAAGGCGCGGACATCATCGTGAGTATTGCGGGTGAAACAGTTGAAGATTACGCACTCCTCTCCCAGCGTTTGAACGGCGTTGTCGGAATTAGTGCAGTCGAGGTAAATATTTCCTGTCCTAATGTTGAAAACCGGGGACAAGTTTTTTCATGCGATCCTGGTACAGCTCACGCGGCCATTTCTGCCGTTAAACGAAATCTAAATCCTGCCTTGCCCATCATCGCCAAACTCTCTCCTGATGTTACAGATATTGCCGCTATTGCCGAGGTCTGTGCAACCGCGGGGGCAGATGCATTTGCCCTGATCAACACTTTGCTGGGAATGGTCATCGACCTCAACACCATGCGACCTAAATTGGCCGGAAAGACCGGCGGGCTGTCGGGCCCGGCAATTAGACCAGTTGCGGTTCGTGCGATCTACCAAGTTCGTTCCCGGATCCCGAATGCGGTTATCTTGGGGATGGGTGGCGTGTCAAACGGTCGTGACGCCCTCGAGCTTGTTCTGGCAGGTGCATCCGGAGTCTCGGTCGGCACAGCCACATTCGGAAATCCAAGTGCGGTAATGGATATTAAGAACGAACTCGAAAAGTTGCTGGTTGAGCGAGGGTTTTCATCTTTTTCCGAAGCTGTTGGATATGCTCATAGAGAAGAGAAGTAGATGGCGTCACCATTAATTTTAGCTCTTGATACCGATGATCTCGATACCGCTAAGTCTTGGATTGAATTCACGCGTGAATCCATCGGTGTCTATAAAATTGGCCTCGAATTTTTCCTTAGATTCGGTCGCGATGGAATAAGTGCGCTTCGACAGGCTGGAGACTTCCAACTCTTTCTCGATCTGAAACTTCATGACATTCCCAATACTGTCTCCGGAGCAACTACTTCCATTTTGGATATTTCGCCAAAGTTTTTAACGGTTCACGCAAGCGGTGGTCGCGCCATGGTGGCAGCGGCTGTTGCCGCCGCTCCCGAAGTTTCCATTACTGCGGTAACGATTCTGACTTCATTATCTGAAGACGATCTGCGTGAGGTAGGTTTTTCCGAGTCCAGCGTGAAGAGCGCCGTACAACTGGCGCAACTGGCAGTTTCGGCCGGGGCAACCTCCATTGTCTGTTCACCTCTTGAAGTTTCCGCAATTCGTGAAGGCGTTCCAACCCACATCTCATTGATCACACCAGGAGTGCGTCCATTAGAAAGTTCTGCGGATGATCAAAAACGCACTATGACTCCGTTGGAAGCCATCACATCAGGTGCCAACTTCTTGGTCATCGGCCGTCCGATTACATCCCACTGGGCTACTTCGGGCCAAGCCATGCGAGAAGCCGCCGCCCGCTTATTAGAACCACTTATTTCTTAAGCTTGTTTTTTCGTAAATGAACTCACAATCGCCACCACTGCGCAGTGCAGAGGACCAGGCTCGCGCCCGGCAAGCAGCGGTCGTGGCTCGCCGAGACCGTGCTGATGTGAAAGCCGCGCTAGCGAACGGACAGGTTTCCTTTTTTTCAGCGTTGTGGGATCCGAAGCCATCCATCCAACGCATGAAGGTCCTCGAACTTCTCAAAGCAGTGCCCGGAGTAGGCGCTATTCGAGCAGATGCAATTATGGGGCGGGCCGGTATTTCGTTATCGCGTAGAATTGGCGGACTAGGAAAGCACCAACTTGCCGCCCTGCGAAAGGAACTCTCTTTGAGCAAGATCGATTCCCCCAAGGGCGCTCTCGTTGTGATGTCTGGTCCAGGTGGAGTAGGGAAAAGCACCATCACTTCGGCCTTGCGGGCCGACCCTCGTTTTTGGATCAGTATTTCTGCCACCACCCGCGCACCTCGCCACAACGAAAAGGATGGAGTGGACTACTTCTTTTTGACTGAAGAGAACTTCGATCGCATGGTGGCTGGCGGAGAGTTTCTTGAATGGGCAACATTCGCCGGGGCGCGATACGGAACCCCGAAAGCTCCCATTGAATCCTGGCGAGAGTTAGGAAAACACGTCTTGCTTGAGATTGAGATTGAGGGAGCCAGACAGGTCCGCCAAGCCGATCCATCAGCCCTCATGGTCTTCATATCTCCACCTTCCTGGGAAGAGCTAGCCTCCAGACTCCACCAACGGGGGACCGACACCCCCGAACGACAGGCCGCTCGATTGGCCCTAGCAGAGGCCGAAATGGCCGCCGCCGACGAATTTGACCATATTTTGGTAAATCATCAGGTCGAGCAGGTACTCGAGCAACTGGTATCCTTGGCGACTGCTCGTTGATCAGTTGATCGGTCTAGGTTTGCAAGGATCGTTACCTGCACTTTCGGCAATTAATTATTACTAATGCACGCAAAAAGAGGAGCTTTTCGATGACAACAATGGATGGCATTACCAATCCACCGATCGATGAACTCTTGGATAAGGCCGGCTCCAAGTACAGCTTGGTTCTGTACGCGGCAAAGCGCGCCCGTCAGATCAATGCCTACTACTCCCAGTTGGGCGAGGGCCTGCTGGAATATGTCGGACCTTTGGTTGACACTTACGTCCATGAGAAGCCACTCTCGATTGCTCTTCGCGAAATTAACGAAGGATTACTTACTATTGAAAATCTGGAACCTAAGGCTCCAGAGGTCGCCTAATACTCGATTCTCTCGAGAACTGACTTGATCGAGTCCTATCCGCGTGGTCGAGAGATCGTTCTCGGCGTAGGTGCGGGAATTGCCGCCTATAAGGCTTGCGATTTACTTCGTCGACTCAAAGAGCGTGGCTTCCTAGTCACTGTCATTCCTACCAAGGCCAGCCTCAACTTCGTTGGCTCGGCCACGTGGGAAGCTCTTTCCGGAAGACCCGTGCAGAGCGAGCTCTGGAATAACGTCCATCAAGTTCCGCATATTGCCACCGCAACACGAAGCGATCTGATTATCATCGCACCAACAACCGCCGATTTACTGGCGCGCTTGGCTGGGGGTAGGGCGGACGATTACTTAACTAACGTTTTCATCGCCTCGGATGCGCCCAAAATTCTCGTACCAGCCATGCATCCACAAATGTGGCTTAACCCTGCAACGCAGGCCAATGTCACCAAGCTACGCCAGCGCGGCATCGTTGTCTTGGATCCAGATGATGGCCGGTTGACGGGTGAAGATTCAGGAGTTGGACGTTTTCCCGAAAGCTCACGCATTATCGATGAAATTGATGATGTACTTCATTCCAAGGCGGATTTGATTGGTCGCTCGATCTTAATTACCGCCGGCGGCACCCGAGAGCCGATTGATCCAGTTCGCTTTATCGGAAACCGATCTTCTGGATTACAGGGTTATGCCCTCGCTTGGGCGGCCGCTACCCGTGGAGCAAAAGTGAGAATCATTAGCGCCAACGTGAGCTTGCCAGATATCGACGGTGTCGAAACTTTCCATGTCGAACGAGCCGAGCAAATGCAGAGCTTGCTCCAACAATTTGGGAGCGACAGTGATGTAATTATTATGAGTGCCGCAGTTGCAGATGCCAGGCCATTACACAACTCGTCTGAGAAGATTTCCAAAGAGTCCCTTACTGAAATCCAACTCGTTCGCAACCCGGATCTTCTCAGAGGAATCGTCGATACTAAGCGGGCCCACCAAGTGATAGT
Source organism: Actinomycetes bacterium (assembly GCA_037142435.1). GTDB lineage: Bacteria > Actinomycetota > Actinomycetes > Nanopelagicales > Nanopelagicaceae > CAIMZW01. The sequence continues at coordinate 9,729 of JBAXAO010000015.1, read as the reverse complement.
CGGATTCGCAGCTGAGACTGGCAACAATATTCAAGAAAAGGGCTTGGCCAAACTCACTGCCAAAGGCGTAGATATTCTTTATGTTAACGATGTTTCCGAAGGTGCAATTTTTGGCGAGAGATATACCGATGGCGTACTTCTCATCAGCGATGGGCGAGCCATCCCAATTAACCACGAATTGAAGGAAACGCTAGCCACCAAACTTCTCGATGAAGTGGCTCTTAAGTTAGGTTACGTCAATGAGTAAACGTCTCTTTACATCAGAATCTGTAACTGAAGGTCATCCAGATAAGATGGCAGATCAAATTTCAGATGCAATTCTCGATTCACTTCTTAGTCAAGACAGTGCTAGCCGTGTCGCTGTCGAAACTCTCATAACGACCGGTCAAGTGCACGTGGCGGGCGAGGTCACCACTAATGGTTATGCCGATGTCATGAGCATCGTACGAGATACCGTATTGCGAATTGGCTATAACTCCTCTGATAAAGGTTTTGATGGAAACTCCTGTGGAGTATCCCTCTCCATAGGTCAGCAATCTCAAGATATCGCTCAAGGTGTCGATTCTGCATTTGAAAGTCGGGTCTCCTCTTCGCAAGATCCTCTCGATCTTCAAGGAGCAGGAGATCAAGGTCTCATGTTTGGTTATGCATGTGATGACACCGCCGAGCTCATGCCACTTCCGATCTCCTTGGCTCACAGGCTTTCCCAACAATTGGCTTTGGTGCGAAAGAATGAATCGATTCCTTATCTTCGTCCAGATGGAAAAACCCAAGTCACGATTGAATATCAACATGGCAAAGCTGTTGCGTTAAACACGATCGTTATTTCCTCTCAGCACTCTCCGGAGGTCGATCTGGATTCGCATTTAACCCCAGACATTCTCAATCTAGTCATTAATCCCGTGATTGCGGATCTAAATATTGACACTTCACAGGTTCGCGCTCTCATTAATCCGACCGGGCGTTTTGTGATTGGTGGTCCTATGGGTGATGCTGGATTGACAGGCCGAAAGATAATCGTCGATACATATGGTGGAATGGCAAGACATGGAGGGGGAGCCTTCTCAGGGAAGGATCCATCGAAAGTAGATCGTTCTGCGGCATATGCGATGCGTTGGGTAGCCAAGAATGTGGTTGCCAGCGGATTGGCAACTCGCTGCGAAGTCCAGATTGCTTACGCCATTGGTAAAGCTCAACCGGTTGGACTATTTGTCGAAACTTTCGGTACAGAGAAGGTGCCGGTTGAACAGATATCCGATGCTATAAACAGCGTCTTTGATTTGCGTCCGGCCGCAATAATTCGCGATTTGGATCTATTGCGCCCAATTTATTCACTCACTGCCAGCTACGGTCATTTTGGACGAGAATTGCCCGAATTTACCTGGGAACGTACCGACCGGGCAGAATCCCTGCAGCAAGCCGTAAAAGGTTAGATACTCGTGGCTCAGGTAAAGCCACTTCGGTTAAAAAGCCAAAAAAGCAAGCAGAAGCCGGAGATAGCGACCCAAGCGCCGGTCGCACAGGTATTGGTCATCAGTTCCGTCTTTCACTTGGATGGAACCTACGACTACTTAGTACCACACTCCGAATCCACTAATGCTGTTGTCGGATCTTTGGTGAAGGTGGATTTCTCTGGGCGAGCGACCCAGGGTTACATCATTAGCAGGAGAGAGTTCAATCCTCTTTCCGATGCACTTTCACAACTTAAATACCTCGATGGCGTGATTTCCTCTTTGCCAATACTCACACCACCATTGCTCGAACTCCTACATGCTCTCGCCCTTCGCTACGGTTCTTCGATCCTCGAGCTTTTGCCTGCGGCGCTCCCAGATCGAAGCGCTTCCGCAGAGCGTGCCTTCAGCACACATAACTTTGATTCTGTTCCCTTGGCCGAATCACAGACCCACGATCCAAAATTCAAAAGCATCTTTTCCGCCCTGGAAAAAGAGAAGTTGCAGACGAAGTCAATCTCGAGAATTTCGGTACAACTTGGCGCTGGACTCAGTGCTTATAAGGCGATAGCCCAAATTCTCGAACTACGCAGTCACGTATCACATACTTTAATCGTGGTACCTGACCAAAAAGATATCGAACTCCTTTCTCTTGAAATTCATCACAAAACCGGAACAGTTCCACTCGTTCTCGGCACCCACCTAAGTAAGAGCCAGAGATATTTGAATTTTCTCATCGCAAATCTTGAAACACCTACTTTGATTTTGGGGACACGCAGCTCCGTATTTACTACGTTGCCCGAAGCATCAACGATTATCGTCTTAGATGACTTGGACGAGTCAACGTATGACAGGCGCGCTCCGGGGTGGAATGTCCGTGACGTTGCTTTGCTTCGAGCATCGGAGCATTCCTTAATTTTCATCTCCGCGTTTCCTTCGCTGGAAATTGCCAGATTGGTATCGAGTGGATGGATGGAAGCGTTGGTACCGCAAAGACCTATCCGTCCGCGAATAACTTTCGATGGCGGACATCGAAAATACTCACAAACAATCCATGACGGCTTACGCACCGGCTCAGTCCTTGTCACCACTTCGACTCCAGGCTATATAAATGGCTTTCTCTGTCAAAAATGCCGAAACATTGCCCTCTGCTCTTGTGGCGGAAAATTGCACATTGACGATGTAGGCAAAGCTCCCAGTTGCTCTCTTTGCTCCAAGAGCTATCTGGACTGGAGTTGCACTTGGTGTGGAGAATCCAAGATCCGAATGGTCGGTCGCGGAGCAAGTAGAATTGCTCAAGAATTGGGCAAAGCTTTCCCCGGAGTACAAGTGATCTCCTCTACATCCACCCATCGTATTGATACCAAGCCAGCGGGTCGGGTGTTGGCAGTTGCTACTTTAGGTTGCGAGCCAGATGGTGAATATTCGGCGGCGGTATTTCTTGATGGGGAATTGAATTTCAACCGAATCGAACTACGTTCCGACGAGATTGCACTTTCCCGATGGTTGCGAGCTTCTAGTCTGGTGAAAGATGACGGAGAAATCTTTCTCTCGCTCGAGGGCAGCCATCCGGTTGTTCAGGCTATATCGTCAAGAAATTTCCAAATGTACATCGACCGAACCTTGTCTCAACGTCTACAAGTGAGATTTCCGCCCTTCTACAGAATGGCCACTATCCAAGGACCACAAGGGGAGATCTCCAAGCTTTTCCAAGTTCTCAAAGAGGAAGAAAGATTCGAGGTTTTGGGTCCGGTCTCGGCGGAGGGGGAGAGTTCCAAACTCATTTTGCGAGCTGAAGTTGCCCACGGGCAAAATCTCTCCGATTTCTTACTGGATTTGCGTCGATTACGCAGCATTAAGGCATTGGCACCATTTTCCGTGCGCATAGACCCTTACGCGATTTAGCGCCCCTAAGACTCCTATTAGAATTACCCCATGGCCATTCAACCAATCCGCTTTTTTGGCGACCCGGTATTAACGACTCCCGCCACCCTGGTTGATACCTTTGACAAGGAACTGAGAGTTTTGGTTGAAGATCTAATCGAAACTATGCACGATGCCCCAGGCGCGGGACTAGCCGCCCCGCAAATCGGAGTCTCATTACGCGTATTTGTGTGGGATATTGACGATCAAGTCGGACATTTGATTAACCCAGTCTTAGACCTTACTGAAGAAATGCAGGAGGGTGACGAAGGTTGCCTCTCCTTTCCCGGCATGCTCTACGAGACCCCTCGAGCTTTGGGTACGGTGGCCAAGGGATTCAATATGTATGGCGAGCCAGTCACGATAGAAGGCACGGAGCTGATGGCAAGGTGCCTGCAGCATGAAAACGACCATCTCGATGGCGTGCTCTTTATCGATCGCTTGAGTAAATCAGATCGAAAAAAGGCTATGAAAGAGATCAGGAGTTCAGAGTGGTTTGGCTTGGCAGAAGAGTCAGGGACCGTCCCGCTTTTCAAAATCTCTCCTCATGACACCATGGGATTGGGGCTGTAACCCGTAGTGAATATTTCCGTAGCGTCTTCCTCATTGGTCAGCGTTCCAGTAATCAACGCTATTTTGGAATCGGACCATAATTTGGTTTCTGTAATCTCAAACCCCGACCGTAAAGCAGGTCGAGGCCAGGTTTTGGTGGCAAATGAACTTGCACAATGGGCTAGCGAACGAGATTTACCCCTGGCAAAGCCCGCTGATAATTCCGAACTGAACAAGCATCTGCTCGCCGCCCAACCACAACTTGTGGTCACCGTCGCTTATGGCAAATTGATCCCGGTCGAACTACTCCACGGGCCACGTTTTGGCTGGTTGAACGTTCATTTTTCGCTCTTGCCGAAATATCGTGGCGCTGCCCCTGTCCAATGGGCGATCTGGAACGGTGAAGAAGAAACCGGAATCACCATATTTAAATTGGATAAAGGAATGGATACCGGTCCCATTTATTTAAAGGTCCCAACCCCTCTTGGTGAAAAAGAGACAACCAGCGAGGTTCTAGAACGACTTAGCCAAGATTCTGGCCAACACGTTCTGGAAGTTATTCAACAAATTTCCAAGGCCGTCCGACCCATCGCTCAACCTCTTGCAGGGGCAACTCTTGCACCAAAAATAACTAAAGAGATGGGCGTTATCGACTGGGGCAAGTTCGCCATAGAAATCCTCCGGCAATATCGAGCGATCGGCGAACGTCCCGGGACATTCACGAATTTTCGCGGCGAACGTCTTCTCGTTCACGAAATGTCTATTGCATCGGATCTTTCCGAATCCGCACCTCCAGGATCACTCCTTATTACCGGCGATAATTTGGCCGTTCGCTGCCTCGACAGCTGGATAGAAATAAGGGAAGTTACCCCTGCCGGAAAGAAGCGCATGGCTGCCGACGATTTTGTGCGCGGGGCTAGAATCACAAATAATGAACGATTCGAATAAGTCCTCAAAAGCCAGAAGTAACGCTGGCAAGGATAATTTTCGGAAACCAAAGCCAGACGCCGCTCGAACCTTGGCCTTTGACCTGTTAACCGAAGTAAATCAGAACGGCTCCTACGCCAATATCTTATTGCCGCAATTGCTCGGAAGTTCGGAATTAGAGTTACGGGATAAGGCTTTTGCTACGGAGCTTTCATACGGAACATTGCGCATGCAAGGAAAGTATGATTTTGCGATTAAGTCACATATAGATCGACCATTCGACGAATTAGAACCACGAATTATCGACCTCTTGCGAATGGGATGTCATCAGATCTTTCACATGCGTACGCCAGTCCATGCCGCCGTTGGCGCTACGGTAGAGGTTGCACGTAAGGTTGTTGGCGAATCCAAAGCGTCCTACGTCAACGCCCTGCTTCGAGCGATAACTCGCGATCTCGAAATTTACGAAAGACTCGAGGCGGACGAATCAATTGATCGCCTTTTTAAACTGTCGATTCTCTATTCGCACCCCGAATGGATAATTCAAAGTTATTTCGACTCGCTCAAGGACTGGGATTCGGTAATAGAACTTTTGACTTTCAACAATGTCGCGCCAGCTCCACATCTTGTAGCTTGGCGAGGTAAGTCCACACGTGAACAACTCATGCAAACCGGAGGTGAGGTTCTACAATTTTCTCGGTACGGAATAGTTTCATCGACTCAACCCAATGACTATCCGGAAATTCGAAACCGAAATGCTGGGGTGCAAGACTTCGGTTCGCAATTGGTATCGGAAATATTTTACGACACTCATAATCCGCAGGAAGCTCAATCTTGGTTGGACCTTTGCGCCGGCCCCGGTGGGAAAGCCGCCTGGCTCTTCAACGCTCTCGTCACTGATGACCCGCTGGCAACTTTTCAAGCAAACGAACCTTCCGAACATCGGGCCGAACTTGTTGCTCGTGTGATCCCGCGCCAGAACATTTCTTCAATTGATGGTCGCGATGCTGCAGATTTCGGAGCACATTACGATCGCATATTAGTCGATGCTCCTTGTACGGGACTTGGTGCGCTGCGTCGTCGACCGGAAGCACGCTGGCGAAAAACACCTTCCGATTTGAAGAATTTAGTTGTTTTACAGCGAGAACTTATTGACTCTGCTTACGCCTTGCTTAAACCAGCCGGGATTTTGGCATATTCGACATGTTCACCTCATTTGGCAGAAACCTTCGCCCAAGTGCTAGACACTCTTCACAGGCATAAAGATCTTGAACTCATAGACGTGTCGCAGTTTCATGAACTGCCCACGGGATCGCTCAATAAAAATGGAACTATGCAATTGTGGAGCCATCTTCATAATTCGGACGCTATGTTTCTCGCGTTGTTCCGCAAGAAGATTCAACCACTCGAGTAGCATTTCAGAGTGTCCAAATATCGAATCTGTCCCAGCATCCTCAACGCGGACTTAACGAACCTAGATCATGAGATTTCTCGGATAGCTACCGAATCCGATCTATTGCATTTGGATATTATGGACAATATTTTTGTCCCTAATAAAACCTTTGATTTTCCCGAATCAGAGCGAATCATCGCTTCCTCGCCTATACCGGTTGACGTGCACTTGATGATCGCCGATCCGGACGCATCCGCTGCTGCTTACGCCACCGCAGGGGCCGCCAGCGTTACCTTTCATTTTGAAGCCGCTCAAGAGGTTGGCAGCACGGCCGAAGCTATCAAGTCGGCAGGTGCACGAGTTGGTCTAGCGATTAAACCCGGGACTGACTTTTCGGCAATCGCAGAATTCCTCCCCATCGTGGACATGTTGCTGATTATGACGGTCGAGCCAGGCTTTGGCGGCCAGGCCTTTATGGCTGACATGATGCCCAAGGTTGCAGAGGCCAGGCGCGCAATAGACCAACTTCCACTCCCAAATACCTGGCTGCAAGTGGATGGTGGCATCACTCTCGAAACAATTCTCAAGGCGGCGGAGGCTGGTGCAGATACATTCGTGGCTGGGAGCGCGGTTTTTCGTTCGCCACATCCTGCAGAAATGATTGTCGAAATGAAAAATCTCTTGAATCGTGCGAGACTTACCTAGTTCCGGGGGTCGGTGCAATTCCGAACCGGCGGTAAAGTCCGCGACCCGATTGAAGCCATCAATCGGTTGATTTGGTGTAATTCCAAGACCGACAGTTAAAGTCTGGATAAAGGAGCAAACTGACTTTTGCGTTCCTGCGCACCTAAAGTGCAATTGGAAGGCTCTCTGTCGGCTTTTATCCCTCAGGATCGAATTTATTCACTTCGATAAGGGATGGTGGTTATGTCATTATTAAAATGGCTTTTCGAGTCACAAATCCACTTCGGAAATAAATCGATCTTCGTTCGCGAAATCATTGGTGGCCTTTTGGGTCTTGCCAGTGCCATTTTGGGTATGAGACGAAAAGTTTCCGCGTGGCCAATTGGTATTTTAGGAGATGGACTTCTTTTTACAGTCTTCGCCGGGGCTCTCTTCTCCTTCGGGAAAAAAGGCGATCACCCCGCACTTTATGGTCAGGCCGGAAGAAATCTCCTTCTTATTCTCGTAAGTTTCTATGGTTGGGTCATTTGGGCACGCAATCGTCGCTCGGGGACTAGCAAGCCGGCGGTAGAACCACGATGGACTACTACACGAGAGAAGTTGATTCTTCTTCCGACAATCATTGTTGGGTATTTCCTCTTCTTGCAGATCTTTTCAGCTCTTGGCGAGCGTTACTACGGACAATGGCTATACGTAGATACCTGGATCTTTACGGGTACCGCTCTGGCGACTTTCGCTATGAGTCGAGGTTATGTTGAGTTTTGGTTGGTCTGGGTGGCAGTAGATATCGTGGGAGTTCCTTTTGCCTTTGCGCACGGGAACTATCCAACCGGAATCCTCTACGGCATATATATGCCATTCGTTATATGGGGATTCATCTACTGGCTTCGCATTCAAAAGGCCGAGAAAGCAACGAAACTCCCTCGAGAGGCTGCTTCGCTCTAGTAACCTTTCCTCATGAAATCCTTCGATGACCTCTGGCTCGAACTTGAGCACACCGCTCGGGCTCGGCCAGAGGGATCGGGAACAGTCCGTGCCCTTGATGAAGGCGTTCACGCCATCGGCAAGAAAGTTGTCGAGGAGGCAGCTGAAGTATGGATGGCAGCCGAATATCAAAGCGACTCAGATCTCGCTCTTGAGATAAGCCAACTTCTTTATCACCTACAAGTTCTCATGCTGGCGCGGGGAATATCTATGGCGGACGTCTACAAAGAGCTTTAATTTTGCGAGGTTACGACGAATTTAAGTTCACCAAAGTGGGGGAGACAGTGGCACTTCGAATTGCAGTTCCGAATAAAGGTTCGCTTTCAGACTCATCAGCATTGATGTTAAAGGAAGCTGGCTATCGCCAACGCACCGACCCTCGAGATTTAACTTTCTTCGATCCGGAAAATGATGTGGAGTTTTACTACCTAAGGCCACGAGATATTGCCATTTACGTGGGTTCGGGTGAGCTGGAAGCAGGCGTGACTGGACGCGATCTTTTGATTGATAGCGGCGCGACTGCCGACGAAGTTCTCGCATTGGATTTTGGCAAAAGTACGTTTAGGTTTGCTGCACCCGTTGGGGCAGATCTCTCCGAGTCTCAACTTTCGGGCAAACGTATCGCCACCGCCTACCCAGGTTTACTCGATTCATATCTGGCCGGACGTGGAATCATAGCGAAAGTTGTTCGCCTTGACGGCGCCGTTGAAAGTTCGGTTCGGCTAGGAGTAGCAGATGTCATAGCTGACGTAGTTTCCACAGGCGGCACATTGCGCCAAGCCGGTCTTTCCATTTTTGGGGATCCCATTTTACAGAGCGAAGCCGTACTTATTGAACGCAAAGAGAGCAATCGTTCGGTTGCATTGGAAACACTCATCCGACGACTACAAGGTGTTGTAATCGCTCGGCAATACGTATTAGTTGATTACGATGTAGAAACCTCATTGCTGGATGCCGCCTGCGCAGTGACGCCCGGGATTGAATCCCCAACAATTTCGCCACTTCAAAAATCTGGATGGAGCGCTGTGCGCGCGATGGTCCAACGCAAAGAGATTAATAGAATTATGGACGAGCTATGGGAAGTGGGAGCAAGAGGAATTCTGGTTACCGATATTCACGCCTGCAGGTTGTAGACGAAATTAATTCTGTTCGTCCGCTCGTTCGATCTCTTCACGAGTGATTCCCATCAAATAGAGAACCGAATCCAAATATGGGGTATTAAGAGCGCTGTCTGCGGCTGCCTTTACTGATGGCTTGGCATTAAATGCGATTCCCATCCCGGCTAATTCGATCATATCGAGATCATTGGCACCGTCACCGATGGCAATCGTTTGCGAAAGCTGAACTCCTTCATTCGCCGCAAATTCGCGCAGCGCCTGGGCCTTAGCTGCTCGATCAATGATGGAAGAAGAGACAGCTCCGGTTAACTTTCCATCTTCAATCTCTAGAGTATTCGCACGATAGAAATCGACGTGCAAATCCTTCAGCAATGGTTCTATGACATTGATAAAGCCACCCGAGACGACGCCAACTTTATGACCCAACCTATGCAAAGTACGGATCAACGTTCGGGCACCGGGTGTTAATACAATTTCACGAGCTACTTCATCGAGGGCGCCCACATCAAGTCCTGCGAGAAGTTTCACTCGCGCTAATAAAGATTCGCTGAAATCCAAATTCCCAGCCATCGCCGACGCCGTTATCTCCTTCACCTGGTCTTCGACGCCTGCCTTTACTGCTAACAAATCAATGACTTCCTGTTGGATCAGCGTGGAGTCCATATCAAAGGCGATGAGCTTGAAGTCTTTCAGACGC
>JBAXAO010000014.1:0-30258 GCA_037142435.1 Actinomycetes bacterium | reverse complement strand
CTTCTCGTCTGGTGCTTCTAGATCTCTCTTTGCTTGCCTTGTCACGGTCTTCTTGTGGATCTTCCACTTTCCTGAACTGTTGAGAAAATAAAAAAGACCGCTAAATCCAGTAATGGATTTGCGGCCTCTTGGCTGATCTTCGGGTTATCCGATAGAACTCCAAGTTCCGCATTTTCCATACTTTGTGTAATTGGCGTGGTCGGTATTGGCTGCAAAATTGGTGGCCGCCGGTGTTGCCCAGACTGTGGTGCGTGAATGGGTAGCATCAAACCCAGCGAGGAGGCCAAAAGCAGCGGTTTCAACTGACTTTTGAGCAGCAGAAATAGAACCGATGGTTGATGTCATCTTCATCGTCCTACTCCTCTCTCGTTAGTCTTGCTGTCGTCTTGCTGTCGTCTTGCCGTTGCATTCTCGATTCTCGAGAACATTACACGGTAGCGTAAAGGAAACGGTCTCGCGGATGCAACTTAGTTATTTGAGCGCCGCTAGAAAAGGGCTAGGCGTTCCCGCGTACGAGAGATGAACCTGTTCTTTTGCTCGCGTTAAGCCCACGTAAAACAAACGGCGTTCTTCATTGATGTCATTACCCATCGGTAGCACTCCATCAGCGATTCCAACTAAGAAGACGTGATCCCATTCCAGCCCCTTGGCGGCATGCAAGGTCGCCAGCAACACTCCGGGCAATGTCGGCGGATTATTTTGTTCCGCTCGATCTTCAAGTTCGCGTAAGAAGGTGCGCATCGAAATTGCGCCATCGGCCTTTAGTTGACGGGCTAAACGCAAGAAAGCTTGAACATAATCTGAATCCCCAAATGGTCTTAAAACCGAGACAAGGTCGGAATACCAATCACCGTCTTCTGGAGGCAAAACGGACGCACTTCTTATTGCGCGCATGGCATCTTTAACATCGGCACGATCGAAAAAGCGCTCGGCACTTTTTAGTTGGGTGGGTATTTGAGATTGCTGAAGAGCGTTTTCGAAAGAAGTCAATTGAGCATTTGTACGAGCGAGCACCGCTATCTCAATGTGTTCGACATCTTTATCGCTGCGGTTGTCGATGAGAGCTTTAATTCGGCCCACAACCTCCTTCACTTCGTCAGAGGTAGAACTACTGCGATGAATCAACGGTTTAACCCCGTGATCATTCATTGAGGAGAGTTCTAAACCACTCTCTGCTTGCAAATTGCCCTGGCGCAGAATGGCATTCGCGGAGTGAATAATTTCTGGCGTGGATCGATAGCCACGTGTCAAGCGAATAACTTTCGCCTCCGGATACTTTTGAGAAAAATTAAGTAAATATGCCGAAGAGGCACCCGCAAAAGAGTAAATAGTCTGAGCAGCATCTCCGACGACACAAATGTCATCTCGATTTCCCAACCACAATTGCAAGAGTCGTTGTTGGAGCGGTGAAACATCCTGATATTCATCCACCGTGAAATAACGATATTGATCTCGAATTCGCTCGCGCACATCGCGATCTTCTTCCAACATTCCGACGGTGAGAAGCAAAACATCTTCAAAATCGATACTGCGCTCTTGGCGCTTGAGCGTCTCGTAAGCTTCGTACACTTTCGAAACGAATTCAAGATTGGTGCGATTGCTTTTATTGTTGGAAAAACGCATCTCGCGACTGGCGCCAATGGCTGCTTCAACGTACTCATCCGAGCCTATTTCAAGAACTTTTGCCCATTCAATTTCACTAGCAATATCTCGCAGAGTTGCCGTTTGCGGCGTTAGAGGGACATCCGAACGCGAGAGCGCCTCGCCAATAAAACCAGTCTTTGTGGTGAGAAGTGAGGGAAAACTGCCGCCGAAAGAGTAGGGCCAGAAATACATCAGCTGCTTGAGCGCAGCAGAGTGAAAGGTACGAGCCGTTGCATTGGGAATTCCCAGCGTGCGCAGGCGGGCGCGCATTTCTCCAGCTGCACGAGCGGTGAAAGTAAGGGCCATAGTTTTTGTTGGGTCTGTGACCCCGGCTGCCACGGCGTAAGCAATCCGATGTGTAATGACACGGGTCTTACCGGTTCCGGCGCCAGCAATGATGCAGACCGGTCCTTTGATGCTAGTGACAACTTCACGTTGATCGGCATCCAAGCCCTCAAGAATTTGATCAGGTGTCATTACCATCTTAAGAACGCCAAGTTTCTCCGCCAGATAAATCCCGCTTGGCTTCTGGTCCGTACCAGGCCTCGATCATTTTGCGAGCAACGCTAATCTTGGGTGGCAAGAGCAAAGTCTGTTTGCGAATGGCATTCTTTAGTTCATCCCGAGTCAACCACATCACTTCAACGATCTCTTCGCCATCGGGGCGGGCTGCTTCTGGAGTATCCGTGATCGCTTCGAAAGCAATCATGAGGGATGCAGGGAATGGCCAAGGTTGTGATCCCAAATAACGAATCTCAGAAACATGAATCCCGGCCTCTTCATTTACTTCGCGAACTACGCATTGCTCAAATGATTCACCTGGTTCGACAAAGCCGGCAAAGGTCGAGAATCTAAATTCTGGCCACACCTTTTGACGACCCAAGAGAATTCGATCTCGTTGATCTTTTATCAAGACGATGATTGCTGGGTCGTTTCGAGGGTAATGCTCGGTCTCATCTTGGGTGCATCTGCGAACCGAACCTCCAAAAACCGATTTAGTCGCTGCACCACAAATGGAACAACGCGGATGTTTGTGATGCCAATTGGCGAGCGCCTGGGCATGAACCGCTAAACCTATTTCCAGATCTGAAAGATCCCCGCCTAATTCGCGCAAAGTCAGATACTGGTGAAACTGCTCGATATCTTTGGCATCGCCGCACCAAGCGAAGTAAGGCTGATCATTCTCAATACCGAGAAAGAATCGTTCACCACGTGAAAATTCGGTGCTCTTGATTAATTCCTCAACCTCAACGGCGTTGAGCAAATCTAAACTGTTGGCCAGGCGTGGATTTTGAGCGGTTCCATCAGCTTCGGGAGCTTTGTGGCGAGTTTGAGGAACGACTCGAAACTTTCCAGAGGCAAAGTGCAGGATCGAGGCCCTATCCCACATAGCCGTAAGTTGACCCTCATCTGTCCGCAGATGGCCAGCGCGGTCGACCACGGCTCGGGCAAGCGGCAGTTCTAACGGAATTCGATCTTCTGACATCACGAGCCGACCCTACTAGCCTGTCTTTATGAAGGTCACTTCGTGGAATCTGCTACACGGGGCTGCCACGCCCGCTACCCCTCTCGGCGCAGGTGCGGGAGCCGGGCCCGAAGAACTTTTGGGTGAGACAGATCTACCCAATCCGGGCTCGGCGCTTTCTCCTGAGGTTGCTCGATCATTACTGCGGCGCGCCAGTTCTAGTCTCGTGGGAGATGTCATCGGTCTACAAGAAGTCGATCGCGGCCAACCCCGTTCTGGTGGACTTCATCAGATAGAGCTTCTTGCAGCAGATTTGGGAGGGGCCGAATGGGCATTTGCTCCCACCGTCATCGGTACCCCGGGCGAAGAGTGGCGCCCCAACACCCAGCCAGAGCATCACTTGGAGACCAATAGTTCTCGCTCTTCGCTCTCCGAGCACTCATATGGAATCGGGCTCATCTCCAAAATTCCGGTGCGCAAATGGCACCGCTTGGAATTAGGCAGGTCGGTCATTGGTTTGCCCCTCGCCGTTCCAACTTCCAAAGGAGTGCGGCCTTTATATGTCAAGGATGAACCTCGCGTCGCCATTGCCGCCGAACTAGCAAATGGCTTTACCATCGCAGTTACACATTTGTCCTTTGTACCCGTGGTCAATGTCTATCAATTGCGTAAAGTTCAAAAGTGGTTGGCGAAGATGCCCGGAGAAAAAATACTTATTGGTGACCTCAATTTGCCCTTTGGAATTCCTGAAAAAGTTTCTTCCTGGAAATCTCTAACTCACGATGCCACGTATCCATCTTGGGGGGCGAAGGTGCAATTTGATTACATCTTGGCGCAGAACCTCAACAGCGTGCAAGTAACCTCAATGGCTCAGATCCATCCTGGAATCAGCGATCATCTCCCGATATCTGTTGAGATAGAGATCAACCATCAACCCTAGAAATAATCGACGTAATCTGCTCTAGGTTATAGAGATCTGCCGGACGAACCGTTTGATCACTACCGACATAATAAAAAGCGGCACTTATCTGCGAAAGATCTACGCCATGCTGGATCGAATAGGCCAGGCGGTACATGGCTAATTGGATCGCAGCAATCTCTAGGTCATCGCCGCGCTTTTCCTTTCCGGTTTTCCAATCGACAATTTCATAAGTGTCGCCATCGCGATAAACAGCATCAATTCGGCCACGAAGTAGAACGCCCCCGACAACGGTTTCGAAGGGAACCTCAACTTCATGTGGTTGGCGATCCGCCCACACGCTGGCCAGCCATTTCTGTTGCAACTCTTGGAGCGGGATTTCATCTTGAGTCGGTACAAAGTCGGGATCGAGTTCGTCATCTTCCCAAATACGTCCAGAGTTGAATCGCCGTTCCAACCACGCATGAAATTCGGTTCCGCGTCGCGTATAAAGGTCGATATGTCCGGGCATCGGACGCCGAATCGAGAGAGCAAGTTCGGCTGGGTTCTGCGAGAGAGTGAGCAAGGTCGAGACCGACATTCGAGCGGGTAAGTAAACGGTGGCCGGCAGCTGACGCAGCCGAATTTCCTCGATTAGCGCTGCTGCATCTAATGCATAAGACCGGCCAGTGGCACTGATTTTTTCAGGCGCGGCCACCAATGCAATTGGATCAAGTGGCTGGGCGCTGCGGACAATGGCCGCTGATTCAGCGATGAGTTCGGCGCGGGCGCTGGAGCGCGGCCATGACCCAGTTTTGGGCTTCTCTTTTTTGGGATTGAGCTCAGTTGGCTTTTCTTCCTTCACGAATTCAATTTCGGGATGAAGAGCGGAGGAGAGTTCTTGAGCCAAGATGAAAAGTTCGCTCTGTTCAACGGCTTTATCGCCATCTCGAAACCATGAGGTGGTGCAGAAGAGATGAGTCTTCGCTCGGGTAAAGGCAACATAGGCAAGACGGAGTTCTTCTTCGCACCGCTTCGCCTTCCATAAGTCATCAAATGCTTCTAACGCCTTGCGCACATCAACAGCAGCCGGGCCACCATCGACATCGGGAAAAATTAAATCGGGAATCTGATCTCGATCGCCACGAAGTGCCGTGGGAAGTGATCCTGAATTTCTTGTCCAGATATCGGATGTCTTTCCACTAGAGGGAAAATTGGTCAAAGCCAATCCAGGGATCGCTACTACATCCCACTCGGCTCCCTTGGAGTGATGCACGGTAAGGATTTGTACGGCGCCACGATTAACTTCAATATTGGTTGGTTTTAGACCATCTTCGGATTTATCAACAACATCAAGCCAATCCAAAAAGGTGGATAACGTCGCGCCACTGCGCGCAAACTTGGAGGCTTCATCAATAAATTTGTCGAGATGGATGCGACCATTCTGCCAACCATCACGAACCAGGACTTCGACATCTAGCCCTAAGAATTGTTCGGCTTCAGTGATGCAATCGGTGATCGAACCGCTCATGGACCTGCGCAAAATCTTGAGTTGACGGGCAAAGAGAACCAGGCGTTCTAGGCCAGTTGCAGAGAAACGGCGAGCATGGAAGGCGACAACGGCATCCAAACTTTCCAGGGCTTCGATAATCGAACCCGTTGGAAAGTCTTCAGTTTCAGCCGTCGCTGGATCGCCTAGCTCTAAGACCGATTCGATCGTTTTGGCTCGCGAGCTCTGGTGGTCACGATTGAGCGATCTGGCATATGAACCAAGTGCGGAGAGATCGCTGGGACCCAGGGCTAATCGAGGCCCGGTGAGTAGGCGAATCATGGCCGTCCCTGCCCCAGGGAAAGTTAAAACCCTCAGTAACGCAATAACATCAGCGATTTCGGGGATGTGGATTAATCCACCTAATCCCAATACTTCAACGGGGATTCCTCGGTCGCGGAGAGCTTCTTCAATATCTGCAATCTGACTGCGGCTGCGTACTAGCACCGCAAATGTCGATCTCTTCTCCGGGTCTAGTTCTTGCCGTGTGGGCGCGTTCCACAGATCGGCAAATTGTTCGGCAATGTAAGCGGCTTCTTCGGCTTGGGTGAGCAGCCCAGTTGCGCTGATATGCCCAGGTCCGGCTTTGGGTCGAAGCGCGAGTCGATCGACCTCAGCACTCACTGTCTGGCTTTCGGCGATGCGATCTATAACCAGGTTAGCTAAGGTCAAAATTTGTTGATCGTTACGCCAGGTGGTTAACAATTTATACACTGGGACTGGTTGCTTATCTTTACGAGGAAAACGTTGACCAAAAGTTCCTAAAGTTTCGGGGCTTGCGCTGCGCCAACCATAAATAGCTTGATTGGGATCGCCCACCGCGGTAACCGAGTGACCTTCACCAAAGAGATGTGAAAGAAATCGGACTTGGCTATAGGAGGTATCTTGATATTCATCGAGTAGAACAACTTTGTATTTACTTCGCTCTTGCTGACCAATGTCCGGGAATTTCTCTACCAGAGTTGCCGCAATACTCATCTGGTCATTAAAGGAAAGTGCCCCATGCAATTTTCGATATTCCTGTAGCTGATCGACCATTTGCAAAAGAACTAAACGCTCTTGCAAAGTTGCAATCGCTGCCCTGACCTCGGCATTGGTTTTGGGACTAGAAATAGTTTCGTACTTCTGTAACATCTCATAGCAATACTGTCGAACTTCTTCAGTGCTCTTTCCGTGTTCGCCAATCTGCCCCGAAAGACTGAGCAGACTTGAGACGAGAGTCTTGGCCGAATGCGTGATGGGAAAATCTGGCTCAGAAAAATCCGAAACTATTTCATTGGCAATCTGCCAGTTGGCGGCTTCACCAATCGGTTGGGAATCGGTATCTATCCCCAGGCGTATGGAATGTTCGGAGAGCACACGGCCGGCGTATGAGTGGTAGGTGTGGACCGGAACAGTGAGATCAACTTTGCCGCCACCAGAAAGCGATGGCACCAGGCCAGCGCGCTGAAGTAGGCGTAGTCGTTTACGAATTCGAATCGATAGCTCGCCGGCGGCCTTACGCGTGAAGGTGAGTCCAAGAATCTCATCTGGGCGGACGATGCCATTTGCTACCAACCAGAGAACGCGAGCACCCATCGTTTCGGTCTTTCCCGAACCAGCACCGGCGATCACTACAGCCGGCGAAAAGGGATCGGCTTCGATGATGGCAATTTGTTCATCGGTAGGGATATAGATGGATTCACGCTTATTCGAATCTTTCTTAGCCTCTTCTTTTTGTAGGAGCGCAAAGAGAGTTTTAGCATCGTAGGTGTATGGGCTCATCGCTCGATTACCGACTTACCCTGAGATTGGATCGGGCAACTTGATTTGACGCCGCAGGTTCGGCAACGTTTGTTAATTGTGGCGATGAAAGCGCTTCCCGACATACCTTCGGCCATAGCGACTACTTCAGTCTTGAGTTGCTCGTGGTCCAAAGCAAGTTGAGTCTTCACCGAAGCCGAGCCGGAAGTGCCGCCAAGAAAAACAAGTTCGGCGCCGGCGGTCTCAGATGTACCAACATCCGTTACGAAGCCACCTTCAAGCGCGGCCAATTGATAGCCAGCAAGCTGCTTGTGAGTCAGCGCCTCTTTTCCAGTGACACTGGAATTTCCAGTTTTGAGATCGGCGATAAAAATTTTGCCATCGGCGGTTAGTTCGAGGCGATCGACACTTCCGCTGAGGATGACTCTACCAATCTTGACTTCAAAGCTGGCTTCGGCAACTGCGAGTGTGCGCACTTTGGCGACGTCGTGATGCCATTTGTAGAACTTGGAAAGAATCTGAGAGGCGCTTTCGAACTCATATTCTTTTTGCCAACCAGTCGAGGAATCAATGAGATTCCAAGCGCTCTTCAATTTTAGAGTAAGCGCCTCGAGAGACAGAGAGTCATCGCTGGCAAGTTGTGCGGCAAGATAGTGAACTGCCGAACCGAGAACTTGTGCGGTGGAATCTTCATCGCGGCCGCCACTGCGTTCGAGAAACCATTTGACGCCACATTCGGAGAAACTCTGCAGATTGCTGGGAGAAGTTCGAATCTCCTCTCCTTCGGCAATCACCGGGTTAGTAGAACTGACGCTCGTGACGCCCAACCAATGATCTGGGTTTGCCGAAGAAACCCCAGAATCAGCCAAGGTACGCAATAAACCCGCTGCCAGTTGCGGTTCTTGGCCCTTCATGAGGTCGGCTCGAAGTGAAGCGACAAGGGATTGAGTGGTCAACGATCTAGGTAATTCCAACAAAAGTTCGTTGCCCGCATCTTCACCAAGAACAAAATCGGCGATTTCGTGGAAGTAAGCCGACGGCTCACTTTCTTCTTCTTGGAAGGCAGTGACAATTAGCCCTGCTTTGGCACGGGTGATGGCAACGTGTAGTAGTCGGCGTTCGTCTTCAATGAGTGCGCTAGCGGCTATCGCTTTAATTTCAGCTGCAGCCTCTACTTGAGAGCGATCGGCCTCGACGAGTCGTTCACTTCCTAAAAGTGAACCGCGTTGACGAAGGTTGGGCCAACTTCCTTCTTGCATTCCTGCCAGTGCAACGAGCTCCCACTCCAGCCCTTTGGCCGAGTGCACAGTCAAAATAGTGACAACATTTTCCCGTTGACCTCGTGCCGTAATGGTGTCGCCTAAAATCTGTTCGCCCATGAGCTGATCAATAAAACTTGAAGGATCAGAATTTGGCAGACGGTCGGTGTAACGCCTCGCCGCTTCAAATAGCTCCATGACGGCATCGAGATCACGATCGGCAAGCGCACCTTTATTTCCGCCATTGATGGCTCGCGTCCGCCAAGCGGTGGAAATTTTCTCGCCCGAATAATTGGTGGCATTGCTCCAGATGGACCAAAGAACATCGGTGATGCTGTGAGAAACTTTTGCAGCTTTCTTTGCAGCCTGAATGAGCGAGCGAATTCGGACCAATGATTGAATCTGATTATCGGGCAGCTCGAGGGCGAGATCGGCCGCAGAGCTTTTCAGAATAGCAACCATCATTTCGGTAACGGTTCGCTGGTCATCTTCAGATCGAAGTCGGGTCAATTGCAATCGCATCTGACGAAGTTCGAGCGGATCGGTGCCTCCGAACTCAGAGAAGAGAACTTCTTCTATGGTCGTCCAATTCTTGGGTGATAGTTCGATCTGACCAAGCGCTATTTGCGCGATGAGCAAGATGGGGCGAATTGCGGGATTGTCAGCCAGGGCTAGAGCATCTGTCGAAATACTCGTGGGAATTCCATTGATGGCAAAGGCGCGCTGGAGAGCGGCTACCTGAACTCCGGGAGAGCGCACAATGACAGCCATTTCCGACCACGGTAGGCCTTCGCGGAGGTGAGCTGAGCGAAAGGCATGAGCGATGTAATTTCCGCAATCACTGGGGCTTTTG
This sequence comes from Actinomycetes bacterium, assembly GCA_037142435.1. Lineage (GTDB taxonomy): Bacteria > Actinomycetota > Actinomycetes > Nanopelagicales > Nanopelagicaceae > CAIMZW01. The sequence continues at coordinate 20,847 of JBAXAO010000014.1, read as the reverse complement.
CATTTTGCGATGGCGATATTGCGATCGGATAGATGCGCTCGATCAGTTCGAGTAGATGAGACCTCGCGCTTTACCTGGAGAGCAGTTGGTCGAAAAGTCGTGGCAATTTCACTGGCAAGCTCGGTGATCGCGGCTGAACTCCGCTCAACCTGGTGCAAAGGCAAGACCACATAATTGAACTTTTCAACGAAGGCAGGAAGTCCTTCAGGATCTGCGCCGCGAAACCTGCCAACTGCCGAATCGGGATCAGCGAAGAGAGTCACTTGCTCGCTGGAGAGTAGCTCGAGAAGTTGGCGCTGAGATGCATCGCTCTCTTGAAATTCATCAACATAAATTGAGGTGAAGCGACGGCGGTAACTTTCGAGAAGTTTTGGATTTCGATGCAGATGCGAAATCGCAGTAGTGATTAATGCGCTCGGATCGATGCGAAGTGGATTCCCCGATACGGAAAGTGCCCGCATATCCATTGCCTGGTTATATTGATGCCAAAAATGAGCAGCGCCTTTCCAATAGGGCTCACCCAAATGCTGGCCACGTTCAACTAATGAATCTGGTGAATAGCCACGCTCGGTCGCACGCAGAATGAGGTCACGAATCTCACGCGCAAACCCACGCGTGGAGAGCGCCTCTACGAGGTCTGGATGCCAGTCGATACCGGTGCGAGTGATATCGGTCTGCAGCAGTTGGCGAATAGCTAAATCTTGTTCGGCACCAGAAATCAAAACGTATTTAAAGGAGTCAGGGTGATCGCCTTGATTAATGATTGAAAAGGCCAACGAGTGAAAAGTGCGAGCGATGGGCTCGGCTGTAGTCGTATGTGCAGCGATCGCAATGCGGTCTCGAATATCGGAGGCGCGTTCGCGACCATAGGTCAAAATCAATATTGACTCGGGATCGACTCCGGATTGAATGCGGGCAATCGCTGAGGCAATAAGGGTCGTGGTTTTACCCGTGCCGGGCGCCCCCGCTACTAATAATCGAGATTCCGAGCTGGCGAGAATCGCCGCTTGTTCGGGGTTGAGTTGGAGATCAGATTGAGTCAGGGAACGACGAACTAAGCGAAGTGGACGCTCAGTTTTGGCCATGGCTCTATCTAACCCAATGGGGCTGACAAAACCTTGGATCTAGAGATTAGGCGTTGAGGTTAGCCTTCTTGGTACGAGCAGCACTGCGAGCGCGCTCGTTCTGATCGAAGACCACCTTGCGTACGCGCACTAGCGATGGCGTAACTTCAATGCACTCGTCCTCGCGGCAATATTCCAATGCTTGTTCCATGTTCAAGATCTTTGGCGGAATCAAACGTTCGAGTTCATCAGCGCCAGCAGAACGCATATTGGTGAGCTTCTTTTCACGAACCGCGTTGACATCCATATCTTCTGGTCGGGCATTCTCGCCAACAACCATACCTTCGTAGACTTCAGCACCAACTTCAACGAAGATGCTGCCACGCTCTTGCAAAGTAAAGAGTGCATAGGAAGTAACGACGCCACGACGATCTGAGACCAAAGATCCGGATTGGCGGGTGCGAATTTCGCCATGCCAGGCTTCATAGCCATCGAAAACATGGTGCAAAAGACCAGTTCCGCGTGTTTCAGTAAGGAATTCGGTACGGAAACCAATGAGTCCACGTGATGGGACCTTGTAATCCAACCGGATCCAGCCAGTGCCATGGTTGACCATTTGCTCCATGCGACCCTTGCGCAGAGCCATAAGCTGAGTAATAACACCTAAGTAATCTTCTGGGGCATCGATAGTTAAGTGCTCCATTGGTTCGTGCAACTTGCCATCAACCATCTTGGTAACTACCTGTGGCTTGCCCACTGTTAATTCAAAACCTTCGCGGCGCATGATTTCAACAAGAACGGCGAGTTGGAGTTCGCCTCGACCTTGAACTTCCCAAGTATCAGGACGATCGGTGTTGAGAACGCGTAAGGAGACGTTACCGACGAGCTCGGCATCAAGACGGTTCTTGACCAGACGCGCAGTCAACTTGGTACCGCTCTGGCCTGCTAAAGGAGATGTATTAATACCAACGGTCATGGAAATACTTGGCTCATCAACTGTGATCAGAGGCAATGCAAATGGTGTCTCTGCATCAGCCAGAGTTTCACCCAAGGTGATGGTTTCGATGCCAGCCACGGCGATGATGTCGCCAGGACCAGCTTCAAGAGCAGGTACTCGCTCGAGTCCTTCTGTAATGAGAAGTTCAGAAATCTTGACGCGCTCGGAAGTTCCGTCAGTCTTCATCCAAAGAGCCATCTGGCCCTTCTTGATAACGCCTTCGCGAACGCGGCAGAGAGCCAAACGCCCTAGGTAAGGCGAGGAGTCCAGGTTGGTGACGTGAGCTTGTAGCGGTGCACCTTCGTGATACGTCGGCGCTGGAATGGTGTTGAAGATAGTTTCGAAGAGAATGTCGAGGTTCTCGTGATCTGGCATTTCGCCGTTGCCAGGGCGAGCAAGAGATGCGCGTCCAGCTTTGGCTGATGCATACACAATTGGAAATTCGATCTGTCGTTCATTGGCATCGAGATCCAAGAAGAGTTCGTATGCCTCATCGACAACTTCGGCAATTCGAGAATCTGGGCGGTCCACCTTGTTAATGACCAAAATAACGGGCAAGTTCTTTTGAAGTGCCTTACGCAAAACGAAACGTGTTTGTGGAAGTGGTCCTTCAGATGCGTCAACGAGCAAAATAACGCCGTCGACCATTTCAAGTCCACGCTCTACTTCGCCACCGAAGTCAGCGTGGCCCGGTGTATCAATAATGTTGACGATCTGGTTACCGCGCTTGACTGCGGTGTTTTTTGCCAAAATCGTAATTCCTTTTTCGCGTTCGAGGTCCATCGAATCCATGACGCGATCCTTGCCTTCGCCCTGCTCTTTGTAAGCAGCGAATGCGCCGGATTGCCACAACATGGCATCAACGAGGGTGGTCTTGCCATGGTCAACGTGAGCGATGATGGCAACGTTACGAAGTTCGTCGCGCTTCTTCAGCTCGCCAGTGAGGTTTGGATTCTTTGGCTGAGCGAATTCGATGTTAGACATGTTAGATACCGACCCACATTTTCCGTTGTTGGACCCTAAAGGGTTACCGCGATGAGATTTTTCTCGACTGGGATGCCCCAAGTCACAGCCCAAAGTTTAACGGACTAGGGGAAGTAATACCCAATTCACGCCTGTGGGGAGAGCCAAAATGGCTATTTTTAGCGATTTTGCGTTAAGCCCGGATTTGTTACGGAATATCCCTTAAACGTTGAAGCGGAACTCCACAACATCGCCATCGGCCATTACATAATCTTTGCCTTCCATGCGCACCTTGCCGCGATGTTTGGCTTCGGTCATGGAACCAGCATCAATGAGATCTTGAAATGCCACAATCTCGGCTTTGATAAAGCCCTTTTGAAAATCAGTATGGATAACGCCAGCTGCTACAGGAGCGGTATCGCCTTTGTGAATGGTCCAGGCGCGCGCTTCCTTTGGACCAGCAGTGAGATAGGTCTGCAGCCCTAAGGTCTTAAATCCGACTCGAGCCAAAGTCGTCAGCCCCGGTTCTTCCAATCCGATCGATTGCAAGAGTTCAAGGGCATCGGCCTCATCGAGTTCAGCAAGTTCGGCTTCAGTCTTTGCATCGAGAAAGATAGCTTCAGAAGGTGCAACTAGTTTTTGAAGTTCGGCACGCAGGGATCCGTCTTCTAATTCGGCAGCATCAACGTTAAAGACATAGAGGAATGGCTTGGCGGTCATGAGTTGCAATTCACGAATCACATCTAAATCAATTTTTGAACCGTGAAGCAATTTGCCCTCATTGAGATGTGCTTGAGCTTCTTTAACAACTTCAATCATGGCAGCTCGATCTTTATTGATGCGAACTTCCTTTTCCAATCGAGGCAAAGCTTTTTCAATAGTCTGCAGGTCAGCAAGGCAAAGTTCGGTGGTGATGGTTTCAATATCTTGAGCCGGATCGACCTTGCCATCAACGTGGACGACATCGCCATCGGAGAAGACACGAATAACTTGGCAGATGGCATCGGTTTCGCGAATATTGGCCAAGAACTTGTTTCCAAGACCTGCGCCTTCAGATGCGCCCTTAACGATGCCGGCGATATCGACGAAGGAAACAGGTGCGGGAAGGATTTTTTCAGAGCCAAAGATCTCGGCCAACTGGTTAAGGCGACCATCCGGGACGGCCACGATGCCCACATTGGGTTCAATGGTGGCGAAGGGATAGTTGGCGGCCAAGACGTTGTTCTTGGTCAAGGCATTAAAAAGGGTGGACTTGCCGACGTTGGGCAGACCGACGATTCCGATAGATAGGCTCACGAGGAGTAGAGCCTACGCGTGATTGTCACCGCTTCCTGCCACGATAAGCCCATGAGCACATCAACAAGCCTGGTTACCGGGTTGGCCGCTGGGACCCTGCTAGGCATCCTCGTGGGATTCCTCTGGGCCAAGGTTCGCCATCAGTCTGGCGCCCTGGAAATCACCACCCTGCAACAGCAACTTCTTGCACAAGATGCCCAAATTTCAAATGATGCCAACACCATCAAAACCCTCAACGAGCAACTTGCCACCATGCGCACCGAAGCCAGTCAGAGCACTCGTTTGGATGAAGCGCTCAACGCTGTTCGCGCCAATATGAGCGCACTCACCGTGCAAGCTCAAGAGGCCGAGATTAAACGAGCATCGGGTGAGGCCAGCATCAAGACCCAGATGGAGACCATGCGCCTCGGTAATGAAAATTTGCTCCGCGAAACCACCAAACTTGCAGGCGCACTTTCTAATTCACAGACGCGCGGAAAATATGGCGAGACTCAACTAGAGATGCTTCTGGAGAGTTCTGGGCTGAAGGAAGGCATCCACTTTTTCAAACAGGATTACCGCAGCAAAGATGCCGAAATTTCCAAGCCCGACATCAAGATTGCGATCCCTGGTGGTAGCGAAATTTTCATCGACTCTAAATTTCCTTTCACGAGATTTCTCGAGGCGGTCGGTGAGAAAGATCCCGATACGCGTGCCGATCTCATGAAGTTACATGCGAAAGATTTAATGGGTCACGTCAATGCCCTGGCCAAGCGCGGTTACTCCGAAAGCCCGCTCTCCCCTGATTATGTCGTTCTCTTTGCACCATTTGAATCCATCCTCTCCGAGGCGCTCGAGTCCGATCCTCAGATTCTCAATGCTGCCTTTGAAAAGGGAATCACCATCGCTACCCCGACAACGATGATGGCGTTGCTGCGCACCGTTGCTTTTGTTTTCAGTCAATCAGATATGGCGCACAATGCGGCAACCATTAAAGAGCTTGCCGGCGAACTCATTAAGCGCATAGGCAAGGTTCATAACAAAATCGCCAAACTGGGAAGCAGCATCAAATCCTCTGAGCGCGCTTTCAATGATCTCGTGCAGAGCGCCGAATCCAATATGTTGCGCCCTGCCCGAAAAATGATTGGGCTCGGGGTTCCTACGGGCAATGCCAAACTCAAGGCCCTTGAAGGCGTCGATGACGAACTTCGAGGTATTAAAATTACCCCCGAATTCAGTGCAGAAGACCTCTACGACGAGGATCTAGAGCTCGATGAAATAGTGGAGAATGGTGATCGTGATGACTGAACTCAAGCTTCCAGCCAAACCCATTAAGGGACCTGGACTCACAGTCGCCGGCGTCATCATCCTGCAATTTCTTTTAATTCTTATCGTTCAGGTGTTTGAATATAAATTTACCAAGGTCGGAATTATTTCTGGGATTGCGATCTCGATCGCTTTCGCGGGTGGACTTTATTTGGGTCGCCCCGGTACCTCATTTAGCGCTGTAGTAAATCCACCGATCGCTTTTCTAGCGTCGACGATTATTTCCATGGTCACCGTTGGTGGCTCGGGTTTCCACGTCACCAAGATCGGGCTTGATTTAGTCACCAGCTTGGCTGGGGTTGCACCATTTTTGGTAATTGGCGCAGCCATCAGTTGGCCCTTACATTTGTTAAAAGCGCGACGCGAGAGCGCTGCGCACGATCAGAACTAGTTCGCTTCTTTTGCTTCTCTAATATCTTTTCGAAGCTCTGCTGGGATCGCAAAGAGCAAATGTTCTTCCATTGCTGTCACGGTCTCAACATCGGAAAAACCGCGAGCAGCCAGCCACTTTAATAAATCGGTGACCAGAATTTCGGGAACGGAAGCGCCGCTAGTCACACCGATTGTCTCGACTCCGTTTAACCATTCTTCTTGCACTTCTGCAGCAAAATCAACGAGATAAGCAGCCTTGGCGCCGTATTCCAAAGAGACCTCAACCAGGCGAACTGAATTAGAGGAGTTAACAGAGCCAACAACTAACACGAGATCGGCTTTTGGCGCGATCTCCTTAATTGCAACTTGGCGATTCTGCGTGGCGTAACAAATGTCATCGCTGGGCGGATCCATCAAATTAGGAAATCGCTTGCGCAATGCGGCGACAGTTTCGAGGGTTTCATCGACGCTCAAAGTTGTCTGCGACAACCAAGCAACCCGGTTGGGATCTCTTACTTGAACCTCGGCAATATGGTCCAGGCCGTCTACGACGATGACGTTGGAAGGGGCTTCACCAGCGGTGCCTTCGACCTCTTCGTGACCGGCATGGCCAATGAGCAAAATATCCAAATCTTCGGCAGCAAAGCGTTTTACTTCGTGGTGCACCTTGGTTACCAATGGGCAGGTGGCATCAATGGTTTTTAGATTGCGAGCCGCAGCATCGGCATGAACTGCGGGAGAGACGCCATGGGCAGAAAAGACCACAATCGCACCTTCGGGCACTTCATCCGTTTCATCCACAAATATGGCACCGCGAGCTTCCAAAGTAGCGACCACATGCTTGTTGTGAACGATCTGCTTACGCACATAAACCGGAGCGCCATAGAGTTCTAGAGACTTTTCGACCGTCACAACTGCCCGGTCTACTCCCGCGCAATATCCTCGGGGTGCCGCTAAGAGAACTTTCTTTGCCATGTCTGCAATCCTATTAGGATCGATCCATGCTCGAAACTTCAAATGAGACGCCCGTACCAGTACGGGTAGTTTCAGAAGCTGTCGGAGAATACATCTCCAAACTCGGCCCGATTTGGATTGAAGGCGAGCTTTCGGAAGTCACCGTGCGCCCGGGCGCTCAGATGGTCTTCATGCGCTTGCGCGATTCCAGCGCCGATATGAGCCTGCAGATCATGTGTCATCGCAGTGTTCTCGCCGCCGTGCAACCGTTAGCTGCTAATGCCCGCGTGGTCGTCTACTCAAAGGCGAGTTGGTATGCCAAAAGTGGGACCCTCTCTTTCAGCGTCAAAGAAATACGCCAAGTAGGAGTTGGCGAACTCTTAGCGCGCATCGAAGCTCTCAAAACTGTTCTCGCCGGCGAGGGCCTCTTCGACGTTGGGCGCAAGAAACCGCTTCCCTTTTTGCCTCGTGCCGTCGGATTGATTTGCGGTCGCAATAGCGATGCCGAAAAAGATGTCGTTGAAAATGCCAAGCGGCGCTGGCCATCCGTCCATTTTGAAATTCGTGAAGTCGCCGTTCAAGGAGCAGCTGCGGTAGTAGAAGTTTCGGCAGCGCTGCGTGAACTCGATGCCCATCCCGAAGTCGACGTCATCATCATCACCCGAGGCGGGGGCTCTTTTGAAGATCTCCTCCCCTTCTCTGACGAAGGTTTAGTTCGACTCGCAGCCAGTTCCACAACTCCTATTGTCAGCGCCATCGGCCACGAGAAAGATGCGCCGCTACTTGACCTGGTCGCTGATTGGCGGGCATCAACGCCAACCGATGCCGGCAAGCGGGTAGTTCCCGATATGGCCGAAGAGGTCACAAAGATCGCGGCTTTCCTGGACCGTGCCCGGCGTCAGATCACCTCGACTATCAGCCAAGAGAGCGCTCGGATCAATGCGCTGCGAGATCGTCCAGTATTGAAAGATCCTCTGACAATGATCCATGTGCGCGCCGATGCGATCGAGGCGCTGCTTCATCGATCCTTCCGAAGCATGGCCGGCCATATTGCCATCGGGGCCAAGGAAGTTAGCCACCTCACCACCCAAGTGCGCACCCTCTCGCCTCAAGCCACGTTAGATCGCGGATATTCCGTCGTACAGAAGGAAGATGGCACGGTTCTGAGAAGTGCCCACAATGTGATTTCGGGCGAGCGGCTCCGAATTCGTCTAGCTGAGGGCGAAGCTGCCGCAACCGCGGAGTAGATTACGAAAATGGCCGCGAAAGAAATTTCTTATGAATCTGCCCGAGATGAACTTGCCGAAGTTGTTGCCAAATTAGAAGGTGGCGCAACATCGCTGGAAGAGTCGCTCAAATTATGGGAGCGCGGAGAGGCCTTGGCAAAGATTTGCCAAGAGTGGCTCGACGGCGCTCGCAATAAGTTAGAAGCCGCTAGACCCGGATCGGCCGCCCCATCTATTGAAGAATCGGACGAGTGATATGCCAGAATTTTCCTACAGCGACCTCTTGCCGCTTGGCGAAGATAGCACCGAATATCGTCTCATCAGCACTGAAGGTGTCTCCACCTTTATGGCTGAGGGAATGGAGTTTCTCAAAGTAGAGCCCTCCGCTATCGAAAACTTAACCGCCATCGCGATTCACGATATCTCTCATTACTTACGAAGCGAACATTTAACACAGCTCTCCAGCATTCTCGATGATAAAGAAGCATCTCCCAATGATCGCTTTGTTGCCCTGGACCTATTAAAAAACGCCAACATCGCCGCTGGTGGCATCTTGCCGATGTGCCAAGACACAGGCACCGCGTTGGTAATGGGCAAGAAAGGTCAGCGCACTCTGACATCGACTAAGGATGAAGAGTCGATCGCCCGTGGCGTTTACGATGCATTTACCAATCTCAATCTTCGTTATTCGCAAATGGCTCCCATAACCACTTGGGATGAGAAGAACACAGGCAATAACTTGCCCGCTCAAATCGAGATCTATTCTGATAACGAACACCCCAATGAATACAACTTTCTCTTTATTGCCAAAGGTGGCGGCAGCGCCAACAAGTCCTATCTTTATCAAGAAACAAAAGCCATTCTCAATCCCAAATCATTTATGAATTGGCTCGATGAAAAATTACGCTCGCTCGGAACTGCAGCGTGCCCGCCGTATCACTTGGCTATCGTCATCGGTGGCACATCGGCCGAGCACACGGTTAAGACTGCAAAACTGGCCAGCACCCACTATTTGGATAATTTGCCCACTTCTGGCGATGCCAAAACCGGCCACGGGTTCCGCGATAAAGAATTAGAAGAACAAGTACTAGAACTCACCAGAACTCTAGGAATCGGAGCTCAATTCGGTGGCAAGTACTTCTGCCACGATGTGCGCGTTGTGCGCCTACCCCGCCACGGCGCATCGCTACCCATTGCAATTGCAGTCTCTTGTTCGGCCGACCGCCAAGCCAAGGGCAAGATCACCAAAGAGGGCGTCTTCATTGAAAAGTTAGAGATGGACCCCGCCCACTTCCTGCCCGAGACCACCGATTCCCATCTCGATGACAATGTCGTTCGGGTAGATCTCAATCAGCCGATGGGAACAGTTCTCGCCGAACTCAGTAAGTACCCCATCAAGACCCGACTCTCCTTGAACGGAACTCTTATCGTCGGCCGCGATTTAGCCCATGCCAAGATTAAAGAAATATTGGACTCGGGTAAGCCCATGCCCGATTATTTGAAAGATCATGCTATCTATTACGCCGGACCTGCCAAGACCCCTGCTGGGTATGCCTCGGGCTCCTTTGGCCCGACGACAGCCGGACGCATGGATTCCTACGTTGACCAATTCCAGGCCGCTGGCGGGTCGATGATCATGTTGGCCAAGGGCAACCGATCCAAGGCTGTGACTGAAGCCTGCAAAACACATGGTGGTTTCTATCTGGGCTCCATTGGTGGCCCAGCTGCCCGATTGGCTCAGGACTGCATTAAGAAAGTCGAAGTTTTGGATTATCCAGAATTAGGTATGGAGGCCGTCTGGAAGATTGAAGTTGAAGACTTCCCAGCATTTATTGTCGTAGACGATAAAGGCAATGATTTTTTTGCTGAGACTTCAAAGCCAATGCAGATCGGAATCAAACCGGCATAAGTCTTAGTCGACTAGATGTAGGTCTGGGTTTAGTAATAACCCGAGCGGTGCTTCTTGGCCAAGGCGTTGCATGGAGTGTTATAGCGAACCTTGATGTAGTTCAGGCCCCACTTGAGTTGGGTGACTGGATTGGTACGCCAATCAAGGGCAATGCTCTCCATCTTGGTGGCGGGATATGCCTGAGCAATTCCGTGGGCACCGGTCCGACGATTTCTGGCCTTGTAATTCCAATGGCTTTCGCCATTCCACAATGCGGTTAAGCATCCCACTTGGCTGGAATTCCATTTGTAGTTCTGAGCGATCAAAAGCTTGGCGACCTTCTTGGCGCCGGCAGGAGTCTTCGCCAATTCAACTTGGCGGGCTGCAACAGAGACGAGTGCGATCTCTTTGGCATTGACGGATGCAACCGCTGAAAAACTGGTGAGGCCGGGCGAGAGTTCGGTGACCACCGGGGATGACACCTCAGGTGTCGCGGGGTCAGTGGGGCTAGAAGGAGTTGCTGGGTCTGCAGGTGAATTGACCACGGTGGTGTCTGGAAGGGTTACCAACTTCTCGAGGTTGACCTGAGCGAAGGTGGAGTCCACGGCCGACATAACCCAAACCAGGAAGGCAGCGCCGATGGCTAAACGGGTTCTGCGGTTTTGCAAATGTCGAAGCATTGGCTCTCCTTCCTTCTTTCTCGTAGTTCTTCTCTCAGCGATTCCACGCAACGAAACCCACCCTTTTTACGGGGGAAGAGTCAACGGGGAGGGTTAAAGAGTGACATCCAGGCTAACCACGGGCAAATTTTTCCCCGCGTGCGAGTGAAATTAGATTTAACTCACAGGAATGTGAGTAATTAAAACCCCTTGTGGGGTGCGATGAAATCCCTTATATCCGAATTGTCCGCAGGGGTACTTTTTATCTGCACATTTGTGATTTTGGCAGAAATCCCTAAGCCATGAAGTTGATCGGCTCTTCCAACATTTCGGTGACCAAGGCAGCAATCGGCGAGCGCTCGCTGCGCGTCAAGGTGACATGGGCAAAAAGTGGGTGGCCTTTCAATGACTCAACCACGGCAACCACGCCATCGTGGCGGCCAACCCGAAGGTTGTCGCGCTGGGCCACATCGTGGGTCAAAATCACCCGAGATCCCTGGCCAATTCGAGACATGACTGTCAGCAAAACTCCACGCTCTAGCGATTGGGCTTCATCGACGATGACAAAAGAATCATGAAGAGAGCGACCGCGTATATGGGTCAAGGGCAAAACTTCAATGAGGCCACGGTCGACGATCTCGTCAATGACATGTTCGCTGACCAGGGCACCTAACGTGTCAAAAACGGCCTGCGCCCATGGCGACATCTTCTCGTTTTCTGAACCTGGTAGATATCCCAGCTCTTGACCACCCACCGCATAGAGTGGACGGAAGATAACGACCTTCTTATGGTGGCGCTTTTCCAAAACTGCTTCAAGACCAGCGCAGAGAGCCAGGGCGCTCTTGCCAGTTCCGGCCCGCCCGCCAAGAGAAACGATGCCAATGTCATTGTCGAGTAAGAGATCCAAAGCCACTCTCTGCTCGGCGCTACGGCCGTGCAACCCAAAAGCGGATCGATCTCCACGAACGAGCTGAATGGTCTTATCCGACATGACGCGCGCCAGGGCGCTGCCTTTTTCGGAATGAAGAACGATGCCGGTATGGCAAGGAAATTGGGTGCCAAGTTCGTGGGCGACTCGATCGTTCTCGTAGAGCGAGTCGATAACGGAATGTCCAACGCTGGCTTCGACCATTCCAGTCCAACCGGAGGTGAGAGCCAGTTCGGCGCGGTACTCCTCGGACTCGACGCCAACAGAGGAGGCTTTAACCCGAAGAGGGAGATCCTTGGTGACCAGGACTACCTCGCGGCTTTCGGCCATGAGGTTGCGGGCTATGGCCAGGATGCGGGAGTCGTTGGAGCCATCGCGCAAGAATCCTGCCGGAAGCGATGAAGCATCCGAATGATTGAGCTCGACCTTGACCGTCCCACCGATCTCGTTGATTGAAATCGCCTCATCCAGACGGCCGTGGGAGATGCGCAGATCATCCAAAGTGCGCAAAGCAGCGCGGGCAAAATAGCCTAACTCGGGGTGATCTCTCTTGGTCTCTAACTCTCCGATAACGGTGATCGGGATAATTACCTCATGCTCGGCAAATCGGCCAAGCGCAGCAGGGTCCGCTAAAAGGACGCTGGTATCCAACACGTAGGTCTTACGACCCTTATTTTGGCCTTTTGCCAAGTGGTGGGACTCGCAATCTCTGGAGTTATGCTCGAGGGGAAGGCCCTTCTCACGAGGAGAAAACTACCCAGCCTTATCCGCAACGAAACGTTGCCGACCATGAAAAGGTAGAACTGGAACGAGCCAAACCTGTGGCAACACGCGCAGGTCCAAAGTTAATTATTGGCTACACCCCAAAGCTAGATCTTCGCGCTTTGGGCTAAACCCCAAAGCTAGATCTTCGCGCTTTGGGCTAAACCCCAAAGCGGCGATGACGCTGGGAATATGCCCGCAGCGCTCGCAGAAAGTCCACTCGTCGAAAATCTGGCCAGTAGGCCTCACAGAAGTAAAACTCAGAATGCGCGCTCTGCCAGAGCAAGAACCCACCAAGTCGCTGTTCCCCAGAAGTTCTAATAACGAGTTCTGGATCGGGCTGGCCAGCCGTGTAAAGGTGGCGCCCGATCTCATCAACAGAAACCAATGCGGCAATTTCTTCCGGACTTTTTCCTTGTCCAGATTCTTCCAAAATTAAATTTCTCACTGCGTCAGCGATTTCAGAGCGGCCGCCGTAGCCGATCGCGACATTGACCTTGACCCCTTGAATCCCCTTTGTCTCTGCGGCAACCTGAGAAAGTCGCTCCTGTAGTTCATCTGGCAATAGCTCCATGGAACCAACCGGACGAATCTCCCAGCGCCGCTTCTTCGACAAGTCATCAACGGTCGCTCCGATAATGGTAAATAATTTAGTGAGCTCATCGGCTGAGCGATTGAGATTCTGGTTCGAGAGCAACCACAAGGTAACTACCTGAACCTTGGCTTCTTCACACCAATCGAGCAATTCAACAATCTTGTCGGCTCCGGCTTTGTGGCCACGGGCGGATGAGACATCTCCGGTCTCGGAGGGGTTGGCTTTGGACCAGCGGCGATTGCCATCGAGAATGACACCGACGTGGTGCGGAGTTTGGGTGAAATCTAACTGCCGAAGTAAGCGCCGCTCATAGAGCGGATAGAGCACGCTCTTGACTGCTGGCTTTATGACGCTTTTCAATACGGAAAACATAAAAGGGAGAAACTATCCGTTGCTGGCGTTGAAGTCTGCGATGGCTTTGCGTTCGGCAACGAAGGAGGCAATAGGCAAAGTACCTGCCAGAATGAAGAGAATGGTCGATACAAAACTTTTGCGTGCCTTGAGGCAGTAATGAAAGGCAGCCAAGACGTAGATGGGATAAGTAAATCCATGCAAAATCGGAATCCAGACAACTTTGCTATGAAGTGAAGGGTTATCAATTAGGTACTTGATAGGTAGATCCACAAACCACAAAAGCAGTGACATAACACCAGCCCAGATAGCCATGACCCTAAATCGCAACATCGCTCCGGCAAGGGATTCTTTTGAATTCTGACTCATAGTGCCAACCCTATCTCTCAATACTTTCGGAATTTTGCTGTGAAATGCGCTTCAGCCTGGCGTTATAGAAAGGCGCTACCAGCACTAAGAGCGCCATGAACCACCAAATAAAGACGTACGAAATGTGCTGCCAATAGAAGCCTGGAGTTGTTGGTTTTGCCCCAGGGGCACTGATTCGAGGAAATGAAAGAGCAGTTCCATCTTCTGTCTTTTCGTTAAGGACGACAACGTAACCATCAAAGAGATTTAACCCATCTACGCCAGCGACAAGAGCCGGGTCCAAGCGACCCAAATTTCTAGAATCAGTAAGCGAATGATCCGTGGTCTGCCGTGGGTAAAGCCGGCCTGAAATAAAGACTTCGCCGGTTGGCAAAGTTTTCGCTTCGGGGATATCTCCTACTCCTCGCACCACCAAGATTCCTTCAGGTGGTGAAGCGGATGAGGTCACCTGGAGCAGCCCAACACTCAAAGAAATAACTTCTTTCTTTCCGCCGATCATTGCCTCCTGGTAAGTGGCGACATAACTTTTGAGGTATCGCCCGCTAACCGTTACCAATCTGTTTATTGCATGATCGGAAAGGTTCGAACCAGCACTTGCGATTGCATGAATTCCTGTGGCAGGCAGATCTTTAGCAGGTTTATTTAAGCGCTGAACTTCTTGCCCGCGGTGAAGTTGCCAAATACCAAGTTCTGTAAAAGTACCTGCAACCAACAAGGTCAGTAACGCGATAGAGAGCAGGCGCCAGCGATTACTGCTCATCGTTGCGGTTTTGCATCCGCTTGTATCGACGATAAAAATTCCAGAGGAGAAGGGCGACTGCAGCGCAGAGAATGATCATCGTGATTGACCCTGCAACGCCTACGTTGATAGTGGCTTGATCGGACATGCTCCTATTATCTACCTAGCGCTATCTACATTGCGTTATCTACATTGCGTCCTAAAGCGCCCTGCCCAACGAGCCATCGCCCACGTCCTACACTTACCGATGTGAGCCAGAGCGAATTTACCGATCCATTCCTGCGCGAGCGCTATGGCATCAAGAGCAGACGGCTACCAACCTGGGTAGTTCCAGCTGTTGCCATTGCGATCGTAGGTGGGCCTTGGTTGGTCTGGAGCGCAAACCATTTCTCCAAGCCTGAAATCCGCCCCACCTTGATCTCCTTTCAAGCCGTGGATGGCGCCCATATGGAGATTCGCTATTCCTTAATATTTCGCACCAAAAGCAAGGCTCACACCTGCCTCTTGACCGCCAGGGATTACTCAGCCAGCGTCGTGGGTGAGATCACCGACTCCATCCCAGCAGGGGTCTACGAGACCACCAGAACCATCCGAATTCCGACCCGTGCCTTGGCTGTCAACGCCGGCATCGAAAATTGCCGCTCGTAAAACCTCGATAAGCCACCTGCTTGGATTTGCCCCGTACTAGTAGCCTCTCCCCTTATGAGTAACCCCACCCAGACTTGGCTCACCCAAGAGGCCGCCGATCGTCTTACCGCCGAGCTTGCCGACCTTGAAGGTCCGCGCCGAGCTGACATCATCAAGAAGATTGAATCTGCACGCTCTGAAGGTGACCTCAAAGAGAATGGTGGTTACCACGCCGCTAAAGACGAGCAAGGCAAGATTGAAGGACGCATTCGCCAGTTAAAACACATGCTGGAAAATGCCCACATAGGCACCCCGCCGGTTGGCGAATCTGGTGTTGTCGGACTAGGAATGTTGGTCACCGTCGACATGATGGGTGATGAAATGAAATTTCTCTTGGGATCCCGCGAAATCGCATCTGATGAATACGACGTCTACAGCGAGAAGTCACCTCTGGGTTCAGCCGTCATGGGTGCCAAGATCGGCGAAACCGTTACCTATACGGCACCGAACGGGAAAGATATCTCGGTTGCGGTACTTGAGGCGCAGTTCCTCTAGAAATAAATTTCTATTTAGAACTGGCGTGCTTGTATCTACGCACACTGAGCGGCAAAAAGATTCCCACGATCAGCGCCATGTAAATCAACGACATCCACAATGGGTTTTGGCTAGGCCAAGAATTCGCCGTCGCGCCAAAGTGGTTCGGCGTTCCAAACAGTTGCCGGCAGGCAGCCACCATTGTTGATACCGGATTCCATTCCGCAAAATATTGCAGCACCCGTGGCATTCCAGTTGTGGGCGCAAAGGCATTGGATAGGAAGGTCAATGGAAAGACGGAGATGAAAACCAAGTTTTGAGCCACCCGAGCCTCGCGAACGGAAAGCCCAATGAGGACGCCAATCCACGACATCGAAAAGCCAAAGGCTAATAAGAAGAGAAAAGCCAACAGGATTTTGAATACTCCTGAACTAGGGCGCCAACCAACAGCAAATCCCACAACTGCCATGACGACCAAAGTGACAATATTTTGGGTGGAATCCCCCAAAGTTCTGCCGATGACAACAGCCGACCTGGCAATAGGCAAGGACCTAAAGCGATCGATCAAACCCTTCTGCATATCTTCAGCCAACCCGACAGCTGTCCCGGCCAACGTAAATGCTACGGTCTGAACGAAGATGCCCGGCATCAAAAGTTGCACATAACCGCCCTGGACTCCCGAGGCAATCGCCCCGCCAAATACATAGCGGAAGAGAAGTACAAACATGGCGGGTTGAATAGTGGCGAAAATGACTACTTCTGGAACCCTGATGAGTTGCATCAGTTGGCGCTTGGTGATGACCAAGCAATCGCCGATTGTCTGGATCATTTGCGCCCCTTCTTCTTTGCGGTCTTTGCATCGTCAGCAACAACTTCTTCAGCAACGTGCCCCGTTAATGAAATAAACACATCATCGAGCGAAGGGCGCTTCAATCCAATATCGAGAGGATGAATCTTGGCCTCATCAAAGGCGCGCAATATTTGAATCAAAGAAGTACTTCCAGAATTAACTGGTGCAGTGATGAGGCGCATGCCCTCATTTACATGGCTTGCACCTAAAGTCCGAGCAACAAGCTGTGATGCTTCGGCTAAGTGTTCGGCTTCGACAACAATCTCTAAACGTTCGCCTCCAACTTGGCTCTTCAGCTCATCTGAACTTCCTCGAGCGATAACTGTTCCGCGGTCGATCACGGCAATGTCATCAGCTAATTGATCTGCCTCCTCTAAATATTGAGTTGTAAGCAGAAGCGTGACGCCACCTTTGACGAGTTCGTCGATGACACCCCACATCTCCATCCGCCCACGAGGATCTAGACCAGTTGTGGGTTCATCCAAGAAGAGAACTTTGGGTTTAATAATGAGCGATGCAGCTAAGTCCAAGCGGCGGCGCATTCCGCCTGAGTAAGTTCGGATGGGCCGTTTAGCCGCATCGGTCAACGAGAAGCGCTCCAGAAGTTCAGTTGCACGCTTCTTGGTGGCAGCCCCACTCAAGTGATAGAGCCGACCGAACATGGTCAGGTTGTCCCATCCAGTTAACGTTTCATCCAAAGCCGCATACTGGCCAGAGAGTCCAATGATTTGGCGGACCGCATCGGGATCTTTAACGACATCGATTCCGCCGACGCTGGCATGTCCGCTATCAGGAACCAGCAACGTGGATAAGACACGGACCGTCGTGGTTTTTCCGGCTCCATTGGGACCAAGTAAAGCCAGGACGGTGCCTTCTTCGACATCAAGGCTCAACCCATCAAGGGCTTTGACCTCACCGTTGCGATAGGTCTTACTCAAATTCTCAGCAATGACGCTCTTCATTGCACCCACAATACCTAGCGCCGCTAACCCTTGCCCTCTCATTTCGTGCACAAAATGCTCAAAAGAGGAGATGAGGGGGCATCCGTAGTAACCTACAGACTTCGCTCGTATTGAGCATGGCTCGCACAGCAATCAGCAAGCCCCAGAAGGACTTGCCCAGCAGGACTTGAAATTGATCCAGCACCTCGATCGCTTAAGTAAAAAGGAATCCGATGTCATCACACGAAAAGAAGAGTGAAACCGAAAAGTCCCAACCGCTTACCCATAAAGAAATCATGTTCGTCCTCAGTGGACTGATGGTGGGAATGTTGCTGGCCGCTTTGGACCAGACCATTGTTTCAACTGCTCTCAAGCGCATCGTCGAAGACTTCAACGGGCTTACCCACTACACCTGGGTTGTTACTGCCTACCTTTTGACTTCGACCGCATCGACGCCTTTGTACGGAAAGATTTCTGACCTCTACGGACGACGTCCGGTTTTCCAATTCGCCATCATCACTTTCCTCATCGGTTCCTTCGCAGCCGGTGCGGCCCAGAGCATGACCCAACTGATTGCCTTCCGAGCGATCCAGGGTCTTGGCGCTGGTGGATTGATGAGCCTTACTTTCGTCATCATTGGTGACATCGTCTCGCCACGTGAACGAGGCAAATATCAGGGCTATTTCGGTGCGGTGTGGGGACTTTCCTCTGTTGCCGGTCCACTTCTCGGTGGATTCTTCTCCGACCGCGCGCACCTCTTTGGTGTAACTGGCTGGCGCTGGATTTTCTACATCAACTTGCCATTCGGTATTGCAGCGCTAGTCATTACGACAGCCTCTCTTCACATTCCAAAAGTTAAGCGCGAGCACAAGATTGATTACTTCGGTGCGCTGCTAATGGTCTCTGGTGTTTCATCGCTACTCCTTGCCACCTCCGTTTACGGTCCAGAGAGCGCACCACGCGGACTCGACGGTCTCATCAAAGCCGGAGTCAAAGCTTCTGACTATGGCTGGACCAGCCCTAAGACTTTGATGGCTTTCGGCGCAGCTCTTGTACTCCTGATCGTCTTCCTCTTCCACGAAAAGCGTGCACCTGAACCAATTCTTCCGTTGGATTTATTCAAGAACCACACCGTCTCGCTGACTTCGGTTCTTGGTTTCGTCATCGGAGCCGGCATGTTCGGTGCCATCGTTATGTTGCCGCTCTACCTGCAGGTCGTTAAAGGCAACTCGGCTACAGTCGCGGGACTTAAATTGATTCCATTTATGCTCGGCATTGTTTCGATGTCGATCTTCTCCGGCAAGATGATTAGCAAGCACGGCCACTACAAGCGCTACCCAATCATCGGTCTTTCGGTCATGACGGTTGGCCTATTTCTGCTTTCGACTCTGAAAGAGAACACACCTTTCTGGCAACTCTCGATCTACGCCATCATGATCGGTGCTGGTCTTGGCTTGTCGATGCAGACCATCGTTATTGCTTTGCAAAATGCGGTTGACTTTAAAGATATGGGCGTGGCCACCAGTGCCAACACCTTCTTCCGCTCGATCGGTAGCACCATTGGTGTTGCCCTCTTCGGAACCATCTATGCCAACCGACTTGCACATTACTTGCCAATTGCAGTCGATAGCTTGAAAACAAAGAATCCAGCCGCCTTGGTTGGAGCAGATCCAGCAAAGTTTGCACAGTTGAAGAACAACACCGCGGTCCTGAAGACCTTCACTCCGGAATTGCAACAGAGCATTTATCATGCCTTTGTGCAGTCCTTCCATGTCGTCTTCCTCGCCGCCACTCCAGTTACTGCAATCGGCTTTGTTCTAGCCCTTTTCCTTCGCGAAGCTCCGTTACGTACCAGCGCAGCGCACCATGCGGCGAAAGAAGAAGCCGCAGGCGAGGCAATGGGTTAGTCCTATCAAACAATTCAAAGACTCACTGCCGAAGGAAGTATTTGTCCTTACGGCGGTGGGTTTTTTTGTCGCAGTGGGTTACGGGCTTATCGTTCCCGCCATCCCGCTCTTTGCGCGAACTTTCGGGGTCAATCAGACCGCTATCGGATTCATCATTTCCACTTTTGCATTTGCTCGATTTGGCTCTGGCCTGATCTCCGGAAAGTTGGTTGATAAATTCGGCGAACGCAAGGTGCTGGCGTTCGGATTAATCATGGTGGCAATTTCATCTTTAGCCAGTGGATTTGCTCAGAGTTACATCCAACTATTGAGCTTCCGCGCCGCTGGCGGACTTGGGTCCTCAATGTTCTCGGTCTCGGCCGGCGCTCTGTTGATGCGAGTCACAAACGATGACAACCGTAGCCAGGGACAATCTTTTTATAGCAGTGGCTTCCTCTTTGGTGGAATTGCTGGCCCGGCATTTGGTGGAATTCTTAGCACTATTTCGCTTCGCTCACCTTTCTTTGTGTATGCCGGCACTTTGATTATTGCCTCTGCTACCACAATTATTTTTCTCAGCGAGAAAAGACTCGGAAAGAAAGTCGCTGCTGTCGCTGACCCAAGCGAACGCATTTCTATTCGAGATGCGCTACGCCAGTACCCATATCGGGTGGCTTTAGTTTTGGCTTTCGTCACCAACTGGACCATCTTTGGACTGCGTAATTCCATCTTGCCGCTCTTCGTCACCGAGCACTTACATTCCACAGCTACCGTCGTTGGCTTTGGCTTTACTGCATCGGCCCTTGCTCAAGGTTTTCTTCTTATCCAGGCAGGAAAAATTTCTGATCACAAAGGCCGGCGCTTCGCCATTCTCTGTGGCACCTTCTTCTTGATGTCAGCCCTGATCGTCCTAATAGTGGCTATCCACGCCTCTTTTTACATCTTGGCCATGATTCTCTTCGGATTAGGCGGTGCCTTCATGGGCACAGCACCTGCTGGCGTCGTCGGGGATCTCTTTGGTGGCAAAGGCGGCCAAGTTATCGCCATCTGGCAGATGGCTGGAGACGCCGGAATGATCGCCGGCCCCATCATTCTCGGAGCGCTCACTGATGCGATTTCCTACCGTGCAGCTTTTGCAGTTACCGCTGCCGTTTTCTCCATAGCCATTGTTTTGGGGGCCACGTTAAAAGAAACCCGTAAATCGCATATCTCACCCGAAAGTTAGCAGGCAATAAAAAACGGGCCTGCCGAGGCAGACCCGTTAGTGAAGCTTTGAGAAATTAGTCGCGACGAAGAATTGAGATCAATCGCAAGATTTCTAGATACAACCACACAACAGTGACCATCAGACCGAAACCTGCTCGCCAAGATTCTTCCTGAGGTGCACCAGCGTTGATCATCTTCTGCACCTGATCAAAATCTAGAACAAGGAAGAAGCTGGCCAAAGCGACGCCACCAACAGCTAAGAGCAAACCCAAGCCCGTGACGCCATAAAGACCGTAACCGTGACCCACACCTGCAAAGGCGCCAAGCATGCTGAC
>JBAXAO010000013.1:0-31795 GCA_037142435.1 Actinomycetes bacterium | reverse complement strand
GCGACCTGAACCTTGGCAAGGTTCCGCGCTACCAACTGCGCTACGTCCGCGTATTGCGATTGCGAAATCTATCCTAAACCTACCCGTCTCGCCCAATCCAGCGGGTACGGTGGCTCTTATGTCAGCTCGCTTGGAGGAATGTTCCTTCTGGATGGATGGCCTGTTGGCTCGCAATGCTCTAGAAATCACTCACGATCCTGCAGATCTGCAACGCGAGGGCTTCTGGGCCGTGATGGCGACCTTTGAAGGCGAATGGACCTGCGTCCGGTTTGCAGAAGTCCTTCGCATGCCATTCCCTGCCCAGAAATGGAACCCCATCGCCGAACCTTGGACCTCTAATTTCGATCAACGGGCTTACATGCGCTACGTCGAAGAAATTAGGGAATTGATCTCGGCGGGGGAGGTATATCAAGTCAACGCTTGCCGCCAACTCAGCGCAAACCATATTGGATCACTTGCTGGGCTTTTCTCTGAAATTCAGAACCGACATCACGCACCGTATGCCGCCTACTTCAAAAGTCCCGAGATCGAAATCGCCTCCGCTTCACCCGAACTCTTTTTAAAGATTGAAGGTGAAGGAAGAAATCGATACGCAACTTCCAGCCCCATAAAAGGCACGGCGACCACTCCCGATTTTGGTCTCAAGGATTCTGCTGAAAACATCATGATTGTTGATCTGATCCGTAATGATCTTGGGCGCATATGCGAACCAGGAAGTATCGAGGTGCCGCGACTCTTGGGGATAGAAGAACATCCCGGGCTTTTTCACCTGGTTTCAGATGTACGTGGCAAATTAAAACCAGACATAAGCTGGAAGGAAATCGCCGAAGCGGTTTTGCCGGCCGGATCTATCAGTGGGGCCCCAAAGTCTTCGGCAATCAAAGTGATTCAAGGCCACGAATCCACACCTCGCGGTCCATATTGTGGCGTGCTTGGCTGGGTAAATGGAGAGCAGGCCCAACTCTCAGTGGGAATTCGCTTGTTTTGGAAAGAAAATGCAGATCGAATTCACTTTGGTTCTGGTGCCGGAATTACTTGGGCAAGTGATGCATCTGCTGAATGGGATGAAACCGAACTCAAAGCTGCTCGCCTCATGGATATCGCCCATGGAAAGATGCAGTTATGAGCAGCGTGTGGCTGAACGGTGAATTCTTGCAAGGTGATGGGCTCACGTTTTCGGCGTTCGATCATCCATTCCTACGTGGCGATGGCATTTTTGAGTCAACTCGCACGGAAGGCGCGCGGATCTTTTTCCTTCGGAGACATTTAGAACGACTAGCTCGATCTGCGCAGCTATTGGAGATGGAGCGCCCAGATCTCGATGAATTGGCGCGGTCAGCCAAATCGGTAGTGGATAATTCCCAGATTCCTGAAAGTGGCTCGTTGCGGATATCGATTTTTTCCAATGGTGATCACTTAATAACGCACCGTTCTCAGTCAACTGTGAGCGAACTGCCACGTCTGGCTATCTACCCTGAACGTCAATATTCACAATCACGAATTCAAACCGCCAAGAGTCTCTCTTACGCCCGATCGGCTGCGGCCTTGCGTTGGGCAGAGAAAGCTGGGGCAGAAGAAGTCATCTTTCTTGACGAGAATGGTTTTGCGATGGAAACGGCCCTGGCCAATTTCGTAGCTGAAATAGCCGGTGAATTGGTAACACCAAATCTGGAGAATGGAGCCCTTCGAGGCATCACTCGATCTTTGGCGCTCGAGTGGTTCCCATCCATCTCGGAGCGGGATATCACCCAGGCAGAACTGGAGAGCGCCAGTGGAATCCTGGTTTTGTCAGGTGTGAGATTCATCCGACCTGCCGCTGCGTTGAATGGTCGAGCGCTCCAAAATTCCGCTGCGATGCAGACAATTGCATCGGAATTTGAACTCCGCGCCCGAGCAAACCCGAATTATTGATAACCTCGCGCTATGTCTTCTTTGATAAAGGTCACCGTTGATGGTGCCGCACGGGAAATTGGCGGCGAGGATCGTCCCACTCACCTCTACGGCGAACGCCCAGAAGTTGTTGTCGCACGAGTAAACGGAAGCATCAAAGATTTGTGGACCGAACTTCACGATGGCGATCTCATCGAAGCCATTGAGATTACTTCTCCTGAAGGCTTGGCCGTGCTTCGTCATTCGACCGCACATGTTTTGGCTCAGGCGGTTCAAGAAGTATTTCCAGAAACAAAACTCGGTATCGGACCTCCGATCACCGACGGTTTCTATTATGACTTCGATCCCGAGCGCCCTTTTACTCCTGATGATCTTGAAAAATTAGAAAGTGCCATGAAAAAGATCGTAAAGGCGGGTCAACGTTTCCGCCGCCGCGTGGTGACCGATCAAGAAGCTCTTGCTGAACTTGCGGGCGAACCCTACAAATGTGAATTGATAGGTTTGAAATCGACTGCGACTGATGATGAATCCTCGGTCGAGGTCGGCGCCGGCGAACTCACAATTTATGACAACTTAGGTCGCGACGGCCAACCGGTGTGGAGTGACCTTTGCCGCGGACCGCATTTGCCCAGTACTAAATTGATTCCAGCTTTCAAATTGATGAGATCGGCTGCGGCGTATTGGCGTGGTTCAGAAAAGAACCCCATGCTCCAACGAATTTACGGTACAGCTTGGCCATCCCAGGAAGCCCTAGATGGATATCTGGAACTTCTAGCCGAGGCCGAGAAACGAGATCACCGACGTCTCGGTGCGGAACTTGATCTCTTTTCATTTCCAGAAGAAATTGGTTCAGGTTTAGCGGTCTTCCATCCCAAGGGTGGAATCGTTCGCCGTGCCATGGAGGACTATTCACGAATTCGTCATGAAGAGGAGGGTTATCAGTTTGTTTACTCTCCTCATCTAACCAAAGCGGCGCTCTTTGAAACATCAGGTCACTTGGATTGGTATTCCGAAGGAATGTATCCACCGATGGTGATGGATGAAGAACTTCATGCAGATGGCACGATTAAGCGCGCTGGGCAGAAGTACTACATGAAGCCCATGAACTGCCCATTTCATACTTTGATTTACAGATCCAACGGTCGTTCCTATCGCGAGCTTCCTATTCGACTTTTCGAATTTGGCACCGTGTATCGCTACGAGAAGTCTGGAGTAATACATGGCTTGACGCGCGCTCGTGGGTTCACTCAGGACGATGCGCACATTTATTGCACCAAAGAGCAGATGGCCGGCGAGCTTGATTCACTTCTCACCTTCGTACTCAATTTGCTGCGAGATTATGGGTTGGATGATTTCTACCTAGAACTCTCAACACGCAATCCCGAAAAATCTGTGGGCGAGGAATCCGATTGGGAAGAAGCCACCAATGCACTGCGTCTGGCTGCTGAAAAGCAGAATCTGGAATTAGTCCTTGATCCAGGGGGAGCGGCTTTCTACGGACCGAAGATTTCAGTTCAAGCTAAAGATGCCATTGGTCGAACCTGGCAAATGTCCACGATCCAAGTGGATTTCCAACTGCCACAAAGATTCGACATCGAATACCAGGCTTCAGACGGCAGCAAACAACAGCCAGTCATGATTCACCGCGCATTGTTTGGTTCTATCGAACGTTTCTTCGGAGTGCTCACCGAGCACTACGCCGGCGCTTTCCCGCCGTGGTTGGCACCAGTACAAGTCCGTGCTATCCCCGTGGCGGATGCTTTTCTTCCATATCTGCAGGAGATATCGGTCCGAATGCGCAAAGCCGGAATTCGCATTGACGTAGACACATCCACGGATCGCTTCCAGAAGAAGATTCGAAATGCTCAAATGGAGAAAATCCCATTCATGATCATCGCAGGTGAGGAAGACCAATTAGCGGGTGCGCTCTCTTTCCGGTTCCGCAACGGCGAACAACGCAACGGCATTCCTATTGACGAAGCGATTGCTGAAATTCTCGAAACCATTAAGACTCGCCAGCAAGTCTGATCATGAGCGATGACGTTCTCACCGGCGGGGCGGGAATGCCTGACCCCTGGCAACGGTTATGGGCGCCACATCGCATGGAATACTTGTCCGGAGAAAATCGTCCCCTGCCGGACAATGAGGTCCCTTGTCCATTTTGCCGAATCCCTACTTTGGAAGATCGCGCAGGTTTGATTGTTGCCCGAGGGATTGACGCATATGTGGTCATGAATCTTTATCCTTACAACGCGGGGCATCTCTTAGTCTGTACATATCGCCATGTCGCTGACTTAACAGATTTAACTGAATCAGAACGAAATGAAATATCTGCGATGACGGCCCAGGCAATGCGCACACTTCGAAAAGTCAGTCATGCGGCGGGATTTAATTTAGGTATGAATCAAGGAGCCGTCTCTGGCGCCGGAGTAGCGGCGCACATTCATCAACACGTCGTACCACGTTGGTCAGGCGATGCTAACTTCATGCCCATCATCGGAGAAACTAAAGTGTTGCCTCAACTTCTGGAACGCACGCGTGATGACTTAGCCGCGAGTTGGAATCTTTCCTAACCATTGGACGATCTCGGTTAGACCAAGTTTTATGTGTAGGGCTAATGGTATTGCCGGAAAAATCAGTGCATTAGAAAAAGGATCATCCCCGGCGCTCTCCATTTGTTCTAGATATTCCTCTCTAAATTCGGCTACTAGTTCCTTGTGTTCAGGATCGCTATCGATGGTTTGTCTCAATCCCAAGGTGTAGTCCGTAATTAATTGTGATTCCAATGAAATTACTGCCGTGGGAAACCCGTCGTCGGAGTGCAGAACCAAATATGGCGTTACGACGGGATCGAGAGTTTTACTCACTATTGCACTCATATCTTCAAAGTCGATTTCACTCTTCTCGAGGTCGACTATTGCAACGATGCTGGGAAGGTAAATCTCTCGGGCTGCGTGCCAGTTCGTGGTCACATCAGCAGTGAATCCATCCAACGCGCTGACCGAGAAGATTGCGACATCGGACTCCTCGAGGGGCGCACAGGGGAGAGATAAAGCAGCGGCCAAAGCCTCACTTCCCGGGCCCGAGAAATTCACGCTTAATTTGGACAAATCCGTTGAAAAAATTAGGTTGCTCACGGCGGTCAAGCCTACGATGGTATTGATGCTCCAAGGATCGCTTAGACCCCCCATAACCCGACTCATTACGCCCTTGTGTCGAGGTTTACTTGCGTTGGGTTTGAGCGCCAATATGGTGAGCTCAGTAGGCGCCATCGGCACTGTGGTATCGGCGTTGTATTTCTACCCGCGCGGAGAATTCCTGGCTGGAACGCTAGTTGCCATTTTCTTCATTCTTTTCGATCTGCTTGACGGCACTATGGCCAGACTTTCAAAGTCAGGTTCAAGTACTTGGGGGGCGCTTTTAGACTCGACGTTGGATCGAATCAGTGATGCTAGTTTGTTGGCTGGTGTCATGCTTTTCCTGGTAAATCGAAACGATCGATTGGTTCCAGTTGTTGTTGTTGCTCTCGTTGCAGGTGGGCTGGTTTCTTACATAAAGGCTCGCGCTGAATCTCTGGATATCGCCTGCGAAGGTGGGATAGCAGAGCGTACGGAGAGACTCATCGTTGCATTGCTTGCGATTGGTCTTGCCGGGTTACGCGTTCCTTTTAGTTTAGCTATCGGTTTTTGGATTCTGGCAGTTGCCAGCGTCTACACCTGCTTAGAGAGACTGCGCATAGTTTTCAATGCCACGCGGAAGGCCTAGCTGCGTATGACTTCACTCATCGTCTATTGGGCATACGCCCTGGCTTGGCAAATTACTCGGTTGTTGCCGGAATCGTGGGCATACGGATTAGCCAGTCGAATAGCGGACCGCATCTACAAAAAAAATGGAAAGCAAATTGGCCGACTGCGCAGTAATTATGCTCGCATTCATCCAGGGCTAATTTCCGCAGAGCTTGAGATGTTGGTTCAGGAAGGAATGCGTTCTTACCTTCGGTATTGGTGTGACACATTTAGGTTTCCGAACTGGAGTAAAGAGCAAATAATTTCCAGCGTGGTTGTTGAAAATGAAGAATTTCTACGGGATCCGATCAAAGAAGGACGAGGATGCATTGTTTCCCTGCCGCATGCCGGCAATTGGGATCATGCAGGGGCATATTTTTGCGCCACCGGGATTCCTCTCACCACCGTTGCTGAGCACTTAGATCCAGAGAAACTATTTAGAAAATTCTTGGATTACCGGCAGCGCATCGGAATGGAAGTGCTTGATCTAGATTCTCGCGTTATCGCAACCCTTGCGCAGCGCTTAAGAGCTGGAAAACTAGTAGCGCTTGTCGCCGATCGCGATCTCTCCAAATCCGGCGTCGCAGTTTCTTTTGGCGGAGGACCTGCTCGGATGCCCGCTGGACCAGCCATCCTGTCATTACAAACAGGTGCGCCGTTGATAACGGCATTTGTGAAGTATGAAAAGCGCGGCATTCGCATAATCTTCGAAGGAGAGGTTCCGATTCCTCAAACCGGAACTCAAACAGAGAAAATCGCGGCGATGACCCAAATCTGTGCTGACAGATTCGCTCAGCGCATTGCCGAGAACACCAGCGATTGGCACATGTTGCAACGTATCTGGGTTGATGGCGACTTTCAGGATCGTGTCGAAGCATGAAAACGTCCAAAAGCTTGAAGATTGGGATGGTCTGTCCCTATGGCTGGGACACGCCTGGTGGCGTTCAAATCCATATAAAAGAGCTAGCAGAATTCCTTATTCGTGCCGGACACGATGTTTCAGTTTTTGCCCCTGTCAGTGATGATTCGCAAATTTCTGAGCCATGGCTAGTCTCAGCCGGCCGGCCAGTTTCAATCCCGTACAACGGGGCAGTGGCTCGAATTCTCTTTGGCCCAGTGGCATCATCGCGCGTTCGGCAATGGATATCGGCTGGCAATTTTGATTTATTGCACTTACATGAGCCGGCAATCCCATCGCTCTCACTTCTTGCCTGTTGGGCAGCAGATGGTCCGATGGTCGGCACTTTCCACGCGGCATCTGCAAAACAGAAAGCCATAACTGCGGTCGGACCCATATTGGAGCCGGTGTTAGAGAAGTTAACAGCGCGTATTGCCGTTAGCGAGATGGCTCGCCAAACCCTCAAGGATCATTTCCAGACCGAAGCAGTTGTAATCCCCAATGGTCTAGACACTTCAAAATTTGAAGTTGAAGAGAAGAACCCCAATTGGTCGGGCAGTCCGAGTATTGGATTCATTGGCCGTTTTGACGAACCTCGTAAAGGTTTGGAAGTTCTCATTGCAGCTCTGCCAGCAACCATAAAGAAATTTCCGGACCTCAAAGTATTGATAGCTGGCCCCGGGGATAAGAACGAATTTTTAAGGAGGATTAACCCGTCACTTCACTCCCGGCTTACTTTCTTAGGAAAGTTAAGCGAAGAAGATAAGGTTAAATTTTTTCATTCCATTGACGCATACATCGCCCCCAACACGGGTGGAGAGTCTTTTGGAATAATCCTTACTGAAGCGATGGCGTCTGGCACGGCGATCCTGGCCAGCGACATTCCAGCCTTTTCGCAATTGTTAAATTTTGGCGAGTTCGGCGCACTATTCATCTCTGAGGACTCGCGAGATCTTGGCGAAAAACTGGTGAATTTGCTGGGCGATCCGGACCGCAGACACTTGCTTGCGACAAACGGTCTAGCGCAGTCGCACAAATATGATTGGAGCAACGTCGCAGAGCAGATATTGGATGTGTATGAAATGGTGCAAGTTGGAAATAGCAAAGTCGGGCTGAGTTCTGACAATCGTGTCTGGAATAGGTTTAAATCCAATGACTAAAAGCATCTTTCTCGTAATCATTGTTGCGCTCATCTTGGCTTGGTACTTGTCTTTTTCCGCGACACGTTTGGATCGTTTACATCATCGAGTTGAAACTTCTTGGGAACATTTAGATGCCTTGTTGCAACGTCGAGCTGCTATCGCACTGGATATTGCTCATAAATCTAATCTTGATCCAGCCACATATTTACTGCTCGCAAGTTCTGCTTTCCAAGCAAGAGAAGCAACCATTATCGAGCGAAGTGAAGCTGAAAGTTCGCTTTCCGAATCATTACGTCTTCTTCAAAGTGATTCACAGGACGTGACCGGCACAATTGCTCTTAGCTCGCTAGCTGAGCTTGAATCGATTACAGACAAAATAAAGATGTCTATCAATATCCACCTAGAGGCTGTAAACGCTGTCCGTAATTTGCGTTCAAAGGTTGTGTTCCGGGTGTTTCGACTCGCTGGGCATGCGCCGCTTCCCGTTCATTACGCCTTTGAGGATGATGTGCTGTGAAGAAAAAAGCTGCGACTTTTATAAGTTTGATCTCGCTCCTGACACTAACTGGATGTGGAACATCTAATAATCCGACCGAAAGCCCTACTCCTGGTAAGTCCCAAGTATCCGCTCCCACCGAGAAGAATGTTCTGACGGGATTGCCGGGCATTAATTCACGAGTTCTCGCTGTCAAGATCGATGACACTCGGTCAGCGCATCCACAAATTGGATTGGAATTCGCAGACGTTGTTTATGTGGAACAAGTGGAAGGTGGGCTAACAAGGCTTGCTGCCATATTTACTCAACAACCACCGACAAATGTCGGGCCGGTGCGTTCGGCCCGAATCTCTGACCTCGACATCCTCGCTCAATATGGTCGAGTTGGATTCGCCTTCAGCGGGGCACAATCTAAGTTCTATCCCAAGATCACCGCCGCCAATTTGGTAAACCTTTCAGCCGATAGAAACTCTTCTCAAATTTACTATCGTGATCCTTCTCGTTCAGCTCCTACAAATTTGATTCTGAGAGCGGCCGATCTCATGGACAAGGCGATCAACAAGGACAATGCTCAAATTGACACGATCAAGCCCATTGGCTTCACTTTTGGAGCGATTGGTAATTTTGGAACATCAATCACTGGCATGAAGGTGAAATGGCCGGCCGCGGATTACGAAGCGACTTGGTCGGTCAGTGAATCCCGTTGGTTGCTTTCTCACGACGGACACCTAGATGTATCGGCCTCAGGGCAAACTTTGGGATCGCCCACCATCATTATCCAAAACGTCTCCATCACCAACTCTGAATACCGCGATCGCGAAGGTGGTATTACCCCCTTCAGCAACACGGTAGGTATAGGTACGGGCTACTTATTACGCGATGGAAAAGCGATACCCATCAATTGGACTCGGCCCAACTCAACCAGTGGGACCACGTGGACCTTGGCCGACGGCAGCGCTGCCAATCTCAATACCGGTCAAATTTGGGTGATGTTGACCGATCAAGAGCCTATATTTACCTATCCGGCTTCAGCGAGCGCGAAGGCTGCGCCAACTAAGTAGACTGAGCGCTTCGAACCAGCTGGCGCTTTCACTGTCAGATTAAGAATTTAGGAGATTGTCATGGCCGAGAACACCTCGCATTCAGTCGGTACCGCTCGCGTAAAGCGCGGAATGGCAGAGATGCTCAAGGGTGGCGTCATTATGGATGTTGTTAACGTCGAGCAAGCAAAGATTGCCGAAGACGCTGGCGCTGTTGCAGTTATGGCCCTAGAACGCGTTCCGGCCGACATCCGCGCTCAAGGCGGCGTTTCGCGCATGTCGGACCCAGACATGATCGAAAAGATTCAGGCTGCGGTATCCATTCCCGTAATGGCCAAGGCTCGCATCGGACATTTCGTTGAAGCCCAAATCTTAGAAAGTCTCGGTGTGGATTACATCGATGAATCCGAAGTATTGACTCCGGCTGACTATGAAAATCATATTGATAAGTGGAAATTCACGATCCCGTTTGTGTGCGGTGCAACAAATCTCGGCGAAGCGCTTCGCCGCATAAATGAAGGTGCGGCAATGATCCGCTCTAAAGGCGAAGCCGGTACTGGCGATGTATCAAACGCCACCACACATATGCGCAAGATCAGCGGCGAAATTCGCCGTCTTTCCTCAATGCGCGAAGATGAACTGTATGTAGCCGCAAAGGAACTTCAGGCGCCATACGACCTCGTTAAAGAAGTTGCAAGCACTGGCAAACTTCCGGTCGTACTTTTCACAGCAGGTGGAATCGCAACTCCCGCAGATGCAGCCATGATGATGCAGCTCGGTGCAGACGGTGTGTTTGTTGGTTCCGGAATTTTCAAATCTGGAGACCCAGCCAAGCGAGCAGCAGCGTGCGTTAAAGCTGTCACCTATTTCACTGACGCAAAAGTTGTTGCCGATGTCTCCCGAGGTCTTGGGGATGCAATGGTCGGAATCAATGTTGCAGATATTCCTGTTCCTCATCGATTGGCCGAGCGAGGCTGGTAATGAAGATTGGCGTCCTTGCCCTGCAAGGCGATTTTCGAGAGCACATTGCGGCTTTAGAATCACTTGATCTCGACATTGAGGCCACTGCTATTAGGCATGCTTCTGAAATCTCTGCAGTTGATGCTTTAATCCTGCCTGGCGGTGAATCCACGACTATTGCCAAACTTGCTCGAAGTTTCGATCTCTTCGACTTGCTTCAGAAAAGAATTTCTTCAGGAATGCCGGTTTACGGATCCTGCGCAGGAATGATTCTGCTCGCCAACCGGATAGTTGACGCTGCTCGAGGTCAAGAGACTTTTGGCGGGATAGACATGACCGTCAGACGTAATGCCTTCGGACGTCAAATTGATTCCTTTGAAATGGATATCGATTTCGTGGGGATTGATGGCGGGGCTGTCAAGGGAGTCTTCATTAGAGCACCGTGGGTTGAAGAAATTGGCCCAAATGTGGAAGTTTTAGCCACTGTTGCTCAAGATGAGTTGCTTCATCCCGTTGCGGTAAGGCAGGGTCAGCTGCTGGCTACCTCTTTCCACCCTGAGATTTCAGGGGATAATCGGGTGCATCGGTACTTTGTTCAGCAGGTTTGCCAGAATCTGCTTGTAGGAAAATAAGGGGTTAGAAATGTCAGGCCATTCCAAGTGGGCAACGACCAAGCATAAAAAGGCGATTATCGATTCACGTCGCGCCAAGAATTTTGCAAAGCTGATTAAAGCGATTGAAGTCTCTGCTCGCGCCGGTGGTGCCGACGTCATTGGCAACCCGACGCTTTTCGATGCGATCGCCAAAGCGAAAAAGAATTCGATGCCTGCTGACAACATCGAGCGAGCAATAAAGCGTGGTGCCGGACTCGAATCTGGCGGTGCTGACTGGCAAACAATTATGTACGAAGGTTACGGTCCCAATGGTGTTGCCTTGATGATCGAATGCTTAACTGACAGCCGCAATCGAGCTGCCTCTGAAGTTCGCGTAGCCGTAACTCGAAATGGTGGAAGCATGGCCGACCCAGGCAGCGTCTCCTACATGTTTAATCGCAAAGGCGTCATAATTGTGGCGAAAGCGGATGCCACTGTCACTGAAGATCGAATTTTGGAAACCGTTCTTGATGCTGGCGCCGAAGAAGTAAATGACCTTGGGGACTCTTTTGAAGTCGTTTGTTCGCCATCGGATCTTGTCGCTGTGCGAACTTCGTTGCAAACTGGCGGCATCGATTACGAATCGGCCGATAGTTCCTTCCTTCCTTCGGTTTCCGTTCCTTTAGATGCCGAGGCGGCCGAAAAAGTTTTCAAACTTATTGATGCGATTGAAGAACTCGACGATGTTCAGAATGTTTACGGCAATTTTGATGTCTCTGACGAAGTAATGGCGAGCCTCGGGTAACCCTGAAGACACACTCGCTAGGCTCGTCGTTAGTGCGAATTGCTCAAAAATAGCGATTCGAATGAGATGAAGGTGAGGGGTATCGATGCGAGTACTTGGCATTGATCCTGGTCTCACACGTTGTGGAATTGGAATAGTAGATAAGGCCGGAGCCCAAAATCTTGTCATGGTAGGTGTGGGGGTTATCAAAACTTCTCCAGACTTACCATTAGAGCTCCGCTTGCTCGAACTTGAGACACAGATCCTCGAGTGGGTCGCGAAATTCAAGCCGGATGTGATCGCAGTAGAGCGCGTCTTTTCTCAACTCAACGTCAAAACCGCGATGGCCACCGGGCAGGCAGCCGGCGTCGCACTCTTAATTGCAGCACGTGCTGGTCTGCCAGTTGTCATGCACACACCTACAGAGGTCAAGGCGGCTATAACTGGATCGGGACGTGCTGATAAAAAACAAATCGCTCAGATGGTGCAGCGACTTCTCAATCTTGATGAAATTCCTAAGCCTGTAGATAGCACAGATGCGCTGGCATTGGCGATTTGTCACCACTGGCGTGGATCTGGTGATATGCGCCGCGAGGCTGCTCTTGTCAAAGAGAAGGCGCGCTTGAAGAAGTTGGTGGCGAAATGATTTCCTCCCTTAGTGGAACCGTTAAATCTACTTCACTGAATTTTGCTGTGGTTGAAGTCGGGGGAGTCGGCCTGCAAGTCTTTCTCTCTCCTCGGTATGCAGCCTCTCTCGTTGTCGGAACTTTCGTTTCGCTGCACACAACCTTGCTCGTTCGCGAAGATGCTCTAACTCTGTTCGGGTTTGAAACTGCGGGAGATAAAGAACTTTTTGAACTTTTGCAGACCGTCTCTGGCATTGGACCAAAAGTTGCTCAGTCTGCCCTTGGCGTTTATGACGCACCCGAACTTACAAGTGCCATCGCGCACGGTGAACTTGCCTACCTAGAGCGAATCCCGGGATTGGGTAAGAAGGGTGCGGCCCGTTTAGTTTTGGAGTTACGCGAAAAAGTTGGTGACCTTAATGGTCTTGCTTCAAAACGCTTAGGGATTTCACCGTGGCGAACGCAGATTGAAGGCGCTCTCACTAACTTGGGATTCACTCAGCGCGAGTCCAATGATGCCCTCGATCAAATTGCGACTGAAATTTCCAATGGCCTCGACTCGTCAGATATCCCTGCACTCCTTCGCAGAGCTTTGCAGATCCGAGGTAACGGCTAATGACAGATTTTGAGGGAAAGCGTGTAGAAGAATCGTCCGGAGACGATGAACTCGCACATGAATTGGCGCTGCGACCAAAGTCATTAGCTGAATTTACGGGCCAACCGCGCGTTGCAGCACAAATAGATTTACTTCTCTCTGCGGCTCGCAATCGAAACTCAGCAGCAGATCATATTTTGCTCTCTGGCCCCCCTGGGTTAGGTAAGACGACCTTGGCGATGATCATTGCCAGCGAAATGTCAGCACCAATCCGAATCACCAGTGGCCCTGCGATTCAACATGCCGGGGACCTAGCATCGATTCTTTCTTCACTTGTCGAAGGCGAAATTCTCTTTCTCGATGAGATTCACCGCATGTCTCGACCTGCCGAAGAATTGTTGTATTTGGCGATGGAGGATTTTCGAGTTGACGTCATTGTAGGTAAAGGCGCTGGCGCCACCGCCATTCCATTGGAACTGCCACATTTCACATTAGTGGGCGCAACAACCCGCGCAGGGTTATTGCCAAGTCCGCTCCGTGATCGTTTCGGATTCACCGCCCAATTAGATTTTTACGCCGATAGCGACCTCTGCCACATCGTTCGCAGAAGCGCAGGTTTGATGGGGGTCGAAATCTCCGAAGAAGCCATAGTCGAAATAGGCACACGTTCTCGGGGAACCCCGCGGGTGGCCAATCGGCTTTTGCGTCGAGTGCGGGACTATGCCCAGGTTCATGGTCAAGGGGCAATAACTCAAAGTCACGCACTTGCAGCGTTGGAAATGTATGAAGTGGACCCCTTAGGCCTGGATCGACTTGATCGGGCAGTGCTCGAGGCTCTCATTCACAGATTTCGAGGCGGCCCCGTGGGTATTTCGACCTTGGCCATGGCAATCGGAGAAGAGGTCGAAACCGTTGAAAGTTTGGCTGAGCCGTTCTTGGTTCGCATGGGATTTATCGCTCGCACTCCGCGTGGTCGCGTGGCCACAGCCTTGGGGTGGGCTCACTTGGGAGAGAAGGCGCCGGTGGGCAGCGATTATGTGCCCGGTCTTTTCGACACACCGCCTCAAGATGCCTAGACTTGCCAACCATGTCTGCCAATACGCCTAAATCAATGAAGACGCCGAGCCATTCCGGCCGGACGATCGCCATACTCGCCCTCGTTGTGATCGCCTTTGGCGTTCTGGCTGGGTTCACGGGAGCCACCAAGATCAAACTTGGCTTGGATCTGCGAGGCGGCACGAGCGTTACCCTCCAGCCGCGCGTCTCCGCTGGCGGCAAAGTCACGAGCGCTGCCATTGATCAAGCGGTTTCGATTATTCGCCAACGCGTTAACTCCCTCGGTGTAGCCGAGAGTGAAGTTTCAGCCCAGGGCAGCGGTACTAATCGTCAGATCGTCATTTCCGTTCCGGGAGAGACTGGACGTCGAGTAGTTGAACTTGTTGGACAAACTGCCGAACTTCGTTTTCGACAGGTTTTGGCCGAAGGCGCAGGCAATGCAACTTCTGCAGCCACCAGTACGGCCACCACACCTAAAACTGCAACTTCACCGGCAAAGACTGTTCCGACTTATCCAAATGGAGTGACTGCTGAACTTGATGCAAAATTTGCAGCGCTGGATTGCACCAAAGCCGCAAATCGCCAAGGCGGAGGCGGCGATAGCGCAGACGCCGTCACCATTTCATGCAGTCGAGCAGGCGATGCCAAATATATTTTGGCACCTGCTGAAGTTCTAGGTCGTCAAGTTTCAAAAGCCACAGCTGCTATTGATCAACAGGGAGCAAGCGGTTGGTACGTTCTGCTCAATTTCAACGGTGAAGGCACAACCAAGTTTGGCGCACTAACAACGCGTGTAACAAAATTAGCGACTCCACAAAATCAGGTTGCTATTGTTCTTGATGGCTTGGTGGTTTCGGCACCTCGCATCAATGAAGCCATTAACACGGGCAATGCGCAAATCACCGGTAACTTCACGCAGACAGATGCGCAAGATCTCTCCAATGTCTTGAAGTATGGCGCTCTGCCACTTGCATTTGATCGGGGCGAAGTTCAACAGATTTCGCCAACTCTTGGTGCAGATCAACTCCATGCTGGTCTGCTAGCGGGATTGATCGGTATCGGATTGGTTCTGCTTTATTCACTTCTGTATTACAAGGGACTGGGTTTAGTTTCCTTCGGTTCTTTGCTCGTTGCATCCGTAATTACCTATCTCTCCTTCCTTCTACTCGGAAAATGGATTGGATTCACATTAACGCTGGCTGGTATTGCTGGTGCCATCGTTTCCGTAGGTATCACGGCCGACTCCTTTATTGTGTATTTCGAGCGCTTGCGTGATGAAGTACGCGATGGTCGCACCTTGCGCACAGCGGTTGAAGCCGGATGGGCGCGCGCACGTCACACCATTGTTGTAGCGGACTTTGTCTCTCTGATCGCAGCCACACTGCTCTATTTCTTTGCTGTTGGCGGAGTGCGCGGATTCGCGTTCACGTTGGGGCTAACCACTTTGGTTGACTTAGTCGTTGTTTTCTTCTTCACCAAGCCGATCATGACCGTGCTTTCAAGAATTCCATATTTCGCGACGGGCAGACCACTTTCAGGATTGTCAGCCAAGAGCTTGGGTGTTGTAACAGGAAAGGAGGCGTAGTCGATGAGTTCACTAACTGGCATTGGCGGTCGTCTGCACCGTGGAGATACTTCGATAGATTTCATTGGTAAGCGCCGCCGTTGGTATGGCGTTTCAGCCGTCCTTATCGCCGTTTCCGCGATTGCACTCTTTACTCAAGGTCTTCATTTGGGTATTGAATTCAAAGGTGGCTCTGCTTTTACCGTGACAACATCAAGCCCGACCATCGCTCAGGCTCGCACGGCGCTCACATCCGCTGGCGTAACATCAGAAACTGTTATCCAAAAAATTGGGTCGAACAAGATCCGGGTTCAAACTGGTGCTCTTACTAACGCTGTTTCCAATGCTGTGCAAGATGCTCTAGCAAAGGAATTCAACGTCAAAGTTGATTCCATTGACACGCAAAGTATCGGACCATCATGGGGTAAAGAGATTACGCATAAAGCCCTTTACGGACTTTTTGGTTTCATTTTCGTGGTCATGATTTATCTGGCAATTGCTTTTGAGCCAAAAATGGCGGTAGCCGCCATCGCGGCCGTTGTTCATGACGTCTTCATTACAGTTGGGATTTATGCTCTTGTTGGTTTTGATGTAACACCGGCAACTGTTATCGGATTCCTTACGATTTTGGGATATTCCTTGTATGACACAGTCGTTGTATTCGACAAGGTTCGCGAGAACACCCGGACTATCACCAGCACTGGCAAGTCCACTTACTCACAAGCGGTAAATCTTGCAGTTAACCAGACTCTGGTTCGATCCTTCAACACTTCGCTCATCGCGCTGCTGCCAGTTGCTTCGATCCTTTTTGTTGGCGCCGGACTTCTTGGTGCCGGTACTCTCAAGGACCTCTCATTAGCTCTCTTCATTGGTCTAGCAACCGGTACTTATTCATCTATCTTCATTGCCTCACCAATATTGGCAAGTTTGCGCGAGCGTGAGCCAGCCATGCAGGCTTTGGCCAAACGTGTTGCAACTCGTACTGGCGCTTCAACGTCGACAGTTGCGGTGGAGACTGCAGTTCGTGCTGTCAACGCAGCCGATGTGAAGGCCGACCGAGTGCGTGGTCCACGTAACCAACCAAAGCGCAAACCTCGTCGTCGCTAGCGTTTAAAGGTTCGCGACAATGGACGTGATGATTGAACCTTTGGTCGCACGCCTACGTAGCAGCCATCCAGATTTCAAGACTGAGGAAATAGAGCGAGCTTTCGAATCTGCTCGTTTGGCTCACTCGGGGCAGGTGCGCAAATCTGGTGAGGAATACATAACTCATCCAGTTGCTGTTGCCGAAATTCTGGCTGAACTTGGTTTGGATCCAGCAACCATTGTGGCAGCTCTTTTGCATGACACGGTTGAAGATACGAAGATAACGTTAGAAAAGATTCGGCAGGATTTCGGTGATGAAGTTGCCGATTTGGTTGATGGCGTTACGAAGCTCGACAAACTCACCTACGGCCCTACCGCTGAAGCAGAGACGCTCCGCAAGATGGTCATAGCGATGTCTCGAGATATTCGGGTCTTGGTGATCAAGTTGTCAGATCGACTTCATAATGCGCGTACCTGGCAATACGTCTCGCCCGAGACTGCACATAGGAAAGCGCAAGAAACTCTAGATATCTATGCACCTCTGGCTCACCGGTTGGGCATGAATGCCATCAAATGGGAACTTGAGGATCTCTCTTTTCAAGTTTTGGAACCAAAGAAGTTTGAGGAAATCGAACGACTAGTTGCCGATCGTTCCCCTTCCCGCAGCAAATTGACAGATGAAGTTGTTGGCCTGGTCGAAGGGGATCTTAAAGCGGATGGCATCATCGCCAAGGTGTCTGGTCGACAGAAACATCTCTACAGTGTTTACCAAAAAATGGTGGTTCGCGGTCGCGACTTCAATGAGATTTATGATTTAGTTGGAATTCGCGTACTTGTTGAGAACGTTCGTGACTGCTACGGAGTTTTGGGTGCCATCCATGCGCGTTGGAGTCCAATTCCAGGACGATTTAAAGATTACATCGCAATGCCGAAGTTCAACCTTTATCAATCTCTGCACACGACCGTGATCGGTCCCACCGGTAAGGCAGTCGAGATTCAGATTCGAACATTCGATATGCATGCCCGTGCTGAGTATGGAATTGCCGCGCACTGGAAATACAAGCTCAAAAGTGAAAGTGCCGATTCCGCTCAGGCCGGCACCGATATGTTGTGGCTGAAACAATTACATGAATGGCAACAAGAAACTGAAGATGTAGGGGAGTTCCTCGATACTTTACGTTACGACCTGCGCACTCCAGAAGTTTTCGTGTTTACACCAAAAGGAAGCGTCATTGCCCTTCCTGCTGGATCGACTCCGGTCGATTTTGCGTATGCAGTTCATACCGAAGTTGGCAATCGCTGCGTTGGCGCTAAAGTAAATGGAAAGCTGATCCCGTTGGAGTCGCCGCTCAATAATGGTGATGTAGTTGAAGTTGTAACCAACAAACATGAAAATGCTGGCCCAAGCCGCGACTGGCTGAACTTCGTCAAGTCACCTCGGGCGCGTTCAAAGATAAAGGCTTGGTTCTCTAAAGAGCGGCGCGAAGAAGCTATTGACGCCGGCCGAGAATCGATTGCTCGGCAGATGCGAAAAGCCGGACTTCCACTTCAGAAGATCTTCGCCGGTCAGGCCATCTTGCAATTAAGTCATGATTTGCGTTATCCGGATATTGAGAGTCTCTATGCAGCCGTCGGAAATGGCTACATTTCCGCGCAGGCCGTAGTCGAAAAATTGTCGGCGGCAATGGGCGATGAGGAAATTCATGCCGAATCCAGCATTGACCACCTGCTCTCTCCTAACACCGTGGCTCAAAATCGCCGTGGTTCTTCGGGAGTGGAGGTTGAAGGGTCCGACGATTTGCTGGTGAAACTAGCTAGATGCTGTGCTCCAGTTCCTGGCGATGAAATCGTCGGCTTTGTCACGCGTGGTAGCGGGGTATCTATTCACCGAACTGATTGCATAAATATTTCGGATTTGCGAGAACATCAAGGGGATCGAATCGTTGCGGTTAAGTGGAACCTAACGGCAAAAACGCTCTTCCTCGTAAATATCCAGCTCGAAGCTTTGGACAGAAACCGCTTGTTGTCCGATGTGACGCGAACTTTGTCGGATCAACATGTAAATATTCTCAATGCTGCTGTGAGCACCTCAAAAGATCGAACGGCGGTGCTTCGGTTCACATTCGAAATGGCCGATGCCTCACACTTGGATGCGGTGCTTTCGGCGGTACGTGGAGTCGAAGGTGTCTATGACGTCTATCGAGTCACAAACAATTAGTTCTTCTTAAACTCCGATAAGCCCTTTTGAGCTTCCGCTAGCCAGACCTTACGAGCTTCAGCGGCTTCGCGTGCAACCATAGCTTTGGCGGCATTTCCGGCCGCTTCGGCCTTCTTGGCTTGGGCTTCGTAATTTTCAATGGCATCAATGAGACCTTGTACAACATCATGCGCACGGGCAATAGCCGTTGGATCGGTGCGACGATAATGATCTTGTTCGAGACTGTCGAGAGCGTCTTCAACCTTGGCAATCCGGGCATCCAAAGCGGCGCGCTTGTTTCGGTCGGTGATTCCGATCTTTTGCCATTGGTCCATGAGATCGCGGAAGGCGCGCTTGCCCGAAGAGAGATCTTTGAATGGAAGAAGAGCCTCAAACTGAGTGATCAATTCTTCACGTTTGACGAGATTAGCG
Organism: Actinomycetes bacterium; assembly: GCA_037142435.1. GTDB lineage: Bacteria > Actinomycetota > Actinomycetes > Nanopelagicales > Nanopelagicaceae > CAIMZW01. The sequence continues at coordinate 12,651 of JBAXAO010000013.1, read as the reverse complement.
GCCATGCTTTCGGTGCGACGATCTAAATCGGCGTTTTTAGCGGCGAAGAATTGATCTTGGCTGGCCTTGAACCTTGCCCAGAGTTTGGTGTCGGTCGACGGCTTGCCGCGACCGGAAGCCTTCCAAAGGTCCATGAGTTCTTTATATCTACGCGCGGTAGCCAACCACTCTTTCGATGTCGCAAGGAGTTCTGCTTCTTTGACTATGGCTTCCTTCTTATCCGCAACTTCAGATTGGGTGGCTTCTAGTGAGGCAAAGTGAGTACGGCGACGCTTGTCAAACTTGTTGCGAGAGGCGGAAAAGCGCTTCCAGAAATCAGCATCGGTCTTCTTATCTAGACGCGGAGCGGCCTTCCACTCATCCAACAAAACTTTTAGTCGTTCACCGGTTGCCTTCCAATTTTCAGAAAGAGCAAGGGATTCGGCTTCGGCAACAATCTTTTCTTTTGACTCAGCGGCTTGGGCGCGCTTTGCTTCCTTAACGGCATTTTCGATTTCCTTGCGCTCTTGATAAGCGGCGCGATGATCTTCAATGAGAGATGGAATTTGATCGACAGAGGCAGCGAGGGTAGCCAAGTCACCAACTCCGTTGAGATTTGCTACTTGTTCGCGCAATTTCGAAACAGCGGCAGCGGCATCGGAGGGAACCATTGCGCCACTCTTAATACGAGCAGCTAAAAGGGCTACTTCTGAGGCTAACGCTTCGAACTTACGAACAAAGTAAGCCAGCGCTTCTTCGGCGCTCTTGCCTGGATACGAACCGACGGCACGTTCGCCATCAGCGGTCTTCACATACACAATGCCATCTTCAGCGACGCGACCAAACTGAGAGGGGTCACCAATCAAGGCTGAAGCTGCAGATACTGCCGATGTTCCCGGCGTAGCAGGTGTTGCTGCAATATCGACTAGATCAGTTGGGTTGATTTCCATGATTACTCCTCTAAGTTGCGCGTGGCTCGCCCGAGCGGGCAAGTTTCCGTTGTGTGTCCAGCGTGGAAGGGTTGAACGGGGGTTAAAGGTACCCTGAACCCACTATTACGGGAAAGTTGGGAATTTGTGCTGATTGAAAATGTGGTTGCCCCCTACTTTGGGACCAATTGCTGGATTATTGCTTCAGCTCGGGCAAATGAATGCTTGATTGTCGATCCCGGCATAGGCAGCACTCCTCCCATGCTTGACCTCATCCGTACAGCGGTCAATCGTCATAATCTCAAGCCGGTCGCGGCGTTATTGACCCACGGCCACTTGGATCACACTTTCTCAATCGTTCCCTTGGCCGATCACTACGGCATTCCCGCCCTGATTCACCCCTCCGATCGTCCACTTCTCAAAGATCCGTGGCGCGCTCTGACCCCAGGCGGGGAGAGTTCGCAGATAATGGCTAACTTTGGGGTCACTGAGTTCTTTGAGCCGCAACTGGTTACCGAAGTTCTCGACGGCCAAAGCATCGATATCGCGGGAATTTCTCTGACCGTATTGCACTCGCCCGGCCACACTCGTGGTTCTGTGATGTTTGTTGCTGGAGAGTCACATCTCATATCAGGAGACGTGCTCTTTCACGGGGCTATTGGCCGGACAGATCTTCCCATGGGTTCAGAGACATCGATGGTTTCGACGTTGCGAAATAAAGTTCTTACTCAGCCCGATGGCCTAATTGTGCTTCCTGGCCATGGACCACAAACTACAATTGGGCGAGAACGCAAAAATAATCCCTACCTCAGGGAAAACTTCTTGAATGGAAAGAGACCATGAGATTTCAAGCCCCGAAAGGCGTCAGTGAATACCTGCCTGGCCGCTCGGTTGGCTTCGATCATGTTCGAAATACCCTCGCGGCTGCCGCACTTTCGGCTGGATATCAACTTGCGGAATTACCAGTATTTGAAGATACCGAACTCTTTGCGCGCGGGGTTGGCGAGACCACCGATGTCGTCACGAAGGAGATGTATACCTTTGAGGACCGTGGCGGTCGGTCAATTACGCTCCGTCCAGAAGGTACTGCTGGCGTTATGCGTGCAGTCATCGAACATGGCTTAGATCGTGGACAGCTTCCCGTAAAACTCTGGTACACCGGCGCCTTCTTTAGAGCAGAACGGCCGCAAGCCGGGCGCTACCGACAGTTTTATCAATTAGGCATCGAAGCCATAGGTCTCAACGATCCAGAGATTGATGCCGAAGTCATCGCAGTAGCTGATCGGGGTCTAAAAACTTTAGGTTTAATGGATTATCGATTGGAAATCACATCGCTTGGTGATGCGCCATCTCGGTTGGCCCACCGAGCGGACCTAGATATTTTTATCTCCAAAATGAATTTAGATGAGGCCACTCAGGCAAAAGCTGCAGTAAATCCGTTACGTTTGTTCGACGACAAGCGCGAAGCCGTGAAATCTCAAATGTCCGCAGCGCCGTTGTTGATCGACTATCTATCGGAAGAAAGTCGATCGCATTTTGCACGTGTTACTTCACTTTTGGATTCCTACGGAGTCAAATACGTCCGCAATACATCGCTCGTTCGAGGGCTGGATTATTACACGGGCACAACTTTCGAATTTGTACACGAAAAGCTGGGAGCTCAATCGGCGATTGGCGGGGGCGGACGGTATGACGGTCTGATGCGCCAGCTTGGTGGGGCGGATCTTTCGGGTATTGGTTTCGGAATGGGACTCGATCGCATTTTATTGGCCTGCGAAGCCGAAGGCCTCGAACTTCTCGACCCTGACGGTTTAGATCTCTATGTCATTGCTTTGGGGGGTGAGGCAAAATTTGTTGCCGCCGGGCTAGTTAATAGTTTGCGTAACGACGGATTCAATGTCGATATGTCTTACGGCGATCGCGCATTAAAAGGTGCGATGAAGGCTGCCGATAAGAGCGGTGCTCGATTTTCATTGGTCGTCGGTGAAGATGAAGTTACTAGCGGTCAAATCACTATCAAAGAGATGGAAACGGGGGAGTCGCACGTCATGACTCTTTCGACCATCGCAGAGTTTCTCGATTCTTTTTAAGAATGCACGCACAACCAACCGAAGAAAAGGCAGCGAAATAAAACAATGTTGAGAACACATTCTGCGGGGGCCCTACGCAAGAGCGATGCGGGCACGAAAGTAACGTTGGCTGGTTGGGTTGCGCGACGCCGTGATCATGGTGGCGTGGCATTTATCGATCTTCGAGATGCAACTGGCGCAGTGCAAGTTGTTATTCATGATGAAAATTTGGCCGGATCTCTCCGAGCCGAATACTGCATATTGATGACCGGAACGGTATCTGCTCGTCCTTCGGGAAATGAAAATTTGGCAATCCCTACTGGCGAAATTGAGATTGTTTGTGAAAGCCTTGACGTGCTTAGTGAAGCGGCGCCTTTGCCTTTTCCAGTCGACAGCGGTGACCTTTCCACGATCAGCGAAGAAGTGCGGTTGAAGTATCGCTATCTGGATCTACGTAGAGAGGGCCCAGCCAAGAATCTTCGACTTCGGTCTAAGGTCACATCGGCCATTCGTTCCGTCATGGATGCCGAAGACTTTCTTGAAATCGAAACCCCCTACCTCACACGTTCGACTCCTGAAGGTGCAAGAGATTTCTTAGTCCCGGTACGTTTGCAGCCGGGTAGTTGGTACGCCCTTCCACAGTCACCACAACTTTTCAAACAACTCCTCATGGTTGCTGGTATGGAGCGTTATTACCAAATCGCGCGCTGCTTTCGAGATGAGGATTTTCGAGCTGATCGCCAACCAGAATTTACTCAGCTAGATATTGAAATGTCTTTCATCGATCAAGCCGACATATTGGCAGTAGCCGAGAAGATACTTTTTGAGGTATTTCAGAAGGTTGTCGACTATAAGATTCCTCTGCCGATTCCACATATGACTTACCACGAAGCCATGCGTCGATTCGGTTCTGATAAGCCAGATTTGCGATTCGGATTAGAACTTACCGATGCCACTGATTTCTTTGCAGAGACCTCATTTAGGGTCTTTCAAGCCGATTACGTCGGTGCCGTGGTTATGCCGGGCGGAGCAAGTTCAGCTCGCAGAGATCTGGATGCTTGGCAAGAATGGGCGAAGGCTCGTGGCGCAAAGGGTCTTGCTTATATTCTCATAGCTGCAGATGGCTCCCTAGGTGGACCGGTTGCTAAAAACTTAAGTGAAGTTGAATCGTCTGGCATAGCCGAGTTCGTAGGTGCCAAACCGGGCGATGCGATATTTTTTGCGGCTGGAAACCGAAATGACTCGCTGAATTTGCTAGGTGCGGTTCGTCTTGAAATCGGTAAACGACTGGATCTCATTGATCAAAGTGCCTGGGCTTTTCTCTGGGTGGTAGATGCTCCCATGTTTGAACTTGTCGATAACTCCAATCCCGATGGTGGCTGGACCGCAGTTCACCACCCATTTACGGGACCTAAACCAGAATTTGCCAGCAACTTCGATTCCGATCCAGGTTCGGCCTTGGCTTATGCCTACGACATCGTCCTTAATGGCAGTGAAATCGGTGGTGGATCGATACGTATTCATCAACGCGATGTTCAGAAGCGTGTTTTTGATGTTATTGGATTAACGGCAGCAGAGGCCGACTCCAAATTTGGCTTTCTCCTGGAAGCTTTCAATTATGGACCACCTCCACACGGCGGAATCGCCTTGGGTCTAGATCGTCTATGCGCTTTACTCGCGGGCGCCGAGTCGATTCGCGAAGTCATAGCCTTCCCGAAGACTGCCAGCGGCGGGGATCCACTTACTGGAGCTCCCACGCCGATTACTGCACCCCAACGTCGCGAAGCGGGAGTCGATTTCAAGCCTGAAAAAACCGATTAAATAGGGCAGAATCGCGAGCGTGAAAATCGCCAAGCATCCAGCTCGACTTTTGGCTGGGATTTTGGCGGCATTGTTGGTGACAGGTTGTGGGATTCCCAGCCAGAAGTACGCGGCCGATAAAAAGCATGGCGTCTACTTCACGGTGCCCTATAAATGGCATGAAATCTCTGGTGCCTCGATTGGTAAGCGAGAGCTTCTCTCCACGACCACCGGCGCCGCCGAACGCGCTGCCTCGGTTCTTTGGCAAGAAGCATTTTCACCGAATTCGCATTATGGCCCAACGGATGTACTCAATCTCAAGGCCCCAAGCAGCCCGCTCGTCTACGTGCGAGTACGGACTCTTCTTCCGGATGAAGTTGGGGTGGTTTCTTACAACTCGCTGCGGAATATCATCGTTCCATTGACGACTTGGGCTTCAGGGGCCGACTCAACTGCGCCTTTGCTTGATGTACTAGACGATCGTGAAATCATTCAAAAGATCGCTCGCGGCGTTCGCACAATTTATAGCTTTACCGAAGCTGGAAAATCGCCCCAGACCATCAATCAAACCGCTCTAGTCTCTGATGATCGTTCCACGATATATGTGCTCATAGTTCGCTGTACAACCGTTTGTTATAACAAGAATGAAAAACTTCTTAACAAGATTTCCGACTCCTTCACCGTGAGAGGTACCCGATGACCGAATCCAGTCGTCCACGAGACACCGATCGAAAGACGCGAATTCATCTCTCCTTTTACGACCGGGTCAAATTCTTGATTTTTTTCACGATTGTCTTTGTCGTGCTTATGTGGGCTGAGATGGCCGACAATCCGCTACTCAATATCCACGATGCCGTAATAGATGGTTTTCATAAACGTTGGTGGCTCTTTGCACTATTCGGTCTGGAAACTATTCGCCAACTGCACTTCCTAACTGCTGAAATCGCCGCTCCCTATCACGGTGTTTGGCAGAAATACTTTGCAGGCATTGATCGTCTGATTCACAAATTCAGCGATTGGAATCGCTACCGGTTGTCTCGAGTCGCCAAAGCAATCCTGACTGTTGTCTTGCTCGCGGTTGTCCTGGGAGCTATCTACAAGGAAACTCCCGTTCGAGCTCTCTTCTTGGCGCCAAAAGCTCTCTGGAGTGCACTGCCGCTACTCGCCCAACTTCTCTTTGGTGTGTTCTTCGTCGTTATTCAATTTGTGGCGATGTTCTGGTTCCTTAGTAGAGGTGGAATCGACACATACTTCCCCGATGATATTCGCACCCGATTTTCAGATGTGTGGGGCCAGGATCATGTGCTGAACCGGATACGTGAGAATTTACTATTTCTTGAATCTCCCGAAGAAATCGAAAAACACGGGGGATATGTACCTGGCGGAATTCTTTTATGGGGACCTCCCGGCACAGGCAAGACCTTGATGGCTGAATCTATGGCGGGTGAGACTGGGAAACCTTTCGTTTTTGTCGACCCGGGTGCCTTCAACAATATGTTCTTTGGTGTCGGAGTTCTTAAAGTTAAAGGTCTATTTAGGAAACTCCGTAAGCTGGCGTTGCGTTATGGCGGCGTCGTGGTCTTCTTTGATGAAGCAGATGCCCTGGGCAACCGTGGCATTTCAACAACTGGTGGCCGCTTCAGCAACGACAGTTCGATTTTCAGTACTCCTTGCCATGGTGGTAATTACCTCTCCGAGCCCGCAAGTTCGCTTATTACTCAAGCTCGCCTTAAGCAGGATTCTTTTGTCGCAGGAACGGCGATGGGCGGCGGCGGGGCGGGCATGGGAACCCTGCAAGCCCTGTTGACGGAATTATCTGGCTTAAAGAAGCCTCGGGGTTTCTTCAATCGCATCGTGCGCCGCACATTGGGTATGCGTCCCAAAAACCCGCCGAAATATCGCATCTTGGTGGTGATGGCCACGAATATGCCAGAGGCGCTTGATGAAGCGCTATTGCGGCCTGGTCGTATTGATCGCATGTATCGCGTCGGGTATCCCAGCAAAGCTGGACGAGTTCGCACCTACGAAGGCTATCTAGCAAAAGTTTCTCACTCTCTTTCGAGTGAAGAGATTGATAAATTGGCAACCATTACACCTTATGCAACTGGCGCGACGATTAAAGACACGATCAATGAAGCGTTGATCATGGCGATACGCCATGGCCGTGATTCCATTTCGTGGGCCGACATTATTCGTGCCAAACAATTAAAGGAATTAGGACCTGCAGAAGACGTTGAATACATTGAACGCGAACGTCATGCGGTGGCAGTTCATGAAGCATGCCACGGTGTTATGGCCTATTTAGTTCGTCACCATATGTCGATCGACCTCGCAACGATCGAGAAGGGTTCGGATTACTTAGGAATGGTGGCCAGCATTCCGCCAGATGATCAATTCACGAGGTGGCGAACCGAGTATGAAGCAGATATTTTGGTTTCACTCGCTAGTTTGGCCGGGGAACGACTCTTCTTCGATGGCGATAACTCCTCGGGAGTGTCCGGTGATTTGGAAAGTGCCACAACTATTGCCAGTTTTATGGAGGGCCATTGGGGCATGGGTTCCACGGTCTCCTCCCACGCCTCTAACAGAAGGTTTGAAGTTGGGGCTCCTGGTGGTGGTGGAAAACCAAAGGATGATGGTGTGAAGGAACTTCGACGAGCGCTCTCTGACCGGATCGAAGACAACCTTTCAACGCTGCTCGACAAGGCCGAGGAAATCTTGGTGACTAATCGAGGCAAAGTTCTCTCCCTAGCTCATGCACTTGAGACCCATAAGACCATGTCGGGCGAGGATGTTATTGCAGTTATGGAGGGTGGAGTCGGCCCCCTAGTTAATGGGCAACCGTATTCTCGAGCCGAAAACGTCGAGCTCATCGAGCGTTACCACGAGGCTGCACTGCGCGCCCATAAGGCGCACGAAAAGCCCGATATCTCGATACCGGTTTTTAGTGCCTCGAGTTGAGATTGATTTCAGGTAGGCTGTAACTATGGGTCCAGGAGGAATCGCAACCATTATCGCAGCATCGTCGTTGGCGATTATTGCCGCCGCAATCGCCTATGCAGTAATTCGAGTTGGAAGATTAGTTGATGAGGCCAAAACCAGTCTCAAGGCGATCACGGATGAGACCACTCCGCTGCTCGAAGAAGTTACGACGACCGTAACTCTTGTGAACGGACCGCTCCACAGCATTAATCGAATCTCAAAATCTGCCGAAGATCTAACCGAGAAGATAACGGCAGCCACGGGCTCTTTTATGGATAAAAATAATATGGCCATGAAAGCTGCAGGCGTACTCTTAACCGCAGCACAAATGAAGAAGAATGCGAGCAAACCCAAAAAGGGCACTAAGCGTCGCTCTTCAGAGGAGTCCGAGTAACAAAAGTGAACTCCGCAGAAATTCGTGAGCGGTGGCTTCGGTTCTTTGAATCAGGCAACAGCCAACAGCTCACACATACGGTCGTGCCATCAGCATCGTTAATTGCCGACGACCCCAACCTTCTGTTGGTAAATGCCGGAATGGTTCCGTTCAAACCATATTTTCTTGGTGAAGTGAAGCCGCCATTCATCCGAGCCACTTCTGTCCAAAAATGCGTGCGTACCCTAGATATCGATGAGGTTGGAAAGACGACCCGGCACGCCTCTTTCTTTCAGATGTGTGGCAATTTTTCCTTTGGAGACTATTTCAAAGAGGGCGCAATTGCACTTGCCTGGGAGCTCTTAACCAAATCCATTGCAGATGGGGGATATGGCTTCCCTGAAGAAAAACTTTGGGTAACGGTCTATCAAAACGATGATGAAGCAGCCGACATTTGGCACCATAAAATCGGAGTTCCACGCGAACGCATTCAGCGACGTGGAATGGCTGACAATTTTTGGTCTATGGGTGTCCCTGGTCCCTGCGGTCCATGCTCGGAGATTTATTACGATCGCGGACCTGCCTACGGAAAAGAAGGTGGACCGGTCGCAGATGAGGACCGCTACCTCGAAGTCTGGAACTTGGTCTTCATGCAGAACGTGCGTGGTCAAGGTGGTACCAAAGATGATTTCCCAATTGTCGGAGAACTCCCTGCCAAAAATATTGATACGGGCCTTGGGTTAGAACGTACCGCTGCGCTTTTGCAGGGTGTTGAGAACATTTATGAAATTGATACCACGATGCAAATTCTCAATCGTGCTTCATTCTTAACTGGAGTCAAATACGGAAGCAATCCCAAAAGCGATGTGGATTTGCGCGTAGTTGCCGATCATGCCCGTACAGCAATGATGCTGATCGGTGACGGAGTTTTGCCTGGCAATGAAGGTAGAGGTTACGTGTTGCGCCGCATGATGCGCCGCACGATTCGTAATATGCGCATCCTTGGAGCCCACGAACCGACAATCGTTGAACTCATCGATGCCTCCATCGATGCGATGGGAGCTCAATACCCAGAATTAATTGCTGATCAAGCGCGAATCAAAGCCGTTTCGGCTGCTGAGGAAGAATCATTTCTTCAAACACTCAAGAGCGGCACACAAATCTTTGATCTTGCTGCGGTGCAAGCGAACAAAGAAAAGTCCACAAAACTTTCTGGTGAGACAGTATTCAAATTGCACGATACGTACGGTTTCCCTTTTGATCTCACTCTAGAAATGGCTTCAGAGATCAAACTCGCGGTGGATGAAGATGGTTTCCGCAAATTGATGAAGGAGCAAAAAGACCGAGCCAAAGCAGATGCTCGGTCCAAAAAAACCGGTCACACCGATCTCAGCCAATACCGCGCGATTATGGATGAAGTTGGCTCAACCAATTTTATTGGCTACGAGAATATTGAATCTGAGTCGACGATTAACGCTCTTTTGGTAGACGGCATAGTGGTCTCCGAGGTTGGTCCCGATCAGGATATTGAGATCGTTCTCGATCGCACTCCGTTCTACTCCGAGGCCGGCGGTCAGTTGGCTGATGGTGGAACCATCACGCTGGCAAACGGCGCGGTCGTAGAGGTGGATGAAGTGCAAAGTCCAGTTCCTGGTCTCTACATCCATCGCGGGCGGGTTCTTTCTGGCCACGTGGAAAAGGGTGCTGCTGCTTTCGCAAAAATTGATCGTGAGCGCCGAATGGCAATCTCTCGGGCCCACACCGCAACTCATATGGTGCATAAAGCTTTTCGTGAGGCGCTAGGCGAAGGAGCCACGCAGGCAGGTTCCGAGAATGCACCTGGCAGATTCCGATTTGATTTCCCAGCTAATGGTGCTGTGCCCGCCTCAGTCCTCCACGATGTCGAAACGCGCGTCAACGCCTTGTTGCTGGAGAATCTGTCGGTTCGCGCTCAAGTTATGAGCCAACCCGAAGCCAAAGCAATGGGTGCAATGGCCCTCTTCGGCGAAAAGTATGGCGAGCGGGTCCGAGTAGTAAGTGTCGGAGATTGGGCGCACGAACTGTGCGGCGGAACTCACGTCAGCTCATCTGCGCAATTAGGTTTAGTAAAACTACTCTCTGAATCCTCCATTGGCGCTGGAGTGCGACGGGTCGAGGCTTTAGTTGGACATGATGCATTTGATTTCCTCGCCAGAGAACATCTCCTCCTCAATTCGCTGACCGAGATTGTTAAAGTTTCCAAGAGCGAAGAATTGCCTGGACGCATCCACGCGATGTTGGAACGCATGAAAGTAGTAGAAAAAGAACTCACAGCGCTCCATTCGGCACAAGCTCTACAGGCAGCCGATTCACTTCTGATCGCAAAGACGAATATTGGTTCGGTTGAACTCATCGCTGCCGAAATCGCCGCTGGGGTTTCGGTAGAAGATCTTCGACAGATCTCAACCGGGTTGCGCTCCAAGTTAAAGTCCGGGGTAGTCGTGCTAATTTCTCGAGGAGATGAGCGTGCGACTCTGGTTGTTGCAGTTAGCGATGAGGCCAAGAATATTGGGATAAAGGCTGGCGAACTCGTTAAGGCCGGGTCCATAGTTTTGGGCGGTGGCGGTGGCGGTCGCGATGATTTTGCGCAAGGTGGCGGAGCAAATATGTCTGCTATTTCCTTAGCACTTTCCGAAATCACTCAACTGATCACTACTGCCGTTAAGTAGCCGAGATGAGAGCCGGCCGCCGACTTGCTTTCGATTTCGGAACGGTACGTATTGGCGTTGCGGTTTCGGATTTTCATGGGATTCTTGCGTCGCCACTAATAACATTATTGGCAAATGACCTGCAATTACGCGAAAAAATCTCCGAAGTCTTAACAGAAATAGAACCTATCTACATCGTCGTAGGAGATCCCAAACATCTCTCTGGCCTAGTCAGCGAGAAGAGCCAAAGCGCTCTTGAATTCATCGGCGTACTCAGGACGATGACTCAAATACCGATTTACTCAGTCGATGAACGATTGACAACAGTTACCGCCTTAAAAGATTTGCAAGAATCTGGCCACAGCGCCAAAGCAGCGCGCGGAAAAGTCGATGCCATCGCCGCTGTAGCCATTTTGGAGTCAGCCTTGCAGCAGGAGAAACTGACCGGAAAAATCCAAGGTGAAGTTATATGAATCGAGTTTCTCAACGAGCGCGCTTGATCATTGCTTCAGTAGCCGTGTTGTCGCTGGTCGCTGGTATCTGGTTTGCGTTTTCTGGTAACAATGACGACTTTCCGGCGGGCCAACTTGGCGCAGAGACAACTGTTCAAGTAGCCAATGGTGAAAATGGTTCACAGATCGCAATTTCGCTGCAAAAGGCAGGTGTTGTAAAGACCAGCAAGAGTTTTTTGAAAGTAGCCCTGGCTGATTCAAGATCGAGAGCTATTGCTCCTGGAACCCACAGAGTAAATACGCGTATCCCCGCAGTCACTGCCCTTGCTCAGATGCTTGACGGGAAACGGATCGTGGGCCTGATCAACGTTAAAGAAGGTTCTACGTTGTCGGACGTGATATCGCTATTACAGAACAGTCCATCGATATCCCAGCGAGCATTTTCGAGCTGGAAGTCGGTTAAACCTTCGATCGCCAATAAGACATCATCGCTTGAAGGAATGCTCTTTCCGGCTCAGTATTCTTTTGCTCAAGGAACTTCTGCTCAATCAGCTGTTGAAGCTATGTCAAGGCGTTTTCAAGAGTCTCTTTCATCTTCCCGCTTGGGTATCGGTTACGAAAAGTATGATGCTTATCAAATGCTGACGATCGCTTCCATGATTCAAGTCGAAGGGGATGCCTCGGATTTTTCCAAAATTGCACGGGTGATCCTGAATCGTCTGACCATGGGAATGCCATTACAGCTTAATTCGACTGTTCAGTATGCAGCCAATCTTCGTGGACAAATTGCGCTTTCGACCGCAAGTACACAAATAGATTCTCCTTACAATACATATAGAAATGTTGGTTTGCCGCCAACACCAATTTCTAATCCGAGCACGGCTGCAATTGAAGCCGCACTTCATCCTGCAACGGGCGATTGGATCTATTTCATAACCGTAAGACCTGGTGACACCCGCTTCACGCGAAGTTTTGCTGAATTTGGCAGTTGGGAATCTCTCTTCCATAAGAATTTAGCGGCGGGTGCCTTTAAATGATCAAGTGCGCAGTACTAGGTTCTCCAATCTCGCATAGCCTCTCGCCACGGCTACACAGTGCGGCCTATGAACTCCTAGGCATAAACGCAACTTATGTTGCCATCGAAATGCCAGAGAGCGAATTTCCCGATTTTTTTCTTGCCGCCCGCCCGAACGGATTCACCGGTTTTTCTCTAACGATGCCCTTAAAGGAAAGATTGAACACCGAAGGCATCGAAGTCGATCCCGTGGCACGACGAATCAATTCTGTAAACACCTTGTACTGGCAAGATGAGAAATGGTGTGGTACCTCCACAGATTACGTAGGTTTTCAGCGAATTTTTTCCGGCCTCGATTATTCCTC
>JBAXAO010000012.1:0-33132 GCA_037142435.1 Actinomycetes bacterium | reverse complement strand
CTTGGAGGCCAGGGAGTGTGTGGATTGCTTCCCAGTATTCGGCCAAGGTGCCATTGCTATTGCCCATCGCATGCGAGTACTCGCACATGATCAGCGGGCGGTCGAGCTCCTTGGATTTTGCATAAGAAGTGATTGCAGCAATCGATGGATACATTGGAACGACCACATCGGTGATCGAGTGGCCCTTTGTCCAGTTGCCCCGGATCGCGCCTTCATAATGCAATGGACGAGACGGATCAAAACTTCGCACATATGCGGCGGCGGCCTCATGGTTGAAGCCGTGACCGGATTCATTTCCCAAAGACCAAAGAATCACAGCGGCATGATGAATATCGCGCTGGACCATGCGGGCATTGCGGTCTACAAATGCATTCAAATAGCGTTGATCGTTACAAAGGCTGTCTTGGAATGCGTGAGATTCAAGGTTTGCTTCTCCTACAACATAGAAGCCGAGTTCATCGCATAGGTCAAGAAGGGCAGGATCGTTGGGGTAGTGGGAAGTTCGAACGGCATTGAAATTGAAACGCTTGAGAGTAAGTAAATCGTTTCGAATATCGTCTTTGGTGAGGACGCGACCAGTTTGAGGATGGAAATCGTGTCTATTCATTCCGTAAATAATGACGGGTTGGCCATTGACCAAAAGGTCATGGCCCACGATCTTGACGCTGCGGAAACCAATCTGTTGAACGAAAGATTCAACAATCTTGCCTTTGGGGTCTTTGAGTTGGATGGTCAGCGGGTAGAGGACAGGATTTTCAGCCGACCAGGCTTGAATGCTTGGGAAGGTTAGATCGAAAGTTACATATCCTGGTGTTGGTGGCTCGAGTTCTTTAAGGGTGGAAAGAACATCTGTTGGAATCTTTCCGTTCCAGTACTCGCCATGGAAATAATTGCTGCCAACTCTGCGATGTTCTTCCGATATTTCAGTCCAATTAGGTCGGACATGAGTATCCAAGGTGTGAGAACGTTCCTTAGCCGCCGCCTTTGAGGCCCCGCCTAGGGATGCGGTAACTGTCCAGCCAACAAGGGAAGCATCATTGATGGAGGCCAAGAAGGTTCGAATATTCAAAGTTCCGGTCTTGTTATCTGCGAGCAAACCCGGCGTGGCAAAGAATCGTGAGATGTATACATCATTGGTTGCAAATAGCTTGACCGAGCGCGTGATGCCGCCATGCCACCATTGATCTTGATCTTCAACGAAGGTGGCGTCCGACCATTTCACAACTTTGATTTCAAGATGGTTCTCTTTTTCGTGGATGACGTTGGTGATATCGAAATCCGAAGCCAACCGTGAGTCCTTGGCCATGCCAACTTCAACGCCATTTACCGTGATGATGGCAACGGATTCAAAACCACCTAGTTGCAAAACAATGCGCTTTCCCGCCCAAGCAGCCGGGACCGTGAAGTCGCGCTGGTATATGCCCGTTGGATTGAGGGCAGGGACGTCGGGAGGGAGTTCTTCAAAAGGCATCTGCACGTTGGTGTAAATGGGCTTGTCCCAGAAAGCAGGATTATCTTGCTGCATAGTCCAGAGCCCCGGAACGGGAATGCTCTCCCATGTGGCACCGGGTTGCTCGTCAGGGGAGTGCAATAACTGGAAGCGCCAAGTGCCGTCTAAAAGTAAAGAATCCTGGTGCTCGATATTGAGCATTGGTAGACGGTTCACAGATGTGGTTTCTGGGCTGTTCCAATATTTCACGAAAACTCCAATTCAAGATGAGCGGGCAATTTAACGGCGCGACCGGCGAGCCAATGTCCAGGGGCAAACTCTAGTGAAAAGCGAAATGAAAAGGAATGATTGCTAGTAATCTCGCCCGTGAAATGGAGAGTAAAAGTGAGTTCTAGAGAATTAATTCAGTTGCGATCATCCAGCAGTACGGTGGTCTTTGAAGCCCATGAGCAAGTTCTTTCTATCTTGTATTGGGGTCGAGATATTGAAGTAATCGGAGATCCTGGTGATCTCAAGAGTGCCGTAACCAAGTCAGTCTCTCAAAGCAGCACCGACGAGGCATTGACTCCGGGCATCATGCGTGAACATTCGCGCAGCTTTCTAGGGCATCCAACTCTCTCTGGTCATCGCAGCGGAAAAGCTTGGTCCACACATTTCGCATTGGTCGATTACTCACATCAAGGAAACACCTTAATTGCTCAATTGCACGATGAAGCCGCAGCGCTACACCTGGAAATTTCTTACCAGCTCACCGAAGAAGGCATTCTCAAGATCAATGCCATTCTGACCAACAAAGGTGATGCAGATTACTCGGTAGACCAATTCGTTTATTGGTTGCCATTGGCCGATCGCGCTCGCGAAATTTTGGATTTCACAGGTCGCTGGTCTCACGAGCGCCATCCACAACGACGTCCCATCGTCGCCGGACTTTCGAGCCGCGAAATTCGCGAAGGCAGAACTGGCCACGATTACACGATTGCTCAAATCGCCATGACCTCTAACTCCAATTTTTCTGGAGGAGAAGCCTGGGCACTCAGCATGGCCTGGAGCGGAAACTCCGTTCACCATGTCGAGCGATTAGCGGACGGTGTGCAATCTATTGGTGCAGGAGAACTTTTGATGCCCGGCGAAATAATTTTGGCTCCCGGCGCCAGTTATCAAGTGCCTGGTGTCGTTGCCAACTACAGCGATGCCGGTCTCGATGGGCTCAGCCACAATTACCATTCTTGGTTACGGGCACGACCTCATCACCCCACCAATGTGCGCCCACGTCCACTGACTCTCAACGTCTGGGAGGCCGTTTACTTTGCCCATGATGAAGAGACGATCAAGAAGATTGCCGATGCCGCTGCTGAAATAGGTGTCGAACGCATGGTTTTGGATGATGGCTGGTTCCATGATCGTCGCCATGACCGCGCCGGTCTCGGTGACTGGGTCGTGGACCCGGCAGTCTGGCCAAACGGGCTGGGCTCGATCATCAAATACATCAATGACAAGGGCATTGAATTCGGTCTGTGGTTCGAGGGCGAGATGGTTAACCCGGATTCCGACCTCTATCGCGCGCATCCGGAATGGATCCTCCACGAAGCCGATCGCGTGCCGCCGTTGTGGCGTAATCAGTTAGTTCTTGATATTTCTCATCCAGGTGCTTACGAGCATGTGTTGGGTCAAGTGGATGCGGTTTTATCTGAATACAACATTGCTTACATTAAATGGGATCACAACCGCGGACTCAATGATGCCGGGCATTTGGGACAAGCATCCATTCACAATCAGACCGCGGCGATTTACCGCCTCTTCGCCGAATTAAAGCGTCGCCATCCCAAGTTAGAGATCGAAAGCTGTGCTTCAGGTGGTGCTCGCGTTGACTTAGGGATTGTCGATGTTGTCGATCGTTTCTGGACCAGCGATAACAACGATGCATTGGAGCGCCAAACTATTCAACGCTGGACCGGAATCGCGATTCCTCCGGAAATGCTGGGAACCCATATTGGCCCCACCCATGGGCATCAAACTGCACGCACGCACGAAATTAGTTTCCGAGCTATCAACGCAATCTTTGGGCACGCTGGTATCGAGTGGAACGTCACCGAGGCTAATGAAGAAGAACTAGCCATCCTGAAAAAGTGGGCCGCTCTTTACAAAGCCAAGCGCGGGATGTTGCACTCCGGTCGAGCAGTGCGAGTCGATCATCCCGATACAAATGCTTTCCTTTATGGAGTTGTGGCACAAGATCAGAGCGAAGCCCTCTTTGCCTATGTTCAACACCGCATGAACGAATCTAATTTCCCCGCCATGGCGCTGATTCCTGGTTTGGATCCCAAGGCGATCTACGAGGTCAAAGTTGTAGGCGATGTGGGTAAGCCACGTGCACTGCAAATCAAGAATCCACCTTGGCTTAAAGGTGTGCGCCTCAGCGGTGCTGCACTTGCCTCCATCGGAGTTCGTCCGCCAATTCTTGCTCCAGAGAATGCCATTCTGATTTCAGCAACAAGAGTCGGTTAATTTCGAATCTGTCCGGCACAAACATCAACGGGAGTTGGTTTTATCGAAGGACTCTTTGTTGGCGTGGGTAGCGGCGATGTCGAAGGTGACAATATGGGTGTGGGTGTGGGTGTGGGCGTGGGCGTTGCCGTGGGAGTCGGAGCCGCTGCGATATCGAAGGATACAGGTATTGCATTGTTGGCATGGGTGCCGGTCTCATCGATGTAATTGACCAAGCCTAAGTAGTGACCGGCATTCAATTTTGTGATGTTCAAAGTCCAACGGCCGCTGGCCGAGCGAATTGCCTTTTGAGCTCCATTTGTCATCAGCGAATCTAACGAAGTGAAATTGACGGTTCCAGTTACGACGGGGGATCCGCTGGGGCGAAGTACATCCACAACTATTTGCGTGATGTCTTTCGTGGTTTTACTCAACGTCGAAATCACATTCATCGTGGTGGGTTCATCCACTGGCAAGAAATCAAAACGAGTAGGAATCCAAATTCCAGCAGTCAACGCCAAGAAATCAGTGGACGACCCACCAAACACATCTAGGTCCACGCGGTCGGTAGGTACTCCATATTTCGATCCAATGCCACACGAGGTGTATTGCCAGATCTGCCATTGGGTAGCGCAATCAGATGTTGTCCAGGAGTGCGAATAACAACCCACATTCTTGGCGCCGGGTTGGGCAGTTTGCACTGCGGGGTTGATGTTGTAATGGGCAATCCACAGGGGATATTGAACAAAATCAGCTGATCGCACCATCGCATTTTCTAGAAACTGTGGATAGGAATAAACAATCGGAGGACGCCCAGTTTTCAAGGCAACTGTTGCTAGCCACGTTTGTGCCCAGAGGGTCACATACTTCTTATTCATAAATTTCAGACAGGTCCCAGCAGAATCTTTGCGTACACAATTATTTTCCAGATCGAGAGTGACCGGAAGATCCTTTGCGCTGTAGCCGCCAATCGTCGCTAGGCGCCAGACGACTTTCTGAGCCTGCGCTTTGGCATCGGCCACTATAAAAGCAGGGTCAACGCTGTCAGGCAAAGTGGCGTAATGATAGAAGCCCGTATACAGACCCGCCGCCTGGGCAGCTGCTCGATCGACTTTTAAATACTTAAGAGCCGTGGCGTCGGCGGCATCGATTGCATCCGAACCCTTGATCAAAACAAACCTAATGCCCGCCTTGTACATCTTCTTAAAGTCGATGGTCTTGTTTCCAGGATGCTGCCACCTGCTGATATCGATTCCATGTATTCGAGAGCCTGGACCTAAAGCAGCAACTTTCGCAGGAGCGGTCGCATCCGCTGAATTCACCAGCATGGAAAGACTGGCTCCGATCAGGAGAGCGATGAGGGGAAGTCGGCGTTTCATTTTTCGTGAATGGTGAGATCGAAACCAGTTACTTCGTGAATAGCATTCATCAGAATTTCGGTGTGCTTGGGGTTTCGAGCCACTGCGAAATCATGCTGACCACCGAATTTTTGACTATCTGCAAAACTAAGGGTCAATTGATCATTTTCTAGAGATGCCAAGCGAGCATCGAAGAAAGCCAGCCATGCGATTCGATCTTGTTCGAGAACACGATCCAGCACAACGTTCCATTGACGCTTTAACTCTTGGAAAGGTTGCTCTAAATCGGACATGTTTTCATCATAGCCATTCTCGCTGGGGAGTTTTTCGAGTGGCAATTCTTGGTGGGGCGAGTCGGGCTCGAACCGACGACGACGGAATTATGAGTTCCGGGCTCTAACCAACTGAGCTACCGCCCCGACTGGAGGAGTTTATGCGATGTAGGGAGCATTGTCAGATTCGCGATGTTTTGAAGGCCTCCACGCACTTTCGGATATCTGATTCGGTGTGCTGAGCCGATATTTGAATGCGGATGCGCGCTTTTCCAATGGGGACGACCGGATAAGAGAAAGCGACTGCATGAATGCCCCGGTCATGTAATCCCGCCGCACATTTGGCTGCCTCGACCTCTGAAGCAAACATGACAGGAATGATGGGATGCATACCGGGAAGCAAAGTGAAACCTTCGGCAACCATGAGTTCGCGAAAGAGCTGAGCATTGATCTGCAATTGGGCTCGCATCGATTTACCTGCGCGCACAAGTTCGAGTGCCTTGAGTGATCCAGAGACGACGGTGGGCGGAACGGCATTCGAGAAAAGGTAGGGGCGCGCCCGTTGTCTGAGCAGATCGACAATTTCTTTATGAGCGCTGATGTAGCCACCGGATGCGCCGCCCAGAGCTTTGCCGAGGGTTCCGGAGAGAATATCTATTCGATCTTGAACGCCACAGAGCTCGGGAGTGCCCGCGCCATTGTCGCCAATGAAACCTACGGCGTGGGAGTCATCGACCATCACCATTGCTCCGTGCTTCTCGGCTAGATCGCAAATTTCGGCGAGGGGAGCGATGTAGCCATCCATGGAAAATACGCCATCGGTGACTATGAGAATTCTTCGGGATCCCTGTGCAGCAATGAGTTGAGTCTCAAGATCAGCCATGTCACGGTTTCGGTATCGAAATCTTTTCGCTTTCGAAAGACGAATGCCATCAATGATCGAAGCATGGTTGAGCTCGTCTGAGATGATTGCATCCTCTTCTTTCATGAGGACTTCAAAAATTCCACCATTGGCATCAAAACATGAAGGAAAGAGAATTGTGGCTTCTTGGTGCAGGAACAGTGAGAGCTCGTGTTCTAGTTGCAGATGGATATCTTGCGTGCCGCAAATGAAGCGAACGCTTGAAAGGCCATAGCCGTGTTCATCCAAACTTTGTTTTGCGGCCGCCACTATCTGTGGATGATTGGACAGACCTAGGTAATTATTGGCGCAAAAATTGATAAAAGGTTTGCCATCAATCTCTATCGATGTGCCTTGTGCAGAGGTGATAGATACTTCTGATTTCTTGGTGCCGGCATCACTTATGGCTGCGAGTTCCGAGAGTAATTCCTGGCGAGCGGTTTCAAACATGTTAGCTCCACTCCAAAATAACTTTTCCGGCGCTGGATCGGGCAGCGATGGCGAAGGCATCCTCCCATTGCGAAAAATGCAAGCGATGAGTAATCACTGGGCTTATATCTAGTCCCTTTTTGATCATTGCGGTCATGGCATACCAAGTTTCAAACATTTCACGACCGTAGATTCCTTTAATCGTGGTCATGTTGGTGATCACCTTTGACCAGTTCACTTCAATGGGTTTGCCGGGAAGTCCTAGCAACGCGACACGAGCTCCGTGACCTAGGTGTTCCAGAATTTGGGGGAGCGCGGTTGGACTGCCGCTCATCTCAAAAGCAATATCGAATCCTTCGGTCATACCCAGGCTATTCATGACATCTTTTAGGTTGTCGGTCCTGACATTAACCGCCACATCGACGCCAAATTTGCGGGCAAGTTCGAGCCGACTTTCGACGACGTCGGTGATAACTATGTACCTGGCACCAATGAAGCGTGCAACTTGTGCGGCCATAAGACCAATGGGACCGGCGCCAGTAATCAGCACATCTTCTCCAACGATGGGGAAGGAGAGAGCGACATGCACGGCATTTCCGAGCGGATCGAAAATTGCTGCTAAATCCGGATCGATGTTCTCGGTATGTTTCCAAACGTTGACTTCGGGAAGGACGACATATTCAGCGAATGCGCCATCGCGATTAACGCCCAGTCCGATGGTATTCATGCAGAGATGGCGTCTGCCAGCGCGACAATTTCGGCAGAGCCCACAGACAATGTGACCTTCGCCAGAGACAAAATCACCTATGTTTATAGTTGTTACGTCAGCTCCAATTTCCACGACAGTTCCGCTGAATTCGTGGCCTGGTGTAATCGGAACGTTGATCGTGGCGGCGGCCCACGAATCCCAAGATTGAATATGGAGATCGGTTCCGCAGATACCGGTTCGAAGAACTTTAATTTTTACATCGCGTGGACCAGCAATCGGCTCTGCGACATCAACAAGCTGGAAGCCAGGAGCTGCTTCTAGTTTTCTCAGGCTCTTCATAGAACTCCTTGAGGTATGCCGGCAGTCTATGCTAGCGATCGTGATGGCCAGATTTAAGGTTGCAGCAGTTCTACTTTCGGTGGCGCTGGTGAGTATTTCAGCGGTGCCAGCGCACGCTGCTCCCAACTACACCTTTCCAATTTCTGGCTGCGCTGTTACTTACGGGAAATATCACCATAACTATCCCGCGACCGATATTTTGACGAAGGTGGGCTGCGCTTTTGTGGCTCCGACATCGGGCACGATCGATGAAGTCAACCGAGTGGATCGATTTACGTGGAAAACAAATAAAGGTGCCGACCGTGGCGGGCTTTCAATTTCTATGGTCGGAGATGATGGCGTCCGTTATTACGGCTCGCATCTCTCCTTTATTCCAAAAGAGATGGTCCCAGGGTTACGCGTCAATGTGGGGGATGTGATTGGCAAGGTAGGAAATAGTGGCGATGCCAAAGGTTTGGCTCCGCACCTGCACTTTGGGATTTCTTGGCCGACCAAGAGTGGCATCTGGTGGGTAAGGCGGGGGGAAATTTATCCCTGGAGCTATTTGGATGCGTGGAAGGCTGGGAAAGATATCTCACCTAAGAATGGGATTGCCAAGCTGGAGAAGAAGATCGGCACCGTTCCGAAGATCCCGGCGTACTGATTCTCAATTTATTTTAGGCATAAAAAAAGAGGACCAGCTAAAAGCCGATCCTCTTTTGAGTTAATGGTTATTAGTTAGGAACAACTGCGTCAGCCTGAGGACCCTTTGGACCCTGGACTACTTCGAAAGTCACGGCTTGACCCTCTTCGAGTGACTTGTAGCCATTGCCTTGGATTGCAGAGTAGTGAACGAATACATCTTGTCCGCCACCATCTACGGCGATGAAACCAAATCCCTTTTCAGAGTTGAACCACTTAACTGTACCTGTTGCCATTGAGCTTTATCCTTCGGTATTTGTTTGACTCAAGAGGCTTATCCTCAAGTGCCGGTCTTCTTCTATACAGCTATACCGAACAAAGCTGCCCGATAAATCGGGGCCGAGAAACGGGGTACTGCCAAGCGTCGGACTAGCCCAAAGTGTAGCCGTAGAGAGGCGTAAATCACTAAACAATTTTCAGGACCATTTTTAGGGACCCATTTCGGCCATGGCCTGTGGACTAGGCAAAACCGGCCACCGTAGGGGAGAATTAGGCATCGGATTATCCCGGCGGCTTACTAAGCGCCTAGGACGAGCCCTGAATAGCTTGGTGGACTGGGGAAGGTCGCATCACGAGCTAGCAGCGTCCTTTGATGCCTGAAAAGGGGGATTTGCCGATGATTTCGCCTACCAACCTGCCCGCGGGTGGGTTATCCGGAGATCTACGGATTTATTCAGCGCCCAGAGCGCTCGTTCGCCATGTCCAATGGTCCCTCAATCAAATCTTTGGTCAACCTATTGAATTGGCGTGGCAAACCCAACGTCTGGCTGCTGGGACCTTGTCGACCGAATACCAATGGCGGGGCCAGGAGTATTTGGCCTCCCAAATCGCCAGCACTTTAAAGAGTTGGCATTATCTGCGTTTTGAAGTTCGAGAATTTTCCACCATAGGAGGTGAGGGAGTTCTCTATCGCTGCACTCCCGACCTTGGTCTTCATCAAGCCGTTACTTCTTCGACCGGCGATGTCATGATTCATGAAAATCGAATAATGACGTCTCTGAATTCGAATAACGATTATGAATCATTGCGAGATGCGTTACATGCAACGCTGGGAACTGCCTGGGATGAGGAACTGGAGTGGTACCGTCGCGGAACTTTGGATTCTGAACTTGATAAAAAGGTAGTATCTAATTATGAGTGAAAACCAGATCGTCCATAAAAAATCCAATGCCCGCTTCCTCTCCCTGATCATTGCCGCGCTGCTTCTAGCCGTCGGTATCGGATACGGTTCAAGTTTGATTGGGAATGGTCTAGCTGCCAAAGCTGGAAATGCCATTACGGTTACCGGCTCGGCTCGAGTTAACGCAACATCGGACAATGTCGTTTGGACTCTCAACGCGCAAGAGACCGCCCCTAATGTTGCAACAGCAGTCAAAAAAACTGAGGCCGACGTTGTGGCCCTTTCTGCTTACCTAACAAATGGCGGAATCTCCGCCGCCGGAATTGAATCTGGAGCCATTGCCACTTCCACAAACGATGAGTACATAAATGGCAATGCGACCGGACGCGTGCTTTCCTACCGTGCCAATCAAACGGTGATTGTTCGATCTAAGGACGTTGCCCTCGTGCAGAAACTTTCCAACGGCATCGGCGTGCTCTTGCAAACTGGCGTCAATGTGAATAATTATGGCCCGGCCTATTACGTCTCCAACCTAGCTACCCTTCGCCCTTCTTTGTTGAGCGATGCCATGAAAGATGCCAAGGTTCGCGCCCAGGCAATTACTGAAGCAGTTGGTGGCACTGTGGGCTCAGTTCTTGCAGTACGAAGCGGGCCGGTGCAAGTCACGACTCCAGATTCAGTCGATACTTCATCAGGTGGGTACTACGACACCAGCACAATTGAAAAAACGGTAACAGTCACCGTTTCGGTTGACTTCAAAACCAGTTAATTCTCGTCCAGATTTTTCTGCATTGCCTGTGCAATATCATGCGCAGGCAATGAACTGGACTCTTGCAAATCCTTTATGATCGCTTGCCTATCAGCCTCTGGTCGATTCTGACTCAATTTGGAAGTTACCTCGACTTTGGTCACTATCATCCGAATCGCCACAATCGCTTTTAGCAATCCTTCAAAATATTTGGGATCAGACTCTGATGCGCTCCACGGCTTGGATCTGCCTTGTTCGTGAAAATCGGTGAGTTCAGAGACAATCTGACGTAATACATCGGCATCTTGGCTGACCGTGACGGTTCCGGAAAGGTGTACAGCCTGATAGTTCCAGGTAGGGACGACCCGGTGGTCAGTAAATTTATTTCCATAATTTGATGGCGAAATATAGGCCTGAGGTCCATGAACGATTGCCAGAGCCGAACTTGCCGGCTTGATGGATTTCCATTGCTCATTTTGAATTGCCATATGCATGGTTAACGTGCCAAATTCGGTGTCGGAAACTTTCGAGGTATCCCAAATGACAGGAAGAAGGGTGGATATTGGCTTGCCGTCATCATCCACGGTAACGAGATCAACTGATGCCACTTGCGCTACGAAGTCTGTGATGGTTTTCCAATCAGTGACTGCGAAATGCTTGGGTGTATACATAATTTAAGAATTCAAGATTTCTCGAGCAAGTGGAATTACTTTGGTTCCGTACAGTTCAATGGATTTCATCAATTTACTATGAGGTGTAGTTCCTGATGCATATTTCAGATCAAACCTTTGTGCACCAACGCCTTGAATTGCATGAGCAATCTTCTTAGCGATTGTTTCTGGACTACCGACATATAACGATCCATGAACAATCTCGCCCAAATATTGCTGGGGAGTTAGGGGACCCCAACCGCGTTCGGCACCAATGCGGGCGTGCATTGCCTGGTAATGCGGGAAGTATTCCTCGCGCGCTTGTTCATCGCTCTCGGCGATATGTCCAGGGGAGTGAATCGAGATGGGCAAAGGCGCGTGCCCAAACTCCTTCAGCGAAGTCCGATAGAGATCTGCATAAGGAGCAAAACGTTCTGGTGCACCACCGATGATTGCCAGCGCAAGTTGTGCTCCAACGCGAGCGGTTCTCACTACTGATTCTGGGGTGCCACCTACGCCGACTCGAAGGCGGATCTGGCCGCTTTCGCTCTTCGGGTAGACCTGCTGATTTTTCAATGGCGCTCTGGTACGTCCTTGCCAGGTGACGGCATCTTCTTTGAGTAGTTGGGCAAGCAGATCCAATTTCTCTTCGAAGAGAATTCCGTAATCTCCCAAGTCATAACCAAAAAGGGGAAATGATTCAATGAAAGAACCGCGGCCAGCGGTGATCTCGGCGCGGCCGTTACTAAGCGCATCCAGCGTGGAGAATCTTTGAAACACACGAACTGGATCATCGCTGGAGAGCACTGTAACTCCAGTACCTAAAATGATCTTCTTGGTGACAGTAGCGATTCCAGCTAAAACAGTGTCTGGCGCGCTGATGGCAAAATCAGCACGATGGTGTTCGCCTACATTAAATCCGTATATTCCGAGTTCATCTGCTAAAACCGCTTGTCTAACTACATTGCGAATAACCTGAGCTGCACTTGTGGGAGATCCATCATCTTCGACTGTGACATCACCAAAAGTGTCGAGACCGAACTTGAAATCACTCATCAAAGGATCGGAATACCAAGACCACATTGTGACCGCCAAACCCAAAGGAATCATTGAGAGCGGCGATCGGTCCATCGGGCAGTTTGCGTGGAACATCGCGAACGACATCAACGGTTACTGCTTCATCAAGCTCTTCAATGTTGATAGTCGGTGGAGCCAAACGATGGTGCAAGGCAAGCACGACAAATATGGATTCGATGGCGCCAGCGCCGCCCAAGAGATGCCCGGTCATAGATTTCGTTGCAGATACCGCAACATGGGAAATATGTTCGCCGAGAGCCCCGGCCAGAGCATTGGCTTCAGCAACATCCCCTGCGGGAGTAGAAGTGGCGTGAGCATTGAGGTGAACAATCTCGGAGAGATCGACACCGCTATCTTCTAATGCAAATTTAACGGCACGAGTAACGCCGGTCCCTTCAGGGTCGGGCGCGGCAATGTGATAGCCGTCAGATGTGAGTCCTTGCCCAACAACTTCGGCATAAATTTTCGCACCGCGAGCTTTAGCGTGTTCGAGTTCTTCTAGAACAAGCACTCCGCCACCTTCACCCAAAACAAAACCATCGCGGTTCTTGTCGTAGGGCCTGGAGGCTTTGGCTGGTGCATCATTACGGGTAGAGAGCGCCTTCATAGAAGCAAATCCAGCCATGGGCAGCGCATGAATTGCGGCCTCGACGCCACCAGTTACCACCATGTCGGCACGATTGTTGCGAATCATTTCCAGGGCGTAACCGACGGCTTCTGCACCGGAGGCACAGGCGCTGACGGGAGTATGAACTCCGGCCTTGGCTTGTAATTCCAACCCAACGTTTGCCGAAGGGCCATTAGGCATCAACATAGGAACGGTGTGAGGGCTGACTGATCGAGCGCCTTTAGTTTTCAATATGTCGTATTGATCTAGCAAAGTAATGACTCCGCCGATTCCCGATGCGACTACGACGCCAAGGCGAGTTTTATCTACATCGGGGGATCCTGCGTCTTTCCAAGCCTCTCGTGAAGCGATGAGTGCAAATTGCTCGGAGCGATCCAAGCGACGCATTTCAACGCGCTCCATAACTTCACTAGGTTCAACTGCGACGCGTGCGGCAAAAGTTACGGACATGTCGTGAGCCCACTCATCTTCAAGTGTGCGCACTCCGGATGTGCCTGCAAGGAGTGCCTGCCAAGTGGAAGGAACATCTCCGCCCAGGGGAGTTGTTGCCCCTAGGCCAGTTACAACTACGCGTCGTCTACTCATCGTGAAGTTTCCTCTTTCGAAGGTACGAGAATTGCCTTAAATTACTTAGAAGCGCCAACAATAAAGTTGACTGCGTCTCCAACTGTTGCCATGTTGGTTACTTCTTCATCAGGAATCTTGACGCCAAAGCGCTCTTCGGCTGCAACGACAACCTCGACCATGCTGAGTGAATCAACGTCTAGATCGTCGGTAAACTTCTTGTCCATTGCGATGGTATCTGCAGAGATGCCAGCAACTTCAACAACGATTTCCTTGATTCCTGCTAGTACTTCATCAACTGTTAGTGCCATATTCTTCGTCCTCTTTCCGGTTTCATTTTTTATCTTCGTTAGCGGGTAAATTTACTTTGCTGGAAGTGGTGGCAGTTCAACGACTTGTCCTGCATACACGAGCCCTGCGCCAAAGCCTATAAGGAGAGCATTCTTACCGTGGAGTTCTGGTTGTGATGAAAGCAACGCATCCATGGCAAGAGGTACTGACGCGGCAGAGGTATTTCCGGTAGTCCGAATATCACGAGCGATTTGGACGGATTCGGGTAATTTCATCGAGCGGGCTAGCGAGTCAATAATTCGTTCATTGGCTTGATGAGGGATGAATGCGGCTAGATCTTCAGGTTGGAGTCCAGCAGCAGCAATTGCCTTTAGCCCAATGGGAGCCATTTCATAAACAGCCCAGCGAAAGACCGCCTGACCCTGTTGAGCGATATCTGGCCAAGTCGCAGCGCCCCGAGTTTCTGAATTTTTGTACTCAAGCCATGAAGGTTGCATCACAATGGCATCGCGTGATTCGGCCGAGGCCCCCCAAATTGTGGGTCCGATTCTTGGTTCATCAGAGGGGCCAATGACGACGGCGCCCGCTCCATCGGCAAAGATGAATGCGGTGGCTCGATCATCTGGATTAGTGAAATCTGAAAGTTTTTCGCCACCAATAACTAGGACGTAATCTGAAGTCTTGGCGCGGACTAGATCATTAGCCAGAGCTACTCCGTAACAAAAACCGGCGCAGGCGGCAGAAATATCAAATGCGGCAGCCTTGGGGTTGCCTAAGCGCACGATGAGTTCGGTAGCAGCGCTGGGCGCTTGGTAAGGGTAGGTAATAGTTGCAAATATGACTGCGGAAACTTGATCCATCGTGATGCCGGCTCGACCTAGGGCAATATTGGCTGCGGCTTCAGCCATGTCGATCAATGATTCATCGGCGGAGGCTATGTGCCTGGTTTCGATGCCAGTACGTTGACGAATCCATTCGTCACTCGATTCGATTCGGTCAACAATCTCGGAATTTGGAACGACCCGGGCTGGACGGTATGCGCCAACAGAGAGGATGCGGGAATTTCGCACCGAAGTATCAAAATGTAAAGCCATTATTTGCCTCCGTGGCGTGCGATAAATTCTTGAGCACTAGCGAGATCATCTGGGGATTTCAGGGCAAAGGTTTCAATCTCTGGGGCTGCGCGCTTGATCAATCCGACCAGAGTTCCAGCAGGGGGTAGTTCAAGAACACCCGTTATTCCCAACGCGGAAAGTTCATGCATACAGAGATCCCAGCGAACTGGCCCAGCGATCTGTCCCACAATGCGATTGAGAAGTTCGCGGCCATCCTGCAGCGATGCACCATCTTTATTGGAGAGAACTGCTACAGCGGTATCTGATGTGTGAAGTTCTGAAGCAAGCTCTCGAAGCACCGGCACAGCAGGCGCCATCACGGATGTATGGAAAGCACCAGAGACAGCTAAAGGTCTAACTCGGGCTCCAGCGGGTGGATTTTCAGCTAACAACACCAGTTGGGCCGCCGATCCGGCTGCGACAATTTGGCCAGCACCGTTTTCATTTGCTGCCGTCAGGTCTAAAGATGCCAGGTAAGTAACAACGTCATCGCGCTCGCCGCCAAGTACTGCGGCCATTGATGTGTTGGAACCCAATGCAGCTTTGGACATTTCAGAACCTCGGAGGCGAACAAGTTTCATAGCGGAGTCAAAGTCCAAGACTTCAGCGGCGCCCAGCGCAGTAATTTCTCCGACTGAATGTCCAGCAAAAGCGGTAACTTCGAAATCAAATTCAGATCTCAGCCGAGCAAAGGCGATTAATCCTGCCGCAACCAAAAGAGGTTGAGCATTTGATGTCTCTCGGATTTCATCGGCATCAGCGTTCGTGCCTAGAACTCGAATATCGAGATCGATAACTGAAGACCAGTGATCAATCAAGCTTGAACTCTGAGAGTCCTCGAGCCACGGAAGGAGAAAGCCTGGGACTTGTGAACCTTGCCCAGGCGCCACGATTGCTAGCACGCCAAGAGTTTAGGTCGGAAAAACGGTTACTGCCGAGTATTAGGTGCGATTAACTAACCAAATCTGCACACTGTGCGGAGCGAGGACCGTTGTTTCCGCTGGTTTTGCAATTCGGGGCTCAAAAGTTGCAATCGCTTCGGAAGAGTCAAAAATAGATCGGTACAAAGCCCCCCATTTTTCAATGGGCAAAGTGAAATCATTTTCATGGGTAGAGGCATTCAAAATAATAAGAAGTGCGTGGTTCGCGGATGCTTCCACATACATGCTGAGGTAACTACGGTCACCTTGATGCCAATTAGCATCGGTCATCTCTTCGCCGTTTCGTCGGAACCAGGCTAAATCTTTTCGGCTAGTACCTAAGTCCATTTGCCCAGTAAAAAATTCGCGGACAACATCAGATAAGTAATTTCGTCGCATCGAAATTAAATTACGTGTGGCTTCCAAGAGATCACTCTGCATTTCATTAGGTGCCCAGTTGAGTGCCCATCCACCATTAAAAGCCGCGGGGGAGAGGACGTCACCATTTGCCGGCAGCGAATATGCGTTGTTGGAACCATTTTGCGATCTACCTACTTCATCTCCCATGGTCAGCATAGGAACGCCAGAGGAGAGCAACAGCGAGGCCAACATGGATTTTTGCAGGCGGATACGCAATTCATTTACTTGCGGATCTTTACTGGGCCCTTCTACTCCTAGATTCCATGAACGATTAGAGGCGCTGCCATCTCGATTAAATTCTTGGTTTGGCTCGTTATGTTTATTTTCATAACTAACGAGATCGGCCAGAGTGAAACCGTCGTGAGAAGTAATGAAATTGATACTTGAAGTTGGGCCGCGAAAATAAAAAATGTCATGAGAGCCGCTGAGGCGTGAGGCCAAGTCGCCGACGCCTTCGCTGAATCCGCGTGCCGGGTCTGCCAGCCAAAACTGTCGTAACGAATCTCGATAGTGATCGTTCCACTCTCGCCACGGATGAGGAAAATCGCCTAATGCATAACCTGCGACATCCCAAGGTTCTGCGATTAATTTTCGCTCGCGCAGAATTGGATCACTGGCGATTGCAGAGAAAAGTGGTCCCGTTGTGTCTATTCCATAGTCATTGCGAGCAAGCGCTGATGCTAGATCAAAGCGGAAACCATCGACCCCGATAACTTCGCTCCACCAGTGCAACGAATCAATAATCATTCGAACGACAAAAGGGCGCCTGGCATCAACGGTATTGCCGCAGCCAGTTACATCGTCGTAAAGATCGCCCTTAATACGTCGGTAGAAAGTCTTGCTATCAATTCCGCGGAAAGAGAGCGTTGGGCCGCCATGGCCACCTTCGGCGGTGTGGTTGTAGACCACATCTAAAATGACTTCAATTCCGGCTTTGTGGAGTGCCGATACTGCTTCTCGGAGTTCTGCGATCGGGTCTTGCGTCGCCGCGTACTTACGGTGAGGAGCGCTGAAGGCGAGGGCGTTATAGCCCCAAAAATTTTCTCGGCCACGGTCGGCAATCGCGGGCTCAGTAACAAAATGGTGAATAGGCAGAAGTTCAAGGGCCGTGATGCCCAGCTTCTTTAAATAGTCGATTGTGCTGTGATGCCCCAACGCTTTATACGTTCCGCGTTCTTCTTCTGGAATGTCGGAATTGAATTCAGTCAACCCGCGAACGTGCGCTTCGTAAATAACAGTTTTGGACCACGGAGTGTTCAGACGATGTGGATGTGAATGGCCATAACCCGTGACCACCGAATACGGAACTAGTCCCGCGCTATCGGAGTCGCTGCGTTTGGTGAGGTCGCCCTTGCCGGAATGGTCTACGGCTTGGTGGCCATAAATTTCAGCAGAGTAGGTGAGCTCACCTTCGAGTAGATGGGCGTAAGGATCGATCAAGAGCTTGTGGGAGTTAAAGCGCCAGCCTTCTTCCGGGCGCCACGGCCCATACACTCGAAAGCCATACTTCTGCCCAGCACGAACCCCGGCCAAGTAGCCGTGGAAAATTGGGCCATCCCTGTGGCTGAGGGCAAATCTGGTTTCCATAACTTTGCCATTGACCTCGGTGAATAGGCAGACCTCGACCGCATCGGCTGCGGCGGCCCACAACGCGAAATTGGCCCCGCCTTCGGTCAGAGTTGCCCCGAGATAACGTGGGTCGGCCGGTTTCACGCACACACCTTAGTAGGTGTTCATTACATCCTGGTTTTGTGGAGCTCCCAGAACAGAACTAAAAAGAATACTGAGAGCCTCGCGAGCCATGAGAAAGAGAGCCACGGGTAATAGATCGACGCTGCGCTTGAGGAACCATGGGGTGCCTTTTCGTAACATCCACAACCAACGATCGATTTGCGAACTTTGTACTCCGCCTTGAATTTCTACCGATTGGGCTGGCCAGCCGCGCGCTCCCAGATTCCGACAAATCTCATTCGCCAGCAATTGATGTCCAATTGGTCCAGGATGCATCCGATCTACATGCCAGTTTGCTTTGTCGTGCACATTAGGGATTTTCCGTGTTCGGATTAAAACAATATTGAATTCAGCAGCAATCCGGTGATAAACCGAATTTGCGGCGTTGACCCTTCGACGAAGAACGCGTTTCAATAGTTCAGGTATCTTCAAAATTAATCCAGGATCATGAAGTTCAACCATGATTACCTCAGACCCACGGTCCAGAAGTTGTTCCGTGATCGCCTTGAGATTGGTATACAGGCGCTCTGGGCTGAAGCCGTTACGCAATAGGTCATTGCCACCGACGATGACGGCGCAGATATTTGGCTGCTCTTGCAATGCGCGTTGCAATTGAATTTCTCGGACCTCGTCAGATTTGGCTCCGGGTCTCGAGTAGTTGGAATAGTGACAAGGAGCCTGCAAATTATTGGCGACAAACCAAGCCCAACCTCGAGGACTTTGATCTTCAAAGGCATCGCCAACGCCGTATGCGGCGGAATCTCCAATTACCGCGAAAGAGATCTTGGCAAGAGCGGTATCCACTTATGCCGCCGTAAATTTTCGCTTAGTAGAGGCGACAGGCGCCATTTTGCCAATATGTTCGATGCCGTGAATATCTAGCATTCGAGTGATCGATTTATCCCACGGAAGTGCTTCGGCTACCGCGCGGGCTGAAGTTCGTAATTCCATGCGGTTCATAATTCTGAATATTGCTTCAGCAAATTCTGCACCAGTGTTTCCGGCTACGGCACCGGCTGGATTTTCGGTGGATAGTCTCAAGAATTCGCCCACTGCGCTCTTAGACGAAGCAACCACGGGAGTTCCGCTTGCTAGGGATTCCAAGGCAGACAAACAGAAAGTTTCAAGTGGCCCAGGAGCCAGGGAGATATCGGCGCTACTCAAAATTGCTGCAACATTTTTACGATCGGCGACATAACCGAGAAATTCAACGGGTAACCCGGCTGCCTCCTTTCGCATTCGATGCCACATGGGTCCGGTTCCGACTATTACTAGTCGGGCGCGAATACCCATGGAGAGGAGTTCGCGGAGAGCTTCAATGGATGTTTGTGGTTCTTTCTCAGGGGAGAGTCGACCGCAATGAACTAGAAGTAAATCGGCGCCATGAAGCAACTCTGAACGCAACTCTTCGGATCGGTTTGAAGGTTGGAAGATTTCCAGATCAACCCCGAGCGGAACTTTGACGATGTTCTTGCGCTCGATTTCCCTAAATTCTTTGGCAGCAAAATCCGTCGTCGCGATTACCTGATCAAAATTTTTGGAAAGTTTTCGATTATGCCATTTGACTAGTGTGCGGCGAGGCAGGTACTTAGGAAGAAAACGTTCAGCCAATCCCATAAGGGTTTCATGACTGAAAACGACCGTTGGAATATTGCGTATTCGGGCCCATGGGCCAATCGAGAGCAGAGTGAATCTATCTGAAATTTCGATTCGATCGGGTAAGAGTGCAGAAATTTCAGATTTCAAAAGACGATTACTTTTGATAATTCGATATCCACCGCTACCGGGAAGGATAAAACTGGGGAGCGAGAGTTTGATCCCGTAAGGTGTTTCCTCTCGGAGATACATCGACCCGGGGACAATATAAAAGAATTCGTGTCCGAGCTTCTTGTATCCCCTTCCGAGTTCGTGCAAGGTGGTTTTTATACCTCCCGAATTAGGACCATAAAAATTAGCAATATGCACAATTCTCATGCGGCGCTTACCCCCAAGCTAGATCCGGAAACCATTTGTTGGTAGTGATTCATCAATTGATTATTGATATTGCCCCACGTGCGCATTTCGACCGAGGCTCTGGCGGTCAAGCGCATTTCGACTGGATCGTCGTGAAAGAGGTAGTTATTTATACAATCTTGAAGAGCCAACGAGTTTGAAGTATCGATGACCCATCCCGTGATGCCATGAGATACCAAGTCAGCTGGTCCACCAGTCCTGGGAACAATACAAGGAACGCCAGATGCAAGCGCTTCTTGAACCGCTTGGCAGAAGGTTTCATTTGGACCAGGGTGGATGAAGATGTCGAGACTTGCGTAGACCGTGGCCAATTCCTCTCCACTTTTGAAACCGAGAAAAATGGCATTCGGTAATTCACGTTCCATTTTTTTGCGGGCCGGACCTTCGCCGGTTATAACAATCTGGACATCAGGATTTTTATCTAGGATTGCTAGATCAGAGATGCGCTTTTCATTTGCAATTCTTCCTACATAACCGACAACTAACTTTGCTTTGCGGTTCTTTACAATGCTGTGGTTCAACCATTCTTGTCGCATTGATTCGTCGCGTTTAGTCGGATGGAAGAGTTTCGTATTTACTCCGCGCCGCCACAGGTGGACGTTCGGAACTCCTTGAGCGGACAGATCTTGGCAGGCGGCGAAGGAGGGGGCCAAAGTTCGACCCGTCTGTGAATGAATTTTTCCAACAATTTTCTGTAAGGAGCCGTGGGCCAGGTTTAAGCCGTAGTGTCGAGCGAAACCGGCAATATCGGTTTGGTATATGGAAATTGAAGGAATCGAAAGTTTCTTTGCTAACCGTCCGGCGTAGGAGCCAAGAGCGAAGGGGGAGGCGAGGTGGAGGAGGTCTGGTTGAAAGCCGTCAATCAAATGTTCCATCTTTCGGCTCGGCAAGGCAACGGGCATCCCAATGGGAAGCAAAGAGCTCAAGGGCAAGGCCGGAACTCGTTTGATCCGATGACCGAGATACTCGGACGGTCCGCCTGAGCTCTCAGGAGCGATAACGAGCGCTTGATGGCCTTCGTTGGAAAGGTGCTCCAGAACCCGAAGGACGGAATTGGTGACGCCATTAACCTGTGGCAAGAATGACTCGGTAATAATTCCGATTTTCATGGTCTAAATGTCAGATCGAGCTCGGTCTAGAACCTGTCGCTTAGGTTAAATGTCTCTGAAGGGTAGGTGAAGTAACGTGACACACAATCTACTCATCAGTAACATACCTACTATGGAGAGATTATGAAGATCGCCGTCTGTGTAAAGCAGGTCCCAGATTCTTGGGCAGAGAAGAAGATGTCCGGCGGTTTGCTTGACCGCGCTGGCGTGGATGCCGTTCTCAACGATTTAGATGAGTATGCGGTCGAAGAAGCCTTGCGCCTGGTCGAGAAGCACTCGCCGACGGGAGAAGCAGGCGAAGGCAGCGGCCATACGGTCACGATTATTTCCATGGGACCCGATCGTGCCACCGAAGCCATTCGCAAAGCTCTCTCTATGGGCGCTGACGATGCCATCTTGATCTCCGATGCGGCGCTCGCAGGTTCAGATGCGCTCGCCACATCTCTGGTTCTCGCACAAATAATTGAGCGCGAAAAGTTTGATCTAGTGCTCTGTGGCACCGAGTCAACGGATGCGCGCATGAGCGTTGTGCCGGCTATGTTGGCCGAACGTCTTAACTATGCACAATTGACTTTTGCTGGATCACTCGATGTCGACCCGGCTTCTTCAACAATCAAAGTTGGCCGTTCGACCGATTCCGGAATAGAAAATATGGAAGCAGTACTGCCGGCGGTCGTTAGCGTTATTGAAAAAATAAACGAACCGCGTTACCCGTCCTTTAAGGGGATTATGGCTTCGAAGAAGAAATCGATTGCCACTCTGACCCTCTCTGAGATTGGTGTGGATGCGGCCGTTGTAGGAATTGGTTCAGCATGGAGCAAAGTCAATGATGCACAAGAGAGGGCGGCAAGAGCCGCTGGCATCAAAGTCATTGACGAAGGCAATGGCGGAAAAGCCTTTGCCGATTTCCTAGCAGAGAAGAGAATGATATGAGCAAGATTTTTATTCTCGCTGATCATGCACACGGCAAGATGGCACATAGTGTGGGTGAACTTGCCACCTTTGCAGCGCGCGCCGGTGATGTAACTGCCCTGGTTTTGGGTGGCGATATTTCCATCCTCTCACCACAACTTTCTGACTTTGGAATTTCAGAGATTATTTCGCTAACTGGAATTGATTTTGAAAAATATTCAGCCGGAGTTTCGGCTCAAGCAATTTCACAAATCCTTGATGAAAAGTCTCCGGACGCACTCCTTATAACCTCTACGGCTAGGGGTAAAGAGATTGCTGCGCGAGTAGCGGTCCGAACAAATTCTGGAATCATCACTGACGCAATTGACTTAGATGCAACGCTCGTCGCCACCCAATCTATTTTCGGAGGATCCACGACGGTTCATTCCGCGATCAGCCATGGCACTCCAATCATCACTTTGCGCTCCAACTCGGTTGAAATCGTGTCGGCAGCTTCAACGCCGACAATTACTGAAGTGAACCTCGCCCAATCCGACTTTGATGCTAGCCGTCTAGGCGACAAAGTTGTTTCGGTAACCGAGGCAGCCAAAGGTGGGCGCCCGGAGTTAACCGAAGCATCGATAATCGTTTCAGGCGGTCGTGGCACAAATGGGGATTTCTCACCCGTGGAAGCTTTGGCGGACATATTGGGGGCCGCAGTTGGAGCCTCCCGCGCAGCAACTGATGCTGGCTGGTACCCCCATTCGCATCAAGTTGGCCAAACCGGAAAAACGGTAAGCCCTGCTCTTTACATCGCATGTGGGATTTCTGGAGCAATTCAACATCGTGCTGGTATGCAGACCAGCAAAGTGATCGTGGCGATCAACAAGGACCCGGATGCCCCCATCTTCGACCTGGCTGATTTGGGGATTGTTGGAGATCTCTTTGCCGTCCTGCCTCAGGCTACGGCGGAAATTCAACTCAAAAAGGCTTAGTCGGCGTAAACCTTTAGACTGGGCCAATGCCCGCCTACTTCGATCACGCTGCGACAACGCCACTTTCGGCAATTGCGGCAAGCGCTTTGGTCGAGCAGATGGCCAAAATTGGCAATGCCTCCAGCCTGCACTCACCCGGGCGACTCGTCCGTAAGGATGTGGAAGAAGCCCGCGAAAAAATTGCATCGTTAGTTGATGCTAATCCCAGCGAAATTATCTTTACGGGATCCGGCACCGAAGCAAACAACCTTGCTCTCAAAGGTTTCTATTGGAAGTCACTCGCGCTAGATCCGCTGCGAAGAGTGGTCCTCATTTCGGCAGTCGAACACCATGCCATTTTGGATCCAGCGGAGTGGCTAGAAGAGCACGAAGGTGCCGAACTTGCTTTCATCCCGGTCACTTCCGCAGGCGTAATCGATTTAGTTTTCTTGGCTGATTTCATTCAGCGTCGGGGATCGGAAATCGCCGTCATTGCAGTTATGCATTCCAATAACGAAGTGGGCGCCTTGCAACCCATTGCGGAAGTCGTGGCGATGGCAGGGAATATCCCGGTTCACACTGACGCCGTGCAAAGTTTTGGAAAAGTTGATTTCTCTTTTGCGAAGTTAGGGGTAACTTCGGCAACCATCAGCGCTCACAAGATCGGTGGCCCACTGGGCGTTGCCGCACTCATCCTTACGCGAGGTCTCGATCTCACTCCGATTTTGCACGGCGGTGGACAAGAACGCGACATTCGCAGCGGAACTCTCAATGCCCCTTCAATAGTTTCCTTCGCTGCTGCTGCCCAGGAAAGCATGACCAAAATGGCAGAACGTGCGATCTATATCCGTGATCTGAAGAGTTACCTGGTTGAGTCTCTGTTTAAAATCTTTCCTGACATCACCGTCAACGGCGACCAGACTCAATGCCTGCCTGGGATCGTCAACATCACATTTCCAGGAACCGAAAGCGATGGTCTTCTGCTCTTGCTGGACGCCGAAGGTTTCTACTGTTCAACAGGATCGGCTTGTAGTGCGGGCGTGCCCCGGCCCAGCCATGTCTTGCTGGCCATGGGCGTCTCCGAGCGAGACGCGCGCTCCTCTTTGCGCTTCTCGCTGAGTTTTACTAACACGGCAGCTGAAATAGATAAATTGTGTGAAGTTATTGGTTCCGTTGTGCATCGCGCTCGAGCTGCATTGGCCAGGGGGTAGATCGAGATGAAACTTATTGCTGCGATGAGTGGGGGAGTCGATTCTGCTGTTGCCGCCGCTCGCGTTGCCGAAATGGGTCACGAAGTTGTCGGCGTGCACTTGGCGTTATCAAGCAACCCGCAGAAATATAGGTCGGGTGCTCGTGGATGCTGCACTATCGAAGATTCGCATGATGCCAGGCGTGCCGCAGACGTTATCGGGATACCTTTCTATATTTGGGATATGGCTTCCGAATTCCATGAGGGCGTAGTCGAGAATTTCATCTCTGAATATTCCAATGGTCGTACCCCGAATCCATGTCTGCGTTGCAATGAAAAAATTAAATTTGCCGCCGTGCTCGATCGCGCCCGGGCATTGGGATTTGATGGCGTCGTCACCGGCCACTACGCGCAAATGAAAGAAACTCCAGCAGGCCGCTTGATGTATCGAGCAGTCGATCCCGCGAAGGATCAGTCATATGTTTTGGCAGTTCTTAACTCCGAGCAATTAGCTGGCGCGCATTTCCCGTTAGGCGATATCGTCAAAACAGATACCCGCAAAGAAGCGAAATCTCGCGGGCTCTATGTAGCCAACAAACCAGATAGCCATGACATCTGTTTCGTTCCATCTGGAGATAACGCCGGCTGGTTGCGAGATCGATTAGGCAGCGAAAGTGGACCGATTGTTGATGAGTCTGGTGAAGTTTTGGGAGAGCATCAAGGCGCCTACACCTATACCGTTGGACAGCGACGAGGATTGGGGCTTACGGTGCCCGCTGCTGGCGGAATTCCTCGATATGTTTTAAAGATTGAACCCAAAACAAACACCGTCGTCGTTGGTGCGCATGAAGCCCTAGCTGTAACGAAAATTGTTGGAGATCGCGCCATTTGGTGCGGACCAGCACCGGAGGCTGGTCAGGATCATCGAGGCTTTGCTCAGGTGCGGGCGCATGGTCAGCCGCTAGCTTGTTCTTATGTTCATGACGGCACTGAAATAAAGGTGCAACTAGATGAGCAACTCTTTGGTTTGGCCGCAGGTCAAGGCTTAGTTATTTACGATGACGATCGGGTTGTAGGTTCGGCAACGGTTAGCGAAACTGCGTAAGGGCCATGGCCGATCAAGATATTCGCCATCGCATGGTGCTGCTTGCCGAAGAAATTCGCGAACATCAATTTAAATATTATGTACTTGATCGTCCCAGTATCTCCGACGCCAAATTCGATCAATTGATTCTCGAACTCAAGGGACTTGAGGAAAAGTACCCACTTTTTAAAGCCGAAGATTCTCCTTCCGACCAAGTAGGTGGTGGGTTTTCTACCGAATTCACTCAGCACGATCACATCGCCAGGATGATGAGCTTGGACAATGTCTTTGATTTATCCGAGCTAGAGATATGGTTCGATCGCATCGACAAAGCTGAGGTTAAAAATACTTGGCTATGCGAGGTAAAAGTGGATGGCTTGGCCATTAACCTGCTTTATGAAAATGGAAAATTAGTCAGAGCGCTGACTCGTGGCAATGGCGTCACAGGCGAAGATGTCACCTTAAATGTGAAGACCATTGGCGTGATTCCTCATGAGCTTAAGGGTAAAAACATCCCCACCCAGCTCGAAGTTCGTGGCGAGGTTTTCTTTCCGATTGAGGCTTTCAATCTCTTTAATGACCAGATGGAAGAAGAGGGCAAGGTCCGTTTCGCAAATCCTCGAAACGCAGCTGCCGGCTCTTTGCGCCAAAAGGATCCAAAAGTCACTGCTTCTCGCCCGTTGAGCATGGTGGTTCATGGGGTTGGCGCAGCAACTGGAGTGGAATTTGCATCGCAGTCGGCGGCATACGAACAATTGAAAAAGTGGGGCTTGCCGACCAGCGATCGAGTTAAAGTCGTTTCTTCTCGGGCTGAAGTTCAAAAGTTCATTGACTTTTACCAAGTTCATCGCCACGACGTCGAACACGAGATTGATGGGACCGTCATTAAGGTCAACGAAATTCCGGCGCAAGAAATCCTTGGATTTACTTCGCGGGCACCCAAATGGGCCATTGCTTTTAAGTATCCGCCAGAAGAAGTCACAACACGCCTTCTTGATATCAAAGTAAGTATCGGACGAACTGGCCGTGTCACCCCGTTTGCGTTCATGGAGCCCGTCAAAGTTGCCGGATCCACAGTTACCAATGCAACTTTACATAACGCCGAAGAAGTTTTGCGTAAAGGAATTTTGATTGGCGACGTTGTCGTCATTCGAAAGGCCGGTGATGTCATCCCTGAAGTTTTAGGAGCCGTCATCGCCGAACGAACAGGTAAAGAACGAGCTTTCATCATGCCTACAAGTTGCCCCGAGTGCGGATCGTCTTTACGCGCCATGTCTGAAGGCGACGTTGATATTCGATGTCCGAATGCGCAGTCTTGCCCGGCTCAATTGCGAGAACGAATTTATTACATCGGTTCACGGGCTGCACTTGATATTGATGTGTTGGGATTTGAAGCCGCCTCTGCACTCCTTACGGATCATCTGATCATTGACGAATCAGATCTTTTCAATCTCAAGATATCGGATTTGGCGAAATCATCTTTTTTCACCAAGAAAGATCAATCCTTGGCAGCAAATGCCGCCAAACTGATTGCCGCTCTAGAAGAGGCAAGGACCAGACCTCTCTGGCGGATATTGGTCGCCCTTTCTATCCGGCATGTTGGTCCGACAGCCGCCCAGGCCCTGGCAAAGAGTTTTGGATCTGCCGATGCGATTTTCGCTGCAAATGAAACCGAACTCGCTCAAGTAGATGGTGTCGGGGAAATAATTGCGCGATCCATTATTGAATGGCATGCCATCGGCTGGCATCAAGAAATTTTGAGCAAATGGAAAGCGGCCGGTGTTTCACTTACCCTCGTTCAAAGCGAGAGCCAGCTTCCTCAAACTTTGGCCGGCAAAACTTTGGTTGTCACCGGCTCGTTGACCGACTTTACGCGCGACGGAGTAGCCGAAGTCATTGCCGCTCATGGGGGGAAAGTGGCTTCCTCAGTATCAAAGAAGACCGATTTCGTGGTGGTTGGGGATGCCCCCGGATCGAAGTTAGCCAAGGCCGAAGAACTAGGCGTGCCGATTCTGGACGAAGCCGGCTTTAAGCAACTACTAGCGGGGGAGTAGATCCTTCTTTTTAGGCATTAAACTTCCTCCCATGAACTCATCACTCGTTGTCTTGGCCGAGGGCGCCACTCGCAAGCTGCCCGCCCCGCCTGTCTTCTTTGGCATCTTCGCCTTTGCAGTTTTGTCATTGCTGCTCTTCTTGGTGCTCCGCGTAGACCGGGACTAAACCATCTCCTATAGCAGCAAGGAAAACCGAAGAATTCGCAAAGTTGGGATCTTGGGCGGAACTTTCGACCCCATTCACTTAGGACATATCCATATCATCGAAGCAGTTGCAGATCGCTTTGATCAAGTTTTGGTAATTCCAACTGGTAAGCCTTGGCTGCGCGAAAGCGCACCATTAGCCAATGGCGCCGACCGAGTTGAAATGTGTGCCTTGGCTCTAGATGACCTACCGGATAATCTGCAGACTAAGGTTGCTATGACTGATATCGAAGTTCGACGCGAGGGCCCTACCTACACTTTTGAGACCATTGCGCAGTTGAAAGCGTTCTTTCCCGACGATCACTTCACTTTAATTTTAGGAAGCGATGCTGCCGCATCAATTCAGCAATGGCACAAGAGCAAAGATTTGCTCAAAATGGTTTCAATTTTAGTGGTCCGCAGACCAGGCGATCTGAAATCGGAATTTCCCGAAATTGAAATTGATGCCTTAGATGTTTCGGCTACAGAAGTTCGGCAATTACTTTCCACCGGAGCGGATGCATCGCATCTCGTTTCACAATCGGTTCTAACCTATGTACGAGAACGAGGACTTTATGTCAGCAAGTGAGCAAGTTAAGAAGATCACCCAGATTGCAGCGCAGGCTGTGGCCGACAAATTAGGCACGGACATCGTCGCTATTGATATGACCGAGCAGATGGTTCTTTCAGAAGTGTTTCTTATCGCCAGTGCTGCTAACGAACGTCAAGTTGATGCCATTGCCGACGAAGTTTTCAAGAAATTGGCTGAAGTTGGCGAAAAACCTATTCGCAAGGAAGGCACCGGCGCTTGGGTCCTTTTGGATTATTCGGATCTAGTCGTGCATATTCAAACTCTTGAGCTTCGTGGCTACTACATGCTCGATCGCCTCTGGAACGATTGCCCACGCATTCCATTGACAATCACCGTAGAGGAATAATTTTTGATGGGATCAGATCCACGACCTAGAATTTTGATTTGGCGCCATGGCCAAACCGATTGGAACGTCGAAAATCGCTTTCAGGGACATTCGGATATTCCCCTAAACGAGGTTGGGCTCTATCAAGTGGCGCATTCAGCAAAAATTTTAGCTGGAATGTCTCCTACCAGAATCATTTCCAGCGATTTAATTCGCGCGCGACAAACGGCCACTCCGCTCTCAGATTTGTTGGGGCTGCCCGTAAATATTGATGCCCGTATTCGCGAAACTCACGGTGGAAATTGGGAAGGAAAGACGGGGAGCGAGAATCGGGCCGCAGACAGTTCCCGCTTTCTGGGCTGGCTTTCGGGCAGCGATGAACCTGCTGGCGAAACTGGTGAACGTCGGACCGAAGTTGCCGAACGCGCCCTTAGTTTGGTTAACGATGAATTAGCAGATACTCGGGGGCTATTGGTTCTAGTGACCCATGGCGGAACCGCCCGCTGCCTCTTGGGGAAAATGTTGGATTTACCGGTCGAACAATGGGGCGTCCTGGGAGGACTTTCCAACGCCTCCTGGTCGATTGTGGAAATGGATCGCAATCACAAGTGGATCTTGACCGAGCACAACGCGGGTTCGTCGCCCGAACTTTTCTTGGGTAATGAGGCTCTGGCAAACCCAGATTCGCCCAAGTTGTAACTCGCTTTGGTAATGACCCAATTCTTTCGGTAGGGTCTGACCCTCATCAAAAACGGGGCTGTGGCGCAGCTGGTAGCGCACCTGCATGGCATGCAGGGGGTCAGGGGTTCAAATCCCCTCAGCTCCACGTATAGATCGGAAGGGAATAACCGTGCAACACGCGATTCCCTCAGGCTGGAACACTGACAATATCCCTGATCTCTCGGCCAAGAAATTCCTCATCACAGGAGGTACCAGCGGACTCGGCCTCGCCTCGGCGATCGAATTGGCCAGACATGGCGCAGATGTCACCATCACCGCTCGAACGCTAGAAAAAGCCGAACGGACAGTGGCCAAGATTGGTCGCAGTTCTGCCATCGTTATGGACCTTGCGGATTTGAGTTCTGTTCGCAGTGCGGCCGCTTCCATTGAAAGCACCTTCGATGTCGTCATATTAAATGCAGGTGTGATGGCAACGCCTATGACCTCTACCGTTGATGGTTTTGAATTACAAATGGGTACTAATCACTTAGGTCATTTCGCTTTTGCGGGATTGATTCGTCAGTACATCGGCGATCGATTAATTGTTATGTCTAGCATGGCTCATCGCCTTGGTAATTTCGATGACGGTTCATTACAAGATATCCGCGAAAAGTGTTTAGGCGTTGGCAGCTATTCGCCATGGGGTTCTTACGGCGCCAGCAAATTGGCAAACTTGCTCTTCGTTTCGCACCTCGAAAGATTGCGCTTAGTGCACGGCTGGAGCTTCATACCAATCGCAGCTCATCCTGGGTACTCATCAACCCATCTGCAAATGGTCGGGCCAGAAATGCGCGGAAGTTTCATTCAACAGAGGTTGATGGCTGCAGGTAATGCCGTCTTTGCACAATCTGCTGAGAAAGGCGCTCTGCCGGCTCTCTGTGCTGCCACCTTCCCAGGATTAGTGGGGGCTTCCTTTGTCGGGCCAGATGGTCTGGGCGAAATGCGCGGGCACCCGAAGCTGACACGGGCCAAATCAGCTGCCTACGACCAAACATTGGCTGCTCATCTTTGGCAGGTAAGTGAAGAACTCACCGACGTGAGATGGGAGAATGCTCCCCATGCATGAGGCTTACGACATTCACGGAGTACAGGCGAAATGGTTGCCTGTTTGGGATGAACTAGCTCCCTTCCGATCTGGGCGCGCTGATGACGCGCGTCCCAAGAAGTATGTCTTGGATATGTTTCCTTACCCGTCGGGCGATCTGCATATGGGTCATGCCGAGGCCTACGCACTGGGCGATGTCATTGCTCGCTATTGGGTTCAAAAAGGTTTTAACGTTATGCACCCCATCGGTTGGGATTCTTTTGGACTTCCTGCCGAAAATGCTGCGATCAAACGTGGTACCGATCCTCGTAAATGGACCTATGAAAATATTGCGATTCACAAATCATCGATGCGCCGTTATGCCTGTTCCTTCGATTGGGACCGAGTTCTCCACACGAGCGATCCCGAGTACTACAAATGGAATCAATGGCTATTTCTAGAGCTTTATAAAAAGGGTTTGGCTTATCGAAAAGATTCGGCCGTTAACTGGTGCCCAAAGGATCAGACAGTTTTGGCAAATGAGCAGGTTGTTGCCGGCCTTTGCGAGCGTTGTGATACTCCTGTCACCAAGAAGAAATTGAATCAGTGGTATCTCAAGATCACTGATTACGCCGATCGCCTGTTGGATGACATGGATCAACTTGAGGGCAAATGGCCCGAGAAAGTTATGTCAATGCAACGCAACTGGATCGGACGTTCCGTTGGCGCCGAAGTGACATTTGAAATCGAAGGCCGCGATCATCCAATCACGGTGTATACGACTCGTCCCGACACTCTTTACGGTGCGACATTTATGGTCGTTGCTGCCGATTCTGTTTTGGCCGCTGAACTTGCCAGTGGTGGTGCCGTCGAAGCCGAATTCACCTCGTATCTCGAGAGCGTGAAGGCTGCCAGCGATATTGATCGCTTGGCGACTGATCGCCCTAAGACGGGTGTATTTCTCCAGCGATACGCCATCAACCCGGTGAATGGTGCGCAGATTCCGATTTGGGCTAGCGATTACGTTCTGGCCGATTACGGTACGGGCGCAATCATGGCCGTTCCAGCGCACGATCAGCGCGATCTAGATTTTGCACGCGCCATGAAGTTGCCGGTTGTAGTGGTTGTAGAAACTGGCGAAGAAGACCCCAACGAAACCGGAATTGCTACCGGTGGCGACGGGACACTTGTAAATTCTGGATCGCTCAACGGACTTTCAAAAGAAGCAGCAATCGCCAAAATAACAGAAGAATTGGCGAATAAAGGTTT
The DNA here is from genome assembly GCA_037142435.1 of Actinomycetes bacterium. Lineage (GTDB taxonomy): Bacteria > Actinomycetota > Actinomycetes > Nanopelagicales > Nanopelagicaceae > CAIMZW01. The sequence continues at coordinate 1,818 of JBAXAO010000012.1, read as the reverse complement.
AGGAAAATCAGCAAAGAACTATCGTCTTCGCGATTGGCTGATCTCGCGCCAGCGCTTCTGGGGAACGCCTATTCCTATTATTCATTGCCCCACATGTGGCGAGGTGCCCGTCCCTGTCGACCAACTTCCCGTCGAACTTCCTGATGCGACTGGTTTAGATTTAAAGCCAAAGGGATCGTCTCCGCTGGGCGCCGCCGAACATTGGGTCAACACAACTTGTCCTACTTGCTCCGGTCCGGCCCGTCGTGATGCCGACACGATGGACACCTTCTTCGACTCTTCCTGGTATTTCCTGCGCTACACCAACCCCTTTGATACCGAACGCGCTTTTGATCCCGAACTAGTCAATGAGTGGTTGCCTGTTGATCAATATGTTGGTGGCGTCACCCACGCGATTTTGCATCTGCTTTATTCCAGATTCTTTACCAAGGTCTTGTACGACATCGGACTAGTCAATTTCACTGAACCATTTACTCGTCTCCTCAATCAAGGCATGGTCTTGATGGACGGTTCCGCTATGAGCAAATCGCGGGGTAACTTAGTTACATTGTCCGAACAGTTAGATACGCACGGCGTCGATGCAGTTCGACTCTCACTAGTATTTGCAGGTCCGCCTGAAGATGACATCGACTGGGCTGATGTTTCGCCTAGTGGCTCGGTAAAATTTATTAATCGCGCTTGGCGAATCTCGGGCGACGTTTCTAGCCAACCAGGTATAGATGTAACGCAAGGGGATCTGGCTCTGCGTAAAGCTACACATAAAGCTCTGCACGACATCAATTTTGCAGTCGAATCCTTCCGCTTTAACGTCGCGGTTGCCCGCATTATGGAACTTGTAAATGTCACTCGCAAAGCAATAGATACCGGTTGCGGGGCGGCAGATCCTGCGGTTCGTGAATCTGCTGAAGTTATTGCCTTAACCCTGTCGTTAGTTGCCCCATACACCGCCGAAGAAATGTGGGCGAAGTTAGGACACCAACCCGGAGTCGCACTTGCTGGCTTCCCGGCAATTGATCCGGCGCTGTTGGAATCCGATGCCGTGGTTGCCATCTTGCAGATCAACGGCAAGATTAAAGACCGTATAGAGGTTTCGCCTCAGATCTCAGATTCGGAATTAGAAGCGCTGGCGTATTCCAATCCCGAGATTTCGGAAAGCCTTGTTGGGCAAGAGATTAAGAAAGTTATTGTCAAGGCGCCAAAGCTCGTCAACATCGTTCTTTAATTCACAGCCAGACTCCTCTGGTATTTTGCTTGGAAGTCGGATCAATAACTTGGTGGCGTGAATCTTTCAGATCTGGTGATGCTCTCACGAGAGCAACGGCGAGGTTTGGTTTTGGTGGCCATTGCCGCAATAGGTCTCAGTCTTTTCTACATTTCGCTGGCGCATGGACACCCACTGGCAACCTCCCAACAAAGTTCAGCGGAGAAGTTACTAGATCCACTGAGCTCTCTATCACCGACGCCGATTCCATCTCCCACCGTGCCAGCCTCCGTAGTTGTTGATGTTGCCGGGAAGGTCGCGCATCCAGGGGTTTATACATTGCCCTCGGGATCGCGCGCAGTCGATGCCATTTCGGCAGCGGGAGGCGCCAAGAAAGGCGTCGATATCTCAGATATCAACCAGGCCGAAGTTCTCTTTGACGGGCAGCAAATTCTGGTCGGCGGTCTCATCTCCACTCCGCCTGCGGTATCAAAGGGCAAGGGTTCTCAATCCGTTACTCATTTTCCGATCCACCTGAACTCTGCAACAGCAACGCAACTCGATCAACTTCCTGGAGTCGGGCCAGTCATGGCCGCACGTATCATCGATTATCGGAA